>DCUI01000181.1:36302-83642 GCA_002327785.1 Phycisphaerales bacterium UBA2218
GTCGAATATGTGAAGGACCCGATGTTCTTCCAGCCGGCCAGGAAGACAAGTGATGTGAATCTTGCCTACGGCGGACTCATCATCCAGGATGCCTCCGACGTCAATTCCGCGTTCTACCGCAGGTTCTGCTCCATGGTGGAATACTTCGCCCAGGGCAATCTGCACCTGTTCATCTACCCGTCGCCCTATCTCTATGGTTTCGGGCGGCCCAAGGCGGTTGAGGAGCTCATCAGGACCCAGGGGCTGACCAACGTTCATCCCTGTGAAGCTCTTGAAGAGGATAGATGGGTCCAGGAAATATCGAGACATGACTACGGCGTGTGCATCCCGGATGATGCTCGGCCGTGTGTGTATCCTTACATCCTTCCGTTCAAAGTCATTGCCTATCTCCGGGCGGGCCTGCCCATCGTTGTGCCGGAGGATCATACATTTCTCGCCGATCTGGTGAGGAACAACGGGATTGGCGTAGTCTACGGATACGATGGCGTCAATCGCATGGCCGACCTCTTGAACGGCCAGGACGTCGACCAACTCAAGAGAAACGTGCTTCGGTTCCGTGAGCAATTCAGGACGGACAGGGCGGCGAGGAAGGTGTTGGATCTCTACAATGGCGCCCTTGGCCCAAGACGAGCCGTGAACGCGGGCCCGCCGAGTGCCGCTGTCGACGATTTCCAGGATGATCAGCCCGCGCCGTCCTGGTCCTTGCTGCTGAAGAAACTGAGTCGGTCCGGATTCATCGGCGCCGATGAGTACAACCGTCTGCTCAGCCAGGAGATCGGCAGGACCCTTTCCGGCGCGGGGTTGCAGCACGTGGTCGGCAAGTGCAGCGGCTGGTTCAGCGCTTACAAGGACTTCCGCTGCGGGTCCCGTCTCGTCGAACTGATCGCCGGTCTCCAGGGGGCTCCCTACTGGCTCTATCTGGATGATTCGGTGGCTCCGAACGTTCTTGCACACCTCACACAGAACCTCACTGACGGGGCGATTGCGCGCCCGGCCGGATTCATCGTGGGACCGGGGAAAGACGCGCTGAAGCTCCAACTCGCACCCTATCGCGTCGTGAGCCTCGGCGATGACGTGCCCGAGGGACATACTATCGTCGGCGTTTCCGGGGACCGATTCCCGGCGAACGGTCGCACGGTGGTGGTCAATGACTACCTGGAGCGATTCATCGACTCTCGCCGTCTCCGAGCCGTGCAGGAGGCCCTGTGCCCCCACGACGACAGGCCGATTGTCCTGTACCCTTTGTACCGGGAGATTCACACCCTCTCCATGATGGCTCAATTCGTCCGGCAGAAGAAGGAGCAGCTTCGGAGCATCTGCCTGTGCGCCCATTCGCTCCTCGTTGATCATTTCGATACCGTCTTGTCCGAGCCCTTCTTCTATCTTTGGCCGCTCATCTTTCGGATCGTCGATCCGGCCCTGGTGCATTTGAATGTCGGATGGGGAATCCAGGCTCTGGCTCTGTCGCCGTTCATTCCGGATCGCCGGCGTGCAGTGGTCGATTTCTACGAGGTGCTTTCTTTCCTGCCGGATGCATACTTCGAGAAGACGCACAGCACCGCCGAGCAGGTGCGCTTCGGGGAGGAGCACTTCGTCAGGAACTACGACCACGTCATTCATCTGTGCTCCGATGAGATCTCGGCCCGACTGAGGGAGAAGTACCATCACGAGGGGTCCATCGTCTCGGTGACAGAGTATCTGCAGGAGCCGCTGTACTGCAAGCCGCCCCGGAACGACGGCGAAATTCGACTGGTCTACGGCGGCTGCATACTGGCCTCCACGAATCCCAACGATCTATACTATCGCGCCTTCATGACGGTCGTTCCCTACTACATCCGTGGGAACCTGCGGCTGTACATCTACAATTCGCCCTATGTGCACGGAATCGTCGAGAACGATCCTCTTAAGGAAATCATCCGGGCGCACGGCCTGACCAACATCCACGCCTGCATGCCGCTGAGACTGGAGGATTTCGTCCGGGAGATCTCAGGGTATGACTACGGAATCACCCTGCTGAGAGCCAGGGACATGAACGCCACGGAGTACAACTACTTCATGGCCACGAAGTTCCTGACCTATCTTCAAGCGGGCCTTCCGGTCGTGGTCTATGCCTCCAATCGGTTCATGGCCGGCCTGGTCGAACGCTACGGCATCGGAGTGATTCTCGACGATTGTGATCTGGAGAGTATCCCCGAAGTCCTCACCCGTGCGGATCTGTCCGCGCTCAAGAGCAACGTCGTGAAGTTCCGCGAGGAATTCAGCATCGAGAAGGGCGGCCCGAAGGTTCTGAGGATGTATCATGAGATTCTCCGGAAGACGCAGGATCGACCCCAGTGCATGGTGCCGGCTGTCAAGGCATTGCCCGCGGCGCCTCATGCCCCCAAGGAGGCGGTCTTCGACGAGATGATCGAAGTCATGGCGTGCAAGGAGAATCGGCTTTACTATCGGGATCAGTCGGCCCGGACGATGTCTTCCCTTGCGGCCCTTGCGCGACGGTTCGATCCGTCCGTCATCGTCGAGTTGGGGACGCTGGGTGGGCTCTCCCTGCGGACTTGGATCGCCTCGACGGAACGGGCCCGGATCCACGCCGTGGATCTCAGCTTCCAGACGCTTCGTGAAACACTGGAGTTCCTGCCCGCCGATCTTTCGCGAGTGAACTTGCTGGAGCAGGATATCCTCAAGACCGATTTCGCCCGTCTGTGGACGCCACGGGACAAAGTAATCTTTTTCGTGGATGCGCACGATCTGCCGAACGTGCCCATCATGGCGCACGTGCTCGCGACGGCCCTGCCTTCGCTGCCAGATGGCAGCGTCGTTGTCGTCGATGATCTGTGGTTCAGCGAAGAGAGACTGACGCAGGACAACGCCGGGAGGTTTCTCGAAAACCACGTGCTCAACGAGATCGACGAGTTGCAGTGCTTCCAGGGGTATTTCGCCCCCTATCACGAGGGCGGTTCCTTCATGGGCTTTTCCGAAGTCGGTCCGTTGCTGAAGTTCGTCAATGAACACGGCATCACGCTCATTCACGACAGGGGGGCCAAGCATGCTTTCTTCGTGTGGAAGAAGACGTGCCTGGAGCGGCGTCAGGCGGTCGTGGAGGGTTCCGATGAGTCAGACGGAGCCTATGGCTCGGTGTCATACAATCCGCTCGAATCCATGCCTGTTTGCGACTTGCACAGCGAGGCGATGCGTCGGATCGCCACCCTGTACCGACAGCGAGACGTCCGTGGGGCCGCTGAAGCCCTCTCCAAGGTGCTCGCACAGGACCCTCGCGACCGGGGATTGTCATACGGTCTGGCGGTCTGTCTGGCGAGAGGGGGCATGCTGTCGCAGGCGCGGGACATTCTCGTCCGCAATCTGAATGATTCCTGCCACCCCCGATATCGGCGACTGTACGCCGATCTGGTCCGGCGAACGGGGGCTCCCGAGCCGCACTCGACCGGCAGGCCGCAGCCGCCGTCGAAACCCAGTGGCATAACGATCTTTGCCATGCCCAAAGCCTTCCGCGGCCGCACAGCGACGATTCAGAAGAACGCCATACGCAGTTGGGCAAGGCTCGACCCGGCGCCGGAGATCATTCTCTTCGGCGATGAGCCGGGAATCAGGGAGATGGCCGAGGAGGTGGGAGCGCGGCACATCCCGGAGGTTGGCCGCAACGAGTTCGGAACGCCACTGGTGAACAGGCTCTTCCAGGATGCTCAGGACCACGCCACCCACGAAGTCCTCGCTTACGTGAACGCCGACATGATCCTCTTTCAGGATTTCACGCAGGCGGCGCAGAGAGTGCAGACGCGCCTGGCGAGTTTCCTTCTCATCGGCCAGCGATGGGACGTGTCCATCCTCGATGAGATCGATTTTCGCCAGCCGACCTGGCGGGAATCGCTCCTGCGACAGTTCCAGGAGCACGCGATGCTCCACGCAGAGTGCGGCCTGGACTATTTCGTATTTCGCAAAGGATTATGGCCGCAGATCCCGGTCTTTGCCATCGGGAGGACCGCTTGGGACAACTGGCTGGTCATGGACCCTCACAAACGCGACGTGCCGGTGATCGACGCCACGGAGTTCATCACGGTGATTCACCAGGACCATGATTACGGGCACGCGGCCGGCGGCCGGCACGAGGTGTGGAATGGCATGGAGGCTGCGAGGAATCGTGCGTTGGCCGGGCCGGCGGATCATACCGGACTGACTACCGGCGCGACCTGGCTCCTGCGGAAGGACGGCTCCCTGGCTGAGACCCCGATGCGGCGTCCCCTGTACATTACGGCGGCCTACCGTGAGCGTCGCAGCGCCTGGTTGCTGCGACAGGCAAGAAGGCTGTTGGACGCCGGGGCGAGCGAGCTTGCTGCGTGCAAGTGCGAGGAAACCATCGCGTGTCTGGACGGGTGGCTGGGGTTGAAGCGACTGGGCTGCACGTCGTCTGAATCTGTGAACCACGCGGATATTGCCGGCCGCTACGTCACGAGCTGCACTCTGCTGGCTCAGTGCTGCATGCAGATGGGATGCCATGAACAGGTCGTGGCGGCCTACACGCGGCTCTTGGAGAATCCCATCGTGCAGATCCCGGCGACCCGGAGAGATGAGATTGTGCAAGTGCGGGACCGGCTGGCATGCAGACTGGAGGCCAGGACGCAACCTGAGAATCCACCGGCTCGTCAAGTTCGCAAAGAGGTCGGCTCGATGTCGGGTTCGCCACTGGGCTCCGTATCGTCGGTCGCCCAGGATGCCTCATCTCTTATCGGGAGTAGTGCTCCAGCGGGCCGTCGGCCGAAAGTCACCGTGATCACGACGTGTCACAACGGCGAGCGGTACCTGAAGGAGTGCGTCGACAGCATCTTGGACCAGACGATGACGGATTGGGAACTCTTCCTGGTCGATGACGGCAGCACCGACAACACGGGTCGCATGATCGAGGACTATGCCCGACGCGATGCCCGTATCAGGCCATGCCATTTCCCGGACAGCCGCGGGCCCTATGTGAGACGGAATTTCGCGATCCGCCGGGCCGCTTCGGATTTCATCGTGATCCAGGACGCCGACGACATCATGAGTCCCACGAAACTGGAAAGACTCCACAGCGAGATCACCCGAAATGACTGTCTGGGGATGGTCGGATCGTTCCCTCGGATGTTCCTTGAGGAATTCCGGGGCCTGGAGTACACCGAGCCGGGCGATCTGCCCACCGACCACGACACGATTGCCGCCAGTTGCACTGTGTGGCGTGCGACCATCAGCCACGGTACGGCTATCATCCGCAAGAGCCTCTTCGATACGATCGGCCTCTATGATGAGAACCCCTTTGCGGCGGATGCATTCTGGTCCGCCAAGCTGGCGCTATACGGCCATGTCGTCGCCCCGGTGAAGATGGCGAATGTCCCGGAGTATCTGACGCTGATCCGCGTTCATCCGGGCAGCCAGACGCAAACTCTCCCGGTGTTCGATCCGCGCGGGCGCCGGGCTCGGTATCGGCGCTACTGCGAATGCAAGCTCAGGCGGATTTGGGAGAAATGGCGGAGACAGCCGCAGTTCGATGTCGCGACGGAGCTTCGTGATTGCACCTGCTCAGATTTCCTGACGCGGTTCAAGGCCGAGATTCTCCAGTGGGAAAGCGAGGTCCTGCCCGTTCACTTGGTGAACGACCTGTTGACGGGCGCCTTGTCGTCCTTCAGGGGAAAGGCCTATGTGAGCTGCATGATGATTCTGAACGGACTGGAAGTGATGCAGCCGGACATTGCCCGGCGCGTGACGGGTTTCGACCTGCTCAGGGGAACGGCCCTTCATGCGTCCGGGTTGCCCGAACGTGGCCTGACGTATCTTCAACGGGAGATCGAAAACCATGACAGCTTCGTGGCCCGGCGATTCCTTGATGATTCACGTGAGCAAGGGGCGCTGATGGACGTCCATCGTTGGTGTGCAGAGAATGCGTCCTCCCTCGAACTGCGGCTTGCGGGCGAGGAACGGGAGCGGATCCGCGTGGCAATGGCCTGAAAACGCGGTGCCCCAGGCTTCAGGCCCCCTGATTTCTGGCCGATAATAGCAGAGGTGAGTTCGTGTGTGTCCTTCGGAGCACACGGGCAGCACGATGATCATCGGAAAGGCAGGTTTGCAATGGGCGAAATACGTCTGTCCGGGCTCTCCACGGGCATTGATACGAGTACGCTGATCCAGCAACTCATGGCCATCGAGCGGAAGAGACTGAACGTCTACACGCAACGGCAGGACGTCTGGAATGAGCGGAAAGACGCCCTCAGCGAGCTCCAAACCAAGCTCAAAGCGCTGAAAACCGCGGTTGCGGCCCTTTCCGACTCCGGGGACCTTCGCGCCTATACCACCGTCTCCAGCGATACGGACGTCCTGACGGCGGAATCGTCCCATAACGCCTATGAAGGCAACCACTCCGTTGTCGTGAACCAGCTTGCCAATGCGGAGCGTTGGGTCCACACCGGCGGCCTGGAGTATGGCGAGAGCCTCGTCGGAACGGGTACGTTCATCTACTCCTACAACAACCAGGAGATGGTTATCACCACCACGGCCGAGACGACGCTCGAAGATCTGGTGGGCCTCATCAACAACGACGCAAGGAACCCCGGTGTGACCGCGAATCTGCTGTTTCACGACGATTCCTATCATCTCGTGTTGAACGGCAACGACGCCGGCTCGGACTACGAGATCAAGATCAACGCCAGCAACACGGAGGTGTGGCAGACGGCCTCGCCGCTCACCATCGGCACCGAGAATGTTGCTCTGGCTGATAAGATCAAGAACCTCGATCAGTTCAGCGGCGTGCTGGTGGGGGACGAACTCATCACGATCACGGGCACGATGCACGACGGCGCCGCGGTCAATCACAGTATAGCGGTCAACGAGCATACAACGCTCGATCATCTCATCGGGGAGATCAACGATGCCTTCGCGGGCACCGCAACCGCCGCTCTGGTCAACGGCCAGATCCGGCTGACCAGCAGCGCCGACGGCGTCAGCCAGATGACGTTGAGCCTGAGTTACGAGGCGGGCTCGGGTTCCAGCACGCTGGATGTTCCGACGGTTAGCCAATCCACGCAGGGTGGGAGTATCACGGCCGATCTGGCTGGTTTCACCGCCGCCGATTTCACCGAGACACAGTCGGCCCAGGATTCGAAGATCAAGGTCGATGGCTATCCCCTGGGGGCGGATGAGTGGATCACCCGCAGCTCGAACACCATCGACGACGTCATTCATGGTGTGACGCTCCACCTCCATGATGCGGGAACCGTGCGGGTGAACCTGACTCGAGACACCGCGTCGGTCAAGGACAAGCTCAACACGCTGGTGAGCAAATACAACGAGGTTGCGACGTTCTTGGAGGAGAAGACCAGCTACAACAAAGACACCGGGATCGCCGGCGTGTTGATGAGCGATCTGACGATTTCGAATCTCCTCAACAATCTGCGTCGGCCGCTCATCCAGCAGACCAGCGGCTTTGTCATCGACGTCGACACCTTCCTCATGCCTGGGCAAGTCGGCCTCACGCTCGACGGCGACGGACTGTTGAGCCTGGATGCAAACGTTCTCAATAATGCCCTCGCCAAAAACTACATGGGCGTGCTCGCCGTCATCGGGGCGGACAAGACGGGCAGTTCCGACAGCAATAAGATCGACTTCTACGGGGCGTCGAGCAGTAATACGACCGCTGGCACCTACAACGTTGAGGTGACGATCTCCGGGGGGGCCATTACGAGCGCCAGAATGAAGCTCGTAAGCGGGACGTCATGGCGAGACGCCACCTTCACGGAGAATATCGTCACGGGTGACAGCACATTCGACGAAGACAACGTGGCGGTCAATCCGGAGAATGGGTTGCAGTTGAGCGTCGATTTGAGCCAGGACGGCACGTTCAACGCGACGGTGAGGGTCAAGCAGGGATTCACGGGGGCGATGGAGGACACGCTGGATCGCATCCTGAAGGCGACCACCGGAACCCTGGTTATGGACCAGTCGCAGGTCGATGCGCAGATCAAACATCTGCAGGATCAGATCGACAGAGAAGAGGAACGCCTGACGAAGACGGAGGAAAGGCTGGTGGTGAAATACGCCCAACTGGAGAAGACCCTGACCCTCCTGCAAAATCAGATGGCGGCGCTCGGCTTGAGTTAGGATGAATCTCGGTTCGACTTCTCTACCCGCCGCCGGGTCCGGCCGATAACCAATGGGCTGTGTCCCCGCGCCCTGCAAGATTCTGCGGCAGGGCGAATCCTATTCCGACGTTCGGCGTTTCTGGCGGAGGCGGTAAATCATCGCAAGCACCTCGGCGACCGCCATGTACAGGGCCTCCGGGATGGCGTGGCCCGGCTTGACGGTGGCGAAGATGGCCCTGGCGATCTCGGGCCGCTGGACGATCGGGATGCCGTAGGAACGCCCGATTTGGATGATTCGCTGGGCCATGTGATCGGCGCCTTTCGCCAGGAGGATGGGGGCCTCCATGGCCTTGGCGTCATATCGCAGGGCCACGGCCACGTGCGTCGGGTTCACCAGGATGACGCTGGCCTTGGGCACATCGTGTCGAAGCCGTTTCATCGACATTTGGATCTGCATGCGGCGGATGCGGGCCTTGACCTCCGGAGCGCCTTCCGTGTCTTTTCGCTCCTGCCGGACCTCCTCGCGGGTCATCTTGAGTTCCTGGATGTAGTTCCACTTCTGATAGAACGCATCGGCAAATCCGATAATCAGGATGGCAAGGCCCACGCGCACGAACAGGCCCAGAAGGATTCCGCCCGTTGCTGTAATGATCTGCGTGGACCAGGCCCACCGCAACGCGGCAAAGGCTTCCAGTTGATCCTTCAGGTAGAACCACACGATCATACTGACGAACGCCAGTTTCAGGATGGATATCAACAAGTGGACGAGAGACCGTTTGTTGAATAATTGCCCGAGGGCATTGGCGGGATTGATGACATCCCACCTGAGCCGGATGGCGGCGGGGGTGAATGTCAGACCGCCCACGACGGCGCCGGCGAGCACACCTCCAACCGACAGGATGGCGAGAATCGGCAGCAACATCGTGAGAACGTCGATCGTGTCGTTGTGAACGAGATGGAGGAACGCCTGGTTGTCGGAGAATGCCGAGGAGGGACTTGCCGACGATAGACCCTCTTCGAGTTTTGTCTTGCACCATTCGAGCAGGTTCGGTCCCAGCGTGACCAGGGCTACCAGGAGCGCCACGAGTGTGAATGCCGTGCCCAGCTCCTGGCTTTGGGGGACCTGCCCCCCTTCTCTGGCCTTGTTGAGCCGGCGAGGGGTCGGTTGTTCGGTTTTCTCGGCTGCGGGTTTGTCGGCCATCGTGGGATTTACGATTTATGGTTTTTGATTTGTGATTTTGGAGCAGAGCCTCGGATGTTCATCGTTTCCCAGATTCACTCAATAGGGAATCGTCAATCGCAAAGAGCAAACTCAAAGCGGTAATAGCTTGGCCATCCAATCGGCCATTTCCGTGATGTACCCTCCCACGAACGGCATGAAGATCGCCACGAGGAACAGGCCCAGCGCCACCCTGGCCGGTATGCTGACCATGAAGATATCCATCTCGGGCACCAGCCGCGAGAGCAACGCCAGAGTGACCATCAGGACGAGAAATGCGCTGAGGAGCGGGGCCGCCAGCCGCAAACTGGCGATGAACATGGCCGAACTCGTGTGGATCACTCCTTCGATGAGGGCATTGAGGGTCGGGATCGTTCCCGGCGGGAACGCGTCGTAGCTCCTCGATATGATCCGCAGGAACATGTGGTGGCCGTTGGCGCTGAGGAACAGGAGGATGAAGACCATTTCCATCAGGCTCGACAGCGCGCCGGTTTCCTCCCCGTTGAGCGGATCGACGATCTCGGACATGGTCAAGCCCATTTGCTGTTCCGCGATGCGCGCGCTGAGCTGAACGACGGAGAACAGCAGCGCGACGATGAGCCCGAGGGCCAGGCCATAGATGGCCTCGCCCGCCAGCAGGATCATCGCCATTGATGAAGAGACCTCGGCCGGGTTGACCGCAAGCGGCTTGCAGACGCAGAAGAACAACGACAGGATGACCGCAATGGTTGCCTTGATGTGGAGGGGAATCGCCTGCCAGCCGAAGACGGGGATTACGAGGAAGAAGCTCGATATCCGGGTCAAAATCAGCATCAAGCCGAGCAAGGTGGGGAGCATCGGTTCACCTTTGAAGATCATCCATGATCAATTGCCTCCGATGCTCTGGATCAAGGCGAAGATCTCGACGGTGAAACGCAGCACTACCTGGAGCATCCAGCCGCTGAAGATCAACGTTACGACTCCCAAGGCGAAGAGCTTCGGGATGATCGTCAGAGTCATGTCCCGCATGGAGGTGACGGCCTGAAACAACGTCACCGTGATGCCGACCGCCATGCACGTGATGAGAATGGGGGCGGACAAAAGCAGCGCCGTCTCCAGCGTATGTCGTCCGATATACAGTGCGAAACTGCTGTCCATAAGCTCTCAGTCAACGACCGTTCTTCTTGAAGTTTCAAGTCTGAACGCTTGCGTGCGAAACATCCCACCTCGCCTTACGCTTCGCACCTCAGACTTCAGACGTTCTCATCTGAATCCCAAACTCAGACTCCTGGCCAACAGCCCCCAGCCGTCTACGAGGATGAACAGGATCAGTTTGAACGGCAGCGAAATCATGACGGGGGGCAGCATCATCATCCCCGCGCTGAGCAGCACACTCGCGATGACCATGTCGATCAACAGAAACGGGATGAACAGCAGGCAGCCGATCTCAAACGCCGTGCGGAACTCGCTGATGATGAACGCCGGCACGACGATGTGCATGGGGATATCCGTCGGGGTCGCCGGCACGGGGGTCTTGGCCATCTCGACGAACAACGCCACGTCGCTCTTGCGGCTCTGGCGAAGCATGAATTCCTTTATGCATTCCCCCGCCTTCGTGGCGGCAATGCCCAGGGGCACTCGGTCCGCCAGATAGGGCTGGATGGCCTCCGCGTTCACGCGCGTGTAGGTCGGGGCCATCGTGTACATCGTCAGGAACAGGGCCAGGCCGATCACGGCGACGGTCGGGGGAATGGTCTGGGTGCTCAGGGCGCGACGCACGAAGGACAGGACGATGACGATTCGGGTGAAGGAGGTCATCATCACGAGCAGGCTCGGCAGAATGGCCAATCCGGCGAAGACGACCACCAGCTTGACCGGGGTCGCCCAGTCGCGGTCTGCGGGTTTGGGCTCTGCATCATCGTTCGGTGTGGAGGCCGTCGCCTTCTCAAAAACGGTCATCAGATCCCCGATGCTGGGGACGTTGCTGGCGGGGGGCAAGGCGGCGGTCTTGGGGTTCGCCGGGGGCAGCATCGGCGAAGGGAGGCCGCTGGTGATCTGTCCGGCGGCGGATCCCGCCAACGACGCGACGATCAACAGCAAGCCTTGAATTGTTCCTCGTGCTCGGGCCATCTATGACTCCACCGCATGATCGACTTGCTGTCGCGAGACATCGAGCCATGGATCTTCGACGGCGGTCAACACGGTGATGTTGTCGCCGGTGCTGGCGATGAGCAGCCGCTGGCCGCCTACCTCCACGAGGTGGAGGGCCTTGCGGGGTCCCAGGCAGGTGGTCTCGACGATCCGGATTTCCCGGCCCGCGGGATGGGTCACCCGCGGCAGGACCTTTCTCGACACGTAGAGAGCCACGGCGCCGAGTCCGAGCACAATGCCTACCGAGAGCGTCATCCTGAGGAACAGCCCTCCGCTGTCCAGACTCATATTGCTCAAGGCCGTTGAGTTGGGATCGCTCAGGAAGGAATTGGCGCCGGTTGCGGCTTGAGCCCGTTCCGCCCGCCCTGTGCATCGCGACGCCAGTCCGGCCCATCCGCCTCCGACGACGAGCAGCAGGCACAGAGCCGTGATTCTCTTTCCGTTGCCATTCATCCTGAGCCGACCTCGACATGGTTCCCGCAACGCGTGGGTCCGCTCGTGAGCAGACCGGGCACACGACATTGTTGTGTGAGGTATACTGCAAATTGCGTGCCGCAGGCCGCCTGTCGCCCTGTGGATATGTGGGCAGGGGGTACAAGTCAGGCCGGTGACTGGAGAATGGTCACTACGTCGAGAAACTATACAGCCATCGGGATCAACGGTTCGTTTTCATCGCCGCGATCAGAATCTGAGACTGTCCGGGACCGGGTGAATCCTGCCCCCCCCAGCTCGCGCCGGGACCGGCGCCCCACCAGAATACCCGCCAGGGAGGTCCGCCGTGTGTGTCCTGCGGGCTTTGCCCGGTCGAGGAGGCGGACAATGCCTGGCGCAGAAAGTCCGCCACGGCGCGGGACCGGTGGGCCGCGAGCAGCCGGGATTGAGTCTCGGCGGCCCCGTTATCGGCCACCCCGACCACGTACAACATGGTGTTGGCGGGGCTGAGGTTCTGTCGTACATTCAGGCAGAACCGAGACAACCACTGTTTGCCGGACTCGTCGAGGACGGCCTGATCCGGTGCGAATTTGACGTTCGCGACCGAGAACTCCACCCGGTCGCCCTTCAGTTGGGAGGGCATGGTTTGCATGGAACGCCGGAGGTTGTCGAAGAGTCTGCGTGTCTGCTCCTCCCGGGCGTCTTTGGTGATGCCCTTGGGCTGTTCCGGCTTCTCAATCGTGTACTTCACCTTGCTGTAATCGAATTCAGAGGCAGTCCTGAACCCAAATCCCGCCTTGACCGACTCCAGGAACAACAGCGAGATGCGCTGCCCTTCGTCGAAAAGGGTGTCGTCGCGGATGTGCCCCATGCTCAGCAGGAGCACGAAGAACGTCAGCAGGTTCGTGGTCATATCCGTGAAGGTGACGATCCACAAGGGGACCCGGGGGTTCTCTTCAACTGGCCTGGCCCTGCTCAACGCTGCACGCTCCCTTCGAGCAGGACGATCTCGAGCATTCGCTCCTCGCGATGGTAGCTCTGGATGGAGCCGTCGCCGTTCTCAGGCGGCGCGGCGCTGTCGGCCGAAATGCTGAACCGTTGACGATCCAGACTCTGCAGCGAGACGAAGTACTCCATGACCGCCAGGGCCCTCGACAGGCCCCTATTCATCTGGTCCGGTTTCTGCTCGGGTCCGTTTTCGCTCAGGACCACCGGTCCGGGAACCTCTTTGAGAAATGCAGCCATCACGCCCAGCAGGTACCGTCCGGCGGGCGACAGGACCGTTCCTCTGCCGAGAAACAGTTTCTCCGACGGGACCAGGAATACTTTGTGATTTCGGTAATCGGCAGCCTGGAGGTTCTCGTTCAACACTCCCTCGCGGGCAATGGGGGATCTGTTCTCTGTGGGCCTCTCACTACCATGCTCGGGCTGTTCCGGAATGATGACCTGACGGGTGGGCAACATCGCGCTCTCGTCCTGTTTGCCCGACACGGGAACCGGGGATCCGAAAACCGCACGCACCGAGGACATGAAATTCAGCAGTCGGTCCTGTGGATCGTCGCCGAACGAGGAGAAGGTGACCAGCACGACGAAGAACGTCAGCAGCAGGTTCATGCAGTCGCTGAACGTGACCATCCACAGGGGGGCTCCGGCCGCTTCCTCGGGTGGCGTTTCTTTCTTCCATTTTGCCACGCGACACCTACGCCTTTTTCTCGGCTCTTTTGCTCTGGGAGACGAACACCTGCATCTTCTCGCGGACGACCGTCGGATTGTCGCCTTTCGCGATGCAGCAGACGCCCTCGACGATCATCTCCTTGGCGGTGGTTTCGGCCTTGGAATAAAGCCCGAGTTTGCCCGCCAGCGGCAGGAAGACCAGGTTGGCCAGAATCGCGCCGTAGAATGTCGTCAGCAGGGCGACCGCCATGCCGGCGCCGATCTGGTCGGGGGACGTGAGATTCTTGAGCATCTGAACCAGTCCGATGAGGGTCCCGATCATCCCAAACGCGGGAGCGGCGGCGCCCATGTATTCCAGGATCTTCTTGCCCGTCGCATGGCGATCCTGAAGATATTGAATCTCGAGCGACAGAAGGTCCCGGATATCATCGGGGTTTTGCCCGTCCACGAGCAGTTGGAGGCCCTTGGCGAAGAACGCGTCGCCGATCTTGCCGATCTCCTGTTCCAGGGCCAGCGCGCCGTCCCGCCGGTTGATTGTGGCATAGTCCGCCATTCTCTGGATCAGCTCCGACGGCGACGGCACCCTTGTGATGATCGTCTTCTTGATGACGGAGAAGATGCCCAGAAACTGGGGGAGCGAGAAGTGGATGAGCGTGGAGCACAACATGCCGCCGATGGTGATTGCGACCGAGGGGACGTCCACGAACGTGGCGGGACTGCCTCCGAGCAGGATGGCCCATATCACCACGACAAAACCGAGAATAACACCCAATAATGTCGCGATATCCATACGACTACTTCCCTTCTTGGACCTGCTTGAGCTTCTGGCACAGCAGGGCCGCCAGCGCCGGTTCCTGGGCGGCCATCTCGGCCAACACCTTGGCCTTGGTTCGCTCCTGCATGTAGAACAGGATCTTGACGGCGTCGTCCAGGTTGGCGGCGGGACTGGCGTTGCCGGCGTTTCGGGATGACCCCGTGGCCATGTTGGTCAGGATCTGGCTCGCCCCGACCGGGTCCATCTTGTCGTAGGCCGCCGCGATGGCCATGAGGTTGGCCTTTTCCGCGGCGGCAACCTCCACCCGTGTCTTGAGAAGCAGGTCTCGTTCGTTTTTCACGTCGGCCACGCTGGCGGCCAGATCGACTCGTAGATTGTTGAGGGCCTCGATGTCCTTTTTCAGGGTCTGCTGCGCGATCTGGAGCCGTTCTTTTTCTTTGTCCAGCTCCAGCAGCTTTCGGTCGTACTCCTGGATTCGTTCCCGAACCTGCAGGATCAGCTCCTTGAGTTGTTCCTCACTCATGGAGCGAGCGGCCGTTGCCTGGTCGGTCGGCAGGCCCGGCGTCGGCGAAAGGGTCAGCGGCGGCGTCTGAAGCGATGCCCCCCCTGGTCCGGCGACGCCCGCCTGAGTCGGGTCGGGAGCGGCGGACGCGGCGGCCGGCCGGGTGAACCATCCGGTGGCGAACGCACCGACAAAGCTGGCCAATCCCACCACGGCTGCGATGATGATGACCTTCCTATTCACCTGTTGGACTCCTCATTCCGGGCAAACGCGATGGTTGTGTTTTCGTCCAGCTCGTTTTGCTCCAGTCGTTCCTGTTCTCGAATGTATTCTTCCTTGGCCTGTACCCTCAGTTTTTCGAGGCCTTCCTTAGAGCGCCTGGCGGCCAGCACTTCGGCGGTCTTTTCCCTGTGCCGCACGTCCAGGGCCGAAATCTCCTCCTGGAGCTTGCGAATCCGTTCGTCGTCCACGGCGACGCGGCGAAGAAAGAACTCCTGTGCGCCCAGTCGCTCTGCGGACGAATCCCTGGGGATCTCCGCCAACAGGTCTTGCAGGATCCGCTGACGCATAAGCAATTCGCCTCGTCTGGCCGCCAACTGCTCGGTGAGCCGAAACAACTCGGTTCGTTTGATTTGTTCTTCTTTTGTTTTGACGTCCAGCACGCGCTGAAGACGCCACACGAATCGTCTCATCCGTATACCGGCATTAGTCCTTGCTGCTCAACAGTTTGTCCCATGCTCGCATGATCGTCGTGAGGCGTTTGACGGTTTCCTCAAACGGCGTTCTCTGTCGGACGGACTGGACGAGAAACTCGTTGATCCGATCGATCAGACTGATGGCCCCGTCGATCCGGCGGTTGCTGCCGGGAGAGAAGGCGCCGATGTTGATCAAGTCCTCGGCGTCCGCATAGGTCGCATAGATCTCCCGAAGCTTCTGGGCGGCGGCACGATGTTCATCGCTCACCACGGCAGGCATCAGCCGGCTGATGCTCCCCAGGATGTCCACGGCCGGGTAATGGCCCCTGTCCGAGAGCTTTCTCGACAGGACGATATGCCCATCCAGAAGGCTGCGTGCGCTGTCGGCGACGGGGTCCGTCAGATCGTCGTTCTCCACGAGCACGGTGAGGATGCCCGTGATACTGCCCCTCTGGGAACAGCCGAGCCGCTCGATCAGGCGGGGCATCAGGGCAAAGACGCTGGGGCAATACCCTTTCGTCGCCGGCGGCTCCCCGGCGGCAAGCCCAATCTCCCGCTGCGCCTGCGCAAAACGCGTCAGGGAATCCATCATGAAAAGAACGTTCCCGGTCCTTTCCCGGAAGTATTCGGCGATCGTGACCGCGACGAAGGCCGCCTTGACTCGCTGGATCGGCGGGGCGTCCGAGGTCGCGACGACCACCACGCTGCGAGCCAGGCCTTCGGGCCCGAGGTTCTCTTCCAGGAACTCTCGCACCTCACGGCCTCGTTCTCCGATCAGGGCCACCACATTCACCGCCGCGTCGCTGGATACGGCGATATCACCGAGTAGAACGCTCTTGCCCACGCCGCTGCCGGCGAAGATACCCACCCTCTGGCCTCTTCCGCACGTCAGGACACCGTCGATGGAGCGGATGCCCAGGGCCAATGGTTTGGTGATCTTCTCGCGGCTCAGCGGCGGCGGACTGCTCACGTCGAGCGGGCATTTCTCCCCGCCCGGAAGGGGGCCTTTGTCGTCCATCGGCTCCCCCAGGCCGTTCAGCACGCGGCCGAGGGTCTTTTCACTGAGCATGATGTGGCGGGGCGTTGTCCTGGCCGTCACCGTATCGCCCGGCGAGACGCCCTCGATGTGTTCGAGAGGCAGCAGGATCAGATGATCGTGCCGGAACCCCACGACCTCCGCGAGCACCCGCCGGCCGCCCCGGATGTGGATGCCGCACAACTCACCCAGGCCGAGCACGGGACCTGCCGATTCCACGGTCGAGCCGCTGACGCGGACCACGGAGCCCTGGCATTTCATCAGATCGACGGTATCCAGGGCCGAGTAGTACTTGTTGAAATCGATTGTGCAGCCTGCGGTTTCCGTCATAGTCTATCCCACCTTCTGGAGCGCCTCGCCGATGTGTTCCAGGTGCTCTTCGATGAACGATTTCACGATCCCCTTGGGGGTTTCCACCAGACATTCGCCGCGGCCCACGCTCCAATCCGCCGTGAATTCCAGTTCGGCGAACGGGCTGTCGGGGTTCTCCTGCTGGTGCTGCTGGCATCGCGGCAGATCCTCCGGATTCAGGCGAATCACAATGCTCTGGCGAGTGGGGACACGTTTGAGGGCCTCCTCCACAACGGCCTGGATGTCGTAGTCTCCCTGGGCGATCTTGTGCATGAGAATCTTCCTGGCGATCTCGACCGCGAGCCTGGCGATCTCCTCGCGGTTGTTGGCCAGGGTCTCCTGATAGAGTTTGTCCAGGTTCTGAACGACATTGCCGACGGTTTCGCAGAGCTGGGCGAACTGGCTCTTCTGCCGCTTCAGCTCTTCCGCCATGCGGGCCCTCTCGGTCTGGATGATACCGTCGAGGCGCTCGGCCGTCGCCTGCTCCGCGTCGCTTTTCTCCTCGCGCGGATCGCCGACCACGTGAGAGACGCGGACTTGTGCGATGGGTCTGGCGATCTGGATGGTCGGCATTTTCGGCATCGGTTCACTCTTCTTCGAAGGTCAGCTCTCCCTTGAGGTTCAACTCCCGCAAGGCCGTGACGATCTTCTCTCTGGCCTGGGCAATGTCTTCCTTTTTGGGCGAGGACATCAGCGACGCTTCCTCGCTTACCATCGCCGCAGCACGTTCCGAGATGTTGGATTTGACCTTGGCGGTGATTTCCTGGGCGGCCTCGTGCAACGCCAGGGCCAACTTCCGCTCGTCGATGCCGCGAAGCGCTTGCTGGAGCGAGCGGTCGCCCACCAGCGCGACGTCTTCCCAGACAATCATCAGACCGGCTATTTTGTCGCCGGCCTCCCGGTCTTTCTGACGAATTGCCTCCAGCACTCCGTCGCGGACTTCCTTGTCGAGATTGCGTACGATCACGGCCACCTTCCGCAGGGATTGTTCCGGGCTGATCTGGATTGCCGTCCCGCCGCTCGCTGCGACTTTCGTATCCTCCAGCCGGGTGTGAACCATCTGCGCGATTCTCATCTTGGCCTCGGGCGTGACGCTGTTGACACTCGTCATCCGGCTGATGACGCTGACGCGCACGTTCTCGGCGAGCAGTCCGATCACCGCCGAGCTCCGCTTGGGCGGCAGCTCCGACAGAATGACCGCAATCGCCTGCGGGTGCTCCGTTTGCAGCACGGTCGTCAGCGATTGCAGGTCCGCCGAGCGGATCGACATGAACGGGTCCCGTTTCTGAAGAAGACTCTGGATTTCCTGTTGGATTCGTCTGGCCTGTTCCTCGCCGACGGTGTTGCGAAGCATCTCCTTTAGAAAGCTCCTGAAACCGAATCCCGTCTCCTCGTGGAGGGACTTGCAGAACTGACGTGCGACATCGACGGTCTGCCGGGCGTTCCGTTGGCCGGCGGCGTCGAGGTAGGTCAGTTCAACCGCCAGTTCCTGCACGGTTGCGGCGTCAATGCCCTTGAGTAGTTCGGCCGCCGTGGCGGCGTCCAGGCTGGTCAGAAGCAATGCGGCTCTTTGTTTCCCGGTCAACGGCACGGTGCGTCTACTCCTTCTCTTCAATCCAACTGACGAACATCTGTCTGACCTGGTCGGGGTTCTGCTTCAGGGCGTGGGCGATCTGGCGTCGCATCAGCAGCGGCTCGGCGATGGTCGGTTCTCCGGACGGCACCAGACCCCCGGATGCGGCGCCTTGCGGCAGCTCGGCCTCGATTGCCGCCGTCCTGCTCCTGGCGCGATTGAAGATTCGCAGGACGACCACGGCGCAGACCGCCATGATGCCGAGCGAGAGTTGACGCGCCATGGCCACGTACCAGGACCAGGGGGAAGATTCTTCCTCTGCCAGGGTCTCCGTCGATCGGTGGAACCGGGCGTTGACGACCTTGAGAGAGTCGGTCTCCTTCAAACCCAGCGCCGTGCGGAGGATTTGCTCGACATCCGTGATGTTCATGGTCAAAGCCGGCTGGCCGCTCGTGCCGGGGTCATTCGCGTCGACCGACAGATCGACGAAAGCCGCCACGGACAGCGACTTGATCTCTCCCGGCAGTACGGTGTGCTGCTTGACCGTTTTGCCCACCTGGTATTCGGTCGTAACGGTTTCGTCTTTCTTGGTCGCGCCGGGAGCGGTCTTCTGTCCTGCAGCGGCCACGCCCATTTCCGATTTGGTGGTGCTCTCCTCTTTTGTGGCGACCTTGGCGGTGGGATCGTAGGTCTCCGTGATCGTGCTGATGCTGTTCATATCGATCACGGCGCTGACCTGGACAGTGGCCCGACCGGGGCCGAGGACCGTCGTCAGCATGTCCTCGGCCTTGCGGACGAGACCCTGCTCGACGCGCTCCTTGTAGTCCTGGGCGGTGCCGGCGCCGGAGGCCAGAGCTGAACCGCCCCTGCCCGAGAGCAACCGCCCGTTGCCGTCGATGATCGTGACGTTCTCGGCCTTAAGGCCCTTGACGCCGCCGGAAACAAGATGCGTGATGGCGGCAATGTGCCCCCCGCTGAGCCGGTAACCCGGACGCAGCCTCAGGACCACGGAGGCCGTTGTCTGCTCCTCATCGGATGCAAAAAGTTTCTGCTCGGGGCTGACGATATGGACCCTCGCGTGGGTGACGCCGTCGATCTCCTGGATGCTTTTGGCCAGCTCATCCTGGAGGGCTCGCTTGAGGTTGACGTTCTGCACGAAGGGACTGATGCCGATCTTCTCGTCATCGAAGAGCTTGTATCCGCTCTGCTCTGTGACGGGCAGTCCGTCCCTGGCCAGGTCCAACCGGAGCTGGTAGACGTACCCCCGCGGGACATAGACCGTGGTGCCGCCGTCGCGCAGCTCATAGGCGATCTCTTTTTCGGCGATCTTCTCCGTGATTTTGGCCGCCTCCGCCGGGGCCAGGTCCTGGTACAACATCCGCATGTCCGGTTTCCTCGCCCAATGGACCATCAGAGCGCCGATGAGCACCGTGGCCAGTGCGACTGCGGCCAGCAGCGCCCGCTGCACCAGACTGATTTTCTGCCAGATCAGAAGTAGTTTTTGCAGGTACTCCATCAACCATCAACAGTCAAAAATCGTCCATCTGCCAGTCAGATTCTATAGCGGCATGTTCATGGTCTGTTTGTACGCCTCGATCAGCTTGTTTCGCACGCCCACGAGGACCTTGAAGCTGACATCGGCCTTGGCCACGGCGGAAACGACCGCCGTGATGTCGTTGTTCTTGCCCGCCAGCAGATCCTGGATAGAGGCATCCGACGCCTTTTGCAGGTCGTTGACCTTCGACACATAGTTGCCGGCCGTCTCGACGGCACGCAGGAAGTGCGACTTGGCCGGGACGGCTGCCGGAGCCTGCGGGGTCGGCGCGTTGACGTTCGGCAGGAGGGAGCTTACGTTCGGATCGAAATTGACCATCTTCAGGTCCTCTCAATTACCGGAGCAATTCGAGTGTTGTCTCGACCATCTTCTGGTAGCGTTTCAGAATCGCCGCATTGGCCTGGTAGGCCCGGCTGGCGACTCCCAGATTCATCATTTCCACAGGCAGTTGGACGTTGGGCATCGTGATATACCCCGTGGCGTCCGCCTTGGGGTTGCCGGGATCGTAGATCCGCTGCAGGGCGCTCATGTCCGGGACGACGTTGTCCACCACTACGCCACTGACGCCCTCATTCTCACTCCGCAGGAGGGCCTCCAGCCGGCGGTAGGGCTTTCCCTGCCCGGCGTCGATCGTACGCGCGTTGGCGATGTTGGAGGAGATGACCTCCATGGACTGGTCGTGGGCCCGCATGCCGGAGACGGAGATATCGATCGGGCCAAATACTTTGTCGACTGTCATTGGATCGAATCCTTTCTACTCGCCGGCCGCCCATGTCCTGCGGCCCGGCGCGGCGGCGCGTCCCTACCCTTGAACGCCCACGGCCCTCTCCATCTGGGCGAATTTCTTCTGCAGGAGCCGGACATAAGCCGTATGACGCAAGGAATTCTTGAGCATCTCGCCAATCTCGGCCTCCAGATTGACATCGTTGCCGTTGGATCGTATCGGCGTGTTTCCCGGCTGATAGATCTCCGGCTCGATCTCCTCCGCGTCCACTCCGTCCGAGGAGTGCATCGCCTCGGTCAGCAACTCCTCGAATCTGACGTCGAGCCGCCTGTAACCCGGCGTTTCGAGATTGGCCATGTTGCTGGCAATCGTTTTCTGGCGGAGATTCTCCGCCTTGATTCCGGCTTGCAGCAACTCCACGATATCGGCTGAACGCGACATATCACGGTCCTTTCCTGTTCTGGGGTCTCTTCGCTGCCACGGATTGCAGAGCGAGACCTCTGGATACACACTGTACCGGGCGAAGAGCAGCAACAGGCGTGCCAGATGGGGCGTCTCGTCCATTTTGCCGGGATGCACTCCGCGTCCCGTCTGGAAAAGGCAGTGAATGACGCCGGCTCGTCTCTCGGTGTGCGGGGCGCTGTCAGGTTTCTATACACCCGGTTGGCTTATTTGACATCAGCCGGAGAACCTGGCGCGGCTCGCACACGCGGAAGATTCTTCTGCCTCCTGGAACAAACCTCCGATGATCGGCGGGTCACATGGATGTCTTTGTGTGCCTCTTTAAGCTGTAACATCTTATTCTGAAATAACTTGCGCTCTTACCGACGCAGTGAGTCATATTTCTTTGGTACGTCGCTTGCTATAAGGATGTCCATGCAAACGACGATGGATATGAACGCTGCGACGATGAGGTGCGGCAGCACGTTCCCGGCTGTTTCTCACGAGAGTGGGAGCCGCGCCAAAGCTGCGTCGGAGCCTTCGGGAGAAGGTACACCGCAGCGGTTTGCCGAGGTCTTGCCTCTTGCCCAAGCCGCATTGGAGCAACAATCCAAATCCAAAGAAGAAACGGCGACGCAAGATGCGGTCGAGGGGGAATCGGGCGGTGTTCAGGTCGACGGAGAAGCACCCTCGCAGCCCGACCATCCGGCGCAACAGCAGGGCGAGATGGGACTGGTGAATCCTGAAGCCATGGGGTGGCTGTTTGCCGAAGTCGTCCAGCCTGTAATACAGCCGCAGACCGCTGAGTCTGTGGGATTCGCTCAAGCTGCCGCGGAGCGCGTGGTGATGCCCCAGCAGGGGGCCAAGCCTACGACCGACGCGAGCCTCGTTCTGCCGCAGCAGCCCCGGCAAGCCCTCGCAGGGGAACAGCATGTGAGTACGCCGCTCGGTGCGGGCGCAGACATTGGCGCGAGTGGGGTCGTCGCGGCAGGCGCCACGACTCTTGGGAAGCAGGAGGCCCCCTCGTCCATTGGAATTATGGGTGGACAGACGTCGCCCGCACCGCAAACGGCACAGGAAACCATAGCTGCAAATACCTCGCAGGTCGTACAGCCCACGCCGCCCGGCACCCAAGTCGGACAGACTGATGTGCGAGTGGATACGAAGAATGGAGGGATACAGAGTCCGGCGGTTCATGAGGCGGTCGATTCCATATCGCAGGCCAAAGGGCCGGAGACGCCCGCAGCGCCTCAGGCCGCGTCCGGCAGCCGGCCCAGCCTTGGTGTGGAGAAGACGGGGCAGGCGTTGGAGAAGCCGCAATCGGTGAATCCGCAAACGACGGCTACGCCGGAAATGACGGTAACGTCCGAAAAGAACGCCCAGGAGCAAGGAATTACCTTGGATAAGCCGCAGAGTGGTGCGTCGAGACGCCCGGAAGTCATTTCGAGCGAGAGCTTGAAGACCGAACCTGCCCAGTCGGGCGGGACCGTGGCCGGCTCCAAGGACGCGGCGACCGTACCGGCCCACCAGTCTGTTTCGGTGGGAGGCGAATCCGCAGGTTACTCGCAGCGTCTTGTGACCCAGGTGCAGGCCCAACCCACCCCGACCCAGGTGAGCACGGACACGGCGGCGGCCCGGGCCCCGATCCAGAGTATCGGCGAACAAATCCTCGATTCCGTTCGGGCTTCCGCGCTGCGCGGCGACAGGCAAGTCTTCGTCCGGCTCAACCCGCCTGAGCTCGGGACCGTCCTTGTGCGGTTTCAGCAGCAAGGTGAGCATCTGATCGGCACGTTGGAGGTCAGCAGCAGGGAGACGCGTCGAGAGATCGAACAGGCCCTGCCCCAGGTGGCTCGCACTCTCCAGGAAGCAGGGGTCCAGGTCCGTCGGCTTGAGGTGGTTGCCTCAGACCAGCCGGAGAGGGATATGAGTCGGGAACATCTGACGCAGGATTCCTCGTCACAGCATGAGGGAGCGGGCCAGGGCCGAGAACACTCGCACGCGTCCTCGCCAATGCGCTGGTCGCAGGGTATGGGAGAGCGTGACGCCACCCGAAGGGCAGTTTCCGCGGCGGAGTCGCAAGCCGCTGCTGAGCAAGGCCGGATCAATCTGTTGCTGTGATCGACGACCTCAGGGTGTGTGAACGGGATTCAAACGGATGGCGGAGGGCTCCACTTTTCGCGTGTACCATTTCCGCCGGGCGATTTCGATCGAGCGCAGAAATGCGTGCTTGAACCGGATGAGGGAGAAGCGTTCCGCTACGGTTTGGCGTGCCTGTTGGCCCATCAGGCGGGCGAGATCCCTGTCCTCCATGAGGATTCTCGCATAGTGCTGCAGTTCCCTCGGGTGGTCGCTGAGAAAGCCGGAGACGCCGTGTTTGATAGGAGAGGTGGGGTGGCGGTTCCCCAGAACGGGCAGGCCCGCAGCCATCGCTTCTGCCGTGGCCATGTTATGCCCGGCCTCAAACCGGGGATCGGCGGTATGGATATAGAAGCGATGGGCTCGAAGGATCGCCTTGAGGTGGTTCCAGTCGTCTGCCGCCTCCACGCCTGGGAGATCCGGATTGTGGCCCACCAGAGTGACAGGAACACCCTCGAACGCATGCTCGTGGAAATCCCACAGCAGGATGTGTCGGCGGCTGCTGATGAAGTTGCAGATCCGAAGTCCCTGTGCCTTTTCGCCCTCGTTGGGAGGATAGTCGTTGACATCAATGCCGAAATGCACGATGTCGTCGGTGAAGCCCCAGGACTCCCCCTTGAACATAGACGTCGCCACGACGTGCCCGCCGACCGCGTCGATGTAAGCGTGCAGCATATCCTTCATGTCCTGGGGCGGAACGGTGGACTTCTCTTCCCGTGATCGCCCTTCGAGCGTGTGATGCAACACGAGGAGTCTGGGTTCGGGACGGTACCGGATATCGAGCAGATCGGCGATATTGTGTGCGATGAGGCAGTAGTAGTTCACGGGGGATTCGAGCGCCTGCGGCAGCGTGAGCAGCCGTGCGTGGGCCGGGATGGGCCTCATGCGCTCATCCCATCCTTTGTTGTACTTGCCCGGCAGGTTCACAATAATGTCGAGGCCGTAGCCCAGCACCCCGAGCTGGTGCACCCAGGGTTCGTGGCAATTGAATACCAGCAGTCTTTTCGCGTTTGTTGCGTGCGTCTCGATTTTCATCTGAACAGGATACACTGGTTCTTCATCGATGCTTTGACGGTCCCATCGCGGCGGCTGGCCGCTTTTCATGCATTGGTCGAATCCGCCGGACAGGTGAATGGATCGTCCCTATCGGTCTTGACAACATCGGCATTATCGGCCATCGGGCCCGATGTGCATGAGAAAAGCTGCCTCTGTCCCATCCGGACCGGTCCCGTGAAAGGTTCGGCAACCTTTCCGAAACCGCGAGAGCCGTTTGCATGGGCTCGAAGTTTTTCTTCCCCTGTTTTGACCTTGTTTTCGAGAAGGCGCAGCCTCTATCAACATCGTCACGGGGCATTTTAGTGGGCCGGCCTCTTTTATCTGAACGGGGGAATCGCAAATCCCTTAAGTACCCCATCTTTTCATCGATAATCAGCAGTGAAGGTCGAGAGCCTTTGTGTGCGCTTACAAGTAAATGCTTTCGTAAGGGGCCGTATTGGGGTCTTTCTTTTAAGGAGTCGCAAGCATGTTAGCAATCAAGAACAACCTTATGGCGGCGAATGCTGCTCGCTATCTGGGGACGAGCTACGACAACCTGGCGACATCGGTCGAGAGGCTGTCATCGGGCCAGCGCATCAACAGCGCCAGTGACGATGCGGCGGGCATGGCGGTACGCGAACTGATGCGTGCCGATATTGCCGTGCTGCAGCAGGGTGCGCGGAATGCCCAGGACGGCGTCAGTATGCTGCAGACCATGGAAGGTGCAATGCAGGTTATCGATAACCTGATGGTTCGTATGCAGCAGTTGGCCGAACAGGCGTCCACGGGTTCGTACTCGTCCGCCCAGCGTGTGATCATGGACAACGAGTTCGATCAACTGGTCGCCGAGATCCAGCGTATCTCGAGCGCGACGGATTTCAACGGCATCAAGATGCTCGACAACTCGGCCACCGTTTCGGTCCACTTCGGTAAGGCAACCGACAAGATCGACATCACCGGCAGCAAGATGACGAAAGCCGGTCTGGGGCTTAGCGCGCTCTCCATCACAACGGCCGCCAGCGCCAGAGCGGCCATCACGGCCTTGGACAGCGCCATCAACGCCAAGGATACGGCCCGGGCGAAATTCGGCTACAACATCAACCGTCTCGAAAGCACCGGACAAGTGCTCGGCATCCAGGCGGAGAACCTGATGGCGGCTGAATCCCGTATTTCCGACGTGGATGTTGCGACGGAAATGGCGGTGCTCACCCGCAACCAGGTGCTGTCGCAGGCCGGTGCCGCCATGCTGGCGCAGGCCAACGCGATCCCGCAGATGGCCCTGACGCTGCTGAGGTAATCGGCACAGCCGAATTTCTGAGCGATGACAATCACGGGAGATGACTGGCGCCGAGCGTGCCAGTCGTCTCCCTGTCGATACGGCCCACGCAGGGGGGGTCATCAGGCCGCATCCTGTGCGCCGCCAGGCGGTTTCTCCCATGGAGGGAGGGACTCCACACACGGGGTATTGCGTGTGGGTGCCCCACCAGATGTTCTCGCTACTGGAGACCAGAATATGAATGCAACGGAGGCGTACCGGCAGGTGGCCGTGACCACGCAGAGCAAAGGCCGCCTGATCGTCATGCTGTATGACGGCGCGATCAAGTTTCTCAAGCTGGCCGTGAATGAGTTGGAGGCTGGGAACTACGCGGCGAAGGGACAATACATCAACCGTGCCCACGACATCATCAACGAGTTGAATGCCGTGCTGGATATGGAAGCCGGAGGCGAGATCGCGCAGAACCTGCGGAGTCTGTATCTGTTCATGAACCGCCGTCTGAGCCAGGCCAACGCCAAGCGCGATCCCCAGATGATCCGGGAAGTGATCACCCTGATAGACGAACTGAATCAGGGCTGGAAGACCATCACGGGATGACCGGCGGTCAGAACCGCCGGATCAACTGGAGTTGAAGGACGTGATTATCCTCCATGCCGGGACCTTCGCCGTCCTCGTAACGGTACCCGGCCGCCGCCCGCCAATCGCCCCATCCCAAAACCGTCACATCGCACTCATAGACGCGAACGATCGGGTGTGCCTCCGTGGAGAGGCTGTGTGTCTGCCGGTTGTAGATCAGGTCCAAGACCAGGCGGTCAGTGAGATAATGGGAAATCTGCGCGAGCACATCGCGCGAGTCCGTTCCCATGGGGTGGCCGATCACTCTGCCCTCGTACGTATATCCCGACGTATACAGGCTGTGGTTGTAGAATACGTTCGGTTTTCCGGAGACGTGATTGTCGGCGTACTCGATTCGCAGATCCGTTCGCCCGGTCTTGAGAATGTCGTTGAATGACACGCCGCCCAGCGTCCCCCAGTTGCTCGGCAGACTGCCTGACTCGTCTTCTCCGGCTCCGTCGAAGTAGAACTTGACGGACCGCAACGGAATCCGGTCGCCCAGCGGCAGGCAATTGATGGGCACCCACACCGAGGCGTCAAGCCCGGCGAGCTGGTTGTTCTCCTCCTGGTTGCTCCAGGTCAGGAACATCTTGGCATAGTCGTACAGATCCACGCTGGGAACGCCCTCGCCCCCGAACATCACCACGCGCGACGCCCCCAACTCCACCGCAGGATGGGGTTTGATGTTCAGGCGGATGCCGGAGAGCTTGGCGTCCGGGATGTCGCGATCTTCCTCCAACTGCGTCAGGAACCATTGCCCTTTGACCGGGCCCAGGGTGCGAAAGATCCAGGGAAGCTGAATGGGTTGCGGATTCGTCACCTTGATCATTGTGAAGGGCTGCGCGTTGTTGCTCATCAGGATCGAGCCGCCGCGGGCAGGTCCCCACCAGAGAGAATCCTTTCCCGCCTCGATCTCGAACGGGCCGACCATGACCTTGCCGTAGCCCTGGATCAGGTCCACGTCGCCATCCATCTGCGAGGCATCGGCATACTCCGGGTGCAGATAGAAGGCGAAACGATCCCACAACGTCCCGCGCGTCGCGAAGCCGGCGTGATAATTCGACCCCCGCGGGAACTCGTCCCCGCGCATGTTTTCGAGGTTTGGCGCTCGATCCGCATACAAATACCGGACGTAGGGGTCCTCCACGGGTTTGATGAAGGATTCGCCGTGCCAGCCTTCGAGCAGTCCCATGAGAATCAGCTCGCCCTCGTATTCCCGCTTGAGTCTGTTCGTGATGGACTCAAGGATCTCAGGTGCGTCGTCTATCCGTTCGAGGGCCAGCATCGCCTGACCGACGTGCCTGGCCATCTCGACCCGTGAAAGCGGTCTGATCGTCAGCATGGAACTCTCGATCAAGCCGTAGTCCGCCAGCTTGTCCACTGCGGCATAGCTCCAGTGCTCGAGCGGGACATTCGTGGAAACCAGGGCCAAAGACGGCAGGGCCGAGCCTGTGAGTAGAATCAACAGAAGCGCAATCCATCGCATACTTGAGACCATGACAACCCTTTTGAGGCATTTCAAACCGTCATGGAAGGCTAAACCATTGTTCCAGGGCGGTCAAGGGATTACAGGCTGATAACGCCCGATAGAGCATTATCAGTATTGGGAAAAGGCTTGACATGGCCATCAGACTCAATTATCACTGTCCTTCATTGAGCAGCGCAGGATGATAGTGACGGCCGAGGGGCGTTGAAGCCAGGGGGGTGAATCCGTCGTGTCTACGAGGTGGTTGAATGTCTCCGAGGTTGGCCGGGTTCCCTGGCCGGTTGGGTTCAGACACAAAGGAGTGTGGAATGAGAGCTTGCATACCTTCGGCGGTGCCGGGAGTTGGATCTATGGAAGGTATGAACGGAGCAGACCGGTCTTGTGCTGGGAAGCGATCGAGGCGACACAGGACGACCGCCGGCGTGCGGTGGGGAGTTCTTGCCGTCATGTTGGTGTTCTCCCCGGCGTTGCGGCCGTCGTTTGCCGCCGCACAGTCATTCTTGGATGTCCCCGGGCTTACCTCTTCCACGCCACGCCAGTCGGCGGCCGATCAGAATGGTCTGTCCAGGGACCTGTTGGCGCAATTGGCCCGTGCTCGCACGCCACAAGAACCCTGCGAACCGACCGACAGTGTTCCACCGGATGTCCGGCAACGCCGGAAGCTGCCGGAGCAACCGTCGAGAATCGAGGAACTTCTTTCGCGAGGCGTGGCGCCCGAGGTCAGCGATGTATCGCTCAAGCTCAAGCAGTTCGGATATGATGTCTTTGGCATGCCTGTGACGACCTTTGCTCCTGTGACGAACGTCCCGGTTGGCCCGGAATATGTGATCGGTCCCGGCGACGGTTTTACGCTGACTTTGTGGGGGCGAATTGACGCCCAGTACACCGTGCAGGTGGATCGCAACGGTCAGATCGTCCTTCCTGAGGTGGGAGCCCTGCGCGTCTGGGGAATGAAGTTCGGCGAGATTGAGGGCTATCTCCAGCACGAGCTTTCCCGCAAGTACACGGATTTCAAGATGTCCGTCGCCATGGACCGGCTGCGGACGATCCATGTCTTCGTCGTGGGCGAGGCCGCCGCACCCGGGACATATACCGTCAGTTCGCTCTCGACCGCCATCAATGCTCTCTTTGCGGCCGGCGGGCCCTCAAAGAACGGAACACTGAGGAAGATTCGCCTGTCGAGAAACGGCCAGGAACCGGTCCGGGTCGATCTATATGACCTGCTCCTGGGGGGCGACAAGAGCAAGGACCTGCGCCTGCAGGACGGCGATACGATCTTCATTCCGCTGATCGGGCCGGTCGTCGGGGTTGCCGGCAACGTGAAACGACCGGCGATCTATGAGATGGCCGAGCCCATGACCCTGCGCCAGGTGCTGGATCTGGCGGGCGGGGTCACCTTTTCCGGGTGGCTCCAGCGGGTCCAGGTCGAGCGGGTACAGAACCACGAGCGGCGGATTGTGGTGGACTTTGACATCTCGCAAGCCACTGAGAATGCCCAGCGATCCATCGCGGAGGCGACGATTCTGCAGGATGGAGATGTCGTCAAGATTCTGGCCGTGCCCGCGCGTGAGGAGAGAACAATCCGTCTGGAAGGACATGTCGTCAGACCGGGCAAGTACGAATGGAAGGCCGGCATGCGCCTCAGCAGCATCTTGACCTCGTATGATGTTCTCCTGCCGCAGCCGAATGTCGACTACGGCCAGATCGAGCGCCTCGTCCCTCCGGATTTGCACCCCGTCGTGATCCCGTTCCATGTAGGTCAAGTACTGGCCGGCGATGAGCCGCAGAACCTCGAACTGGCCCAGTACGACACGATCCGGGTGTTTCGCTGGGATCAGAGGGCCTCGCAGCGCGTGCGCATCTCCGGTTTGGTTTTCGACCCCAACCAGTACCGTCTCGTCCCCGGCATGAAGGTGACCGATCTGATCGACGCGGCCGGCGGACTTCGCAAGAACGCCTATCTTCGTACCGCGGAAATCACCCGTCGGCATATCACTCAGGAAGGGATGACCACGGACAAGATCGAAGTCAGCCTGGAAAAGGCGCTGGCCGGCGATCCCGAGCACGATGTTCCGCTCCAAGATTACGATCACGTCGTGGTTCGGCCGATCCCGGACCTCCTGTTTGATGTGAGTGCCGAGATGGTCGGCGAAGTACGGTTTCCCGGGGCGTACCCGATCCGAAAGGGCGAGAGGCTCAGCTCGCTGATCGAGAGGGCCGGGGGGTTCACCGGTGAGGCGTACCTCCGGGGCGCGGTATTCACCCGCGACAGCGCCAAGATCGTGCAGCGTCGCCGGCTGGACGAATTGGTCCGTCAGATCGAGGAATCCATGCTGTCGAGCGCGCAGGAGCAAATCGGCGCATCGCTGGACGCCGATACGGCCAAGACCGAGCAAGCGGCCATTGAGACCAAGAGGGCACTCCTGGCAAGACTTCGCGCCGCCGAGATCACCGGTCGTGTCGTCGTGAAATTGGCGGCCCTGGAGGAGTTCAAAGGGTCCAAGTACGACATCGAGCTGGAAGACGGGGACAGGCTGGTGGTCCCCCAGACCCCCGGCGTCGTGCACGTCGTCGGCGAGGTTTTCAACCCGACTTCGCTCCTGTACGACGCAGAGGGCACGGTGAGCTACTACCTGAGCCGCGTTGGAGGGATGACCAGGGAAGCGGACAAAAAGCAAGTGAGCGTGATCAAAGCCGATGGGACGGTGATCAGCATGGAGCAGGGCAATCGCGGCAAGCTGTTGTTCTGGGATTCGCAGCACAACTCCTGGTTCTTCGGCGGGTTCATGAGCCATCGAATGGAGCCGGGGGACACGATCGTGGTGCCCAGGAAGATCGACAAGTACCTGCGGCTTCGGCTGACGAAGGACATCACGCAGATCATCTTCCAGATCGCCGTCGCCGCCGGTGTGGTGTTTGCGATATAGGGCAGTTGTTGAGGCCATAACAGGAGATTCCGGATGGTTGTCAGTCGGCGGCAGGAGGACCGAGCGTGCCCGGCGCAGGCGGGTGTCGCGGAAGATGAGCTGGACCTTTTCAGCTACGTTCGGGTCCTCATTCAGTATCGATGGATGCTGCTGCTGATTTGTATTCTGGCGATGGTGGGGACGGGCGTCATCTCCTATTTGTCGTCGCCCCGTTACGTTGCCAGAGCGTCGATTGTCCCGCCGTTGGAGCTGACCAGCGGCAAAACGGGACTGACCGGCCTGCTGGGAGGGGCCGAGGCGTCGCTGTTGCGGGGCATAATGGATACGACCAGCGTCGCGGATCTGTATGTAGGCATTCTCGAAAGCCGTACGGTGGCCGACGCGATCATCGACCGGTTCGACCTAATTCATGTCTACGATGTGAACGAGTCGCGATACAAGGCCGAGAAGGCTCTCCGGAGGAACACCGCCATCGATGCATCCGACGAGGGGATCGTCTCTGTAACGGTCGAGGACCGCGATCCCAATCGGGCGGCGGCCATGGCGAATGCCTATGTGGAGGAGTTGGACAAGCAGAACAAAAAACTGTCTGTCGGGCAGGCGACAGCCAAGAGAGTGTTTCTCGAGACGCGCCTCAAGGAGGTGGAGCAGAAGCTCAGCCGGATTGACAGCATCCCCGCCCGTGAGGCGCAGGTCCAGGAGAAGCTCTACGAGCTTCTGATGCGCGAGCTCGAGCTCGCCCGAATCGATGAGGCCAAGAGCATGCCGACGATCCAGGTTCTCGATCCGGCCCACCCGCCCGAGAGGCGAAAGGCCAAAGGCACGATCACAAAGGCGGTTCTCGCGGGCATCGTGTCGTTCCTGTGCGTCGCATTCTTTGCCTTCAGCCGGGAGTATTACCTCGGTTGCCGCCGGCGGGAAGAGGATCGACTGGCGTCCGGCCGGAACCGTTCCACTGCCGGGGAACCCATCGCGACCGACAAGGGGACGACCGGTACGAACGCCGGATAGCGGAGTGACAATTCCGTTGCAGGCCCTCGCCTGCCACGGGATTTGTTGCGTCGGTTCCTGCAACCGACGGGGACGGAGTCTGGACTGGAAAAACCAGCCATCCGTCGGCGGCGCAAAGACCTTCCGCAGTTGTGAATGGCAACAGATAACCATTTTAGGCATAGGCATTCTGAAGAACGTCATACGCCAGCTCAGACCGCATATCGGGAATATCTTCTGGTCGAACTGCAATACGGGCATCATTGCGCTGACCGCTCTTGTGAAATCGGTAGTCTTCGTGCGTTTGGGCAGCAAGGAGCTCTATGGGCAATACCTGTCCGTGTTGGCGATGGTGCAGCTTCTCTCGCTCGTATCCGTATCTGGCAGCCGGACAGTTGTCTTCAGAGCGATTGCCCAGAACTACGATGGTGTGTACAGGGCTGCAACGCATTTCAGCTTCGTGCGCAGTCTGCTTGGTGTGCCCGTCCTGCTCGGCGTGGCCGCGGTTCTCTACTATGTCATGTCTCCTGTGGTCGGGATAGGCATGGCCGTAGCTGCAATCTTCTTCCCTTTCGTCACCAGTCTCGAGAATTGGACATCGGTTCTGAAAGGGAGGGTGGAGTTCTCAAAGCTATCGTTGGCTAACCTTCTTCGCTATGGGACGGGGCTGATCGCTGTTGCTGCGGCTATCCTACTGACAAATAACCTGATTGCCGTTCTACTGACTTATTTTGTCGTACACAGCGGGTTCAATGTTCTCTATCACGTGCGGTGTCTGGCCTCGGCCCGCAATACGGAGGTGGATCCTGGATGGCGACGGCAGAGCTACGCTCTTACGACAATGGAGCTTTCTCATGTCATCTTTGGCCAGGTGGATATCCTCCTGATCGCTGCCCTGCTGCCTATGGACCGCGTGGCCGTCTATGGATTGGTGATGAAGCTCGTGGCGGTGTTCTTGACAGCCACGAAAAGTACGGTTGAAGGGATCGTGCCACGTCTGTTCAGGTCGGACAGAGTCACTGTTGGGTACTTCTACAAGTTCTTTGTGCTCTCGATTGTAGTATCCGTAATCATCGCATGGCTTATCCGGTACCCCATCCTATGGGTATATGGCTCAGCCTACGCTGAGTTGATCCCGTACACGCGCCTGTACATGCTTGCCATCCCCGTGTATTTCCTCTTTGCCGTCGTGTCGCATCTCATGATCAAGCATCAGATGAACAGGGAAATCAACGGCAGCACGATACTCGGCATTGTGACTGTGATCGGGCTGTACGTGGTGCTGATTCCGATCTACGGGATCTGGGGCGGCATTGTAGCCTCACTTCTCTACTTCGTAGTACAGATGATGGCGGGCCTGTTGTTTCTGCGGACCAGGCGGGAGAAGACGGGTGACCCAGGAGGCAGGGGGTTTTCGGCGGCCTGCTGATGTCCTGCCCGAGTGTGGGGTGATGAAGGCTGTGTGTGGAGTGAACAAGAGAACACACGTATGATTCCGTTCTCACTCTTCATCTTGCTTCTTGCCGCAGTTGCGTTCTGCTTTGCATGTAATAGGGATATCTTCTCGCCGGCGAAGTTCTATCATGCGTACCTCGCGGTTTTCTTCGCAGCCATTTTCTTTTCTGAGCACAGTGGCTACATCTACGCAGTCTATTTCGGGTTCATCCTTGCGGGAATGCTCTTATCGCTCCTTGAGGCACACGTTCTTGCACGCAGAGATGTGAGATGGACTCCGCTTAGGACTTTCACTCTGGCTCCGCGACGATTCGTTGTCATCCTGTGGGGCCTCACGGCCATCCCCATTCTGTCGCAGTTCTACCTGATCCACACCACGGGAGGATGGACAGCCCTCGCGATGACGATCGCCCACCGCGTCGCGGTGTGGCAGGGGTTGGGCCCGGTGCTCATGCTCATCAGCATGATGGCCCCGATCAACCTGGTGTATCTGGCGGTCGGACTGGTGTATGGCAAGCGTCATCCGGGGCTCTGGTGGGTGTTTTACGGCCTCCATCTGCTCCTGTTCTTGTTCACGGCCCTGTTGCTCGCGAGTCGAGGGTTCTTCCTGGGCCAGTTGGTACTGATGATGCTGGTCTACAACTACCTCAGGAAGCCGGTGAAGCTCAAGTATGCTCTGTGTGTTGGTGCGGTCCTACTCTTTGTAGCAGCGTTTTTGGGGACCGTGCGCAATAATGTCACGCGCCTTGCGCATGTCGAAAAGCTGGCAGATCTGGAGGGCGAAGCGCTCAACATGAGGATGTTCTCCTACGGAGTCAATCCCATGGATATTGTGTTCTCAAGGGATTTTGCCGACTACCAATATGGGAAGACATTTCTCACGCCGATCACGAATTTCATCCCGCGCAGGATCTGGCCGGGCAAATTCGAATCGGGCGGCGTGGTCTTGACGAAGTTCTGGTTGGGGCACCGATATACCGGGTTGACCAATATGAGTACTGGGTTGGTGACGGAAAGTATCCTTAACTTCGGTTATCCACTGGGGATTCTTGTGGGATTCGCGTTTCTGCTGTTCGTGGTGCTCGTGACACTTCGTTGGTATGCTCATCTCCGCAGCCACCTTGGCAGTCTCACAGGGCTACGAAGGGTCTACTTGGTATGCATCTATGCATATATCGCGCAGATTGGCGGCAACCTGCTCTGTGGAGAGCTGCAGAGTTGTGTTGGACCCGTGCTGTTCAGGCTTTTGCTGCTGTCTGTGTTGATGTTCTTGCTGCGAGTGCGCGTCTTCTGTGTGCCATGCGTTCAGCATTCCGTGAGAGGAGTACTCTGACTCGGACTTGGCCGCAATTGGCCTGCCGAGTAGATGAGACGACAATGTGTGGCATCGTTGGAATCGCGTCGATGGAGTCTGTTGGAGACCCGGATGTGCTGGTTCGGCAAAGAGACACTCTGTGTCATCGGGGCCCTGACGACGCCGGCCTGTGGTGGTCGAGCGACAATCGCGTCGGGCTTGCCCATCGTCGATTGGCCATCCTCGATCTTTCGTCTGCCGGTCATCAGCCGATGCAGGATGAGAACGCCGAGCTCCACATCGTCTTCAACGGAGAGATCTACAACTTCGCGGATCTGCGAAAGGAGCTGGCGGACAGAGGGTATCGCTTTCGGTCCTGCAGTGATACGGAAGTGATCCTGGCGGCGTACTGTCATTGGCAGACGGATTGCCTGGAGCATTTCAATGGCATGTTTGCCTTTGCCTTGTGCGACTGGCGACGTCGCCGGCTGTTCCTTGCGCGCGATCGAGCGGGCGAGAAGCCCCTGTTCTATCGGCTGTCCGGAGGAACACTTGAGTTTGCCTCGGAACTCAAGGCGCTGATGGCTTCTCCCGGCTTTCCGCGGCGGCTGAATCCGGAGGCATTGGATTGCTACCTTGCGTTGGGGTACGTGCCTGGAGATCTGTGCATCCTGCAGGGAGTGAACAAGCTTTCGCCGGCCCATGCACTGACGTTTGACATGGAGAGCGGCCGGTCGAAGGTCTGGCGCTACTGGCAGCCCCCCTTGCCACCTGAGCCGACCGACGGATCTGAGGAAGGGGATGCGGCTGGGCTCGTCGATGAATTGGAGCACTTGCTGGAAGACGCCGTGCGCCGTCAACTGATCGCGGACGTTCCGGTCGGTATTCTCCTGAGCGGCGGAGTCGATTCCAGTCTCGTTACCGCCATGGCGGTTCGCTCGGCTTCCCATGTCAAGACCTTCACCATTCGTTTTCCGGGCCATGGCAGGTACGATGAGACGGAGCATGCCCGGCTGATTGCAGGCCGTTTTGGCACGGAACACGTCGAATTGGAGGCCGAACCATCTACGGTTGAATTGCTGCCTCTGCTGGCTCGGCAGTTCGATGAGCCGATGGTGGATTCCTCGATGATTCCAACTTACCTGGTGAGCAAGTTGGTTCGGCAGCATTGCACCGTTGCCCTGGGGGGGGATGGCGGCGATGAGCTTTTCGGGGGTTACCCCCACTACGACCGTATGCTCTGGATGCAGGCAAGGTTGGGATGGCTCCCGTTGGGATTGCGAACGGTTGTGTCTGAAATATCCTCTCGGTTGCTGCCTGTTGGGGTGAAGGGTCGCAATTGGCTGGGCGGGTTGGGGACGGACTTCCATAAAGATCTGCCACGGATTTCGCTGTTCTTCGATCGTCGTGCGAGGCGGGCGCTGATTTCGCACAATGGCGACCTTGTGGATTCCGGGGGATCCGCCGCCGAACTTGTCCGTGCCAAGCGCATTCCTCAGGTGCAAGGTTTGCTGCAGCGCGCTACGCGCATGGATTTCGAGAACTACTTGGCGGAAGACATCCTGGTGAAAGTGGACCGAGCGAGCATGCTCAACTCCCTGGAAGTGCGAGCGCCGTTGCTGGACTATCGGATCATTGAGTTTGCCTTCGGAAAGGTGCCCGCGCGTCAGAAAGCGACCGCCGGCAGCCGCAAGATCTTGCTGAAGAAGCTTGCGCATCGTGTGTTGCCACCCGAATTCGATCGGCACCGTAAGCAGGGTTTCAGCATCCCCCTGGTCTCCTGGTTGCGCCAGGGGCCATGGCGGGATTTCTTTTTCGATCTCCTGGTGGTGGATCGCGATTCGCCGTTCGACAGGAAGTATGTCTCCCGGTTGCTGGAGGCGCAGAGGAAAGGACGAGCCAACGGCGAACGCTTGTTTGCCTTGGCGTTGTATGCTCTGTGGAAGAAGGAATATCGCATCTCGTGAGGAAGGGCTCCGTGCGTATCTGCATGCTCAATCTGACGTCGGGTGGCATGAGCGGGGGCTACAGGACCTATCTGTCCCATCTGGTTCCCCGTCTGGCCAATCATCCGGACGTAGACGCGATGCTTGTCGGAGCGCCACAGAGTCTCGATATTTCACCATGGCAGCGGGCGGCTCCCTCGGTGCAGTGGCTGCCCCTGAAGTGTTCTCTCTTGAACCGGGGCGGGGAGATCAGCAGAGTTCAGAAGAGAGTCATCAAGGGATTTGCGCCGGATGTGCTGTTTATTCCAACGGCTCGCTACTGGCGAATCGACGGCGTTCCGGTCGTGACCATGGTGCGCAACATGATACCCATGATGGCCCACAATTCCACGTATTGTCTGGAGCGAATCAGGAACTGGGCAAGGTTCAAGCAGTTGCAGGCGGCTGTGAGGAAATCGGACCGGATCGTCGCGATTTCTTACTTCGTGAAGGACTGTCTGACGAATGGGCTCGGCATCAGGGAGGACAAGATTGGCGTGGTGTACCATGGCTTGGAGCGACATGGCAACGAGCCGGGGAAGCGGCCGAGCGCCATCCCTGAAGATTGGTCCGGGGGTTTCGTGTTTGCCGCCGGACTCATATATCCTTACCGGGGCATAGAGGACCAGATCGAGGCATGGCACTGTTTGCGCAGTCTACCGGACCTGCCGCCTCTGGTCATTGCGGGGAAGGTGGGTCAGGGCATGTCCCGGTATTATGCCAAGCTGCGCCGTCTGGTGCATGACCGAGGCATGGAACCCCACATCCATTTCGTCGGCCTGCTGGACCGCCCTGAGATGGTGTGGTGCTATAGGAACTGTCTGGCTCTTGTTATGACGAGCCGCGTGGAGGCATGTCCGAACATTGCCTTGGAGGCCATGGCCCACGGCTGTGTGTGTATTGCCGCCCAGAACCCGCCGTTGCCGGAGTTCTTCGCGGAGGCCGCGGAGTACTATCCGCCGGGCCAGCCGCAGTCGCTTGCCCAAGCGGTACGTCTTGTTCTTGACCGCTCTTCGGGCAGGTGCACAGAGATGTCCGCACGGGCACTGGTCAGGGCATCCAGATTCAGTTGGGATGTGTGCTGCGATGAGACAATCCGCGAACTCCGAACGGCAGTGGAGCGACATTGATGGAAAATCGACTGGCCGAATACATGGAGATTGAATGATGAAAGTGATCGTTGCCGGCGGCGGCTGGTCGACCAATGTGGGAAACGCGTTCTTCAATATGGGTACGCTGCACATTCTGCGGACCGTCCTGCCGGATGCCCCAGTGTTTCTCCTGAGTGACCAGCCTGCCAACCTGGATCTCAGACGCAAAGCGCCTGCGAACAGTCTCAACATATTTCACCATATCGATGCGGATCTTGTTGTTCTTCATGGGAGCGTGCTGACCCGATATCTTCCCCGGATATGGGGGGAATCGTTCAAGAGGCTTCGAGAGCGGGGGACAAGATTGGTGTTTATCAGCTCAGGATTGTTTGAATATAGTGAGCCCGAGATCAAGGTGTGCCGGCAGTTCCTTGAGCAGAATCGGCCTTTTCTGTTTGTGTCGCGGGACTCGGACACTTACGAGTATTTTGGGGATCTCGCCGAGCATTCATACAACGGCATCGATAGCGCGTTCTTTCTACCCAAGATGTTTACGCCGACCGGACTGGGGCTTCCCCCTTATATCGCGGTCAATTTCGACAAAGCGCCGGAACCAACGATCACCTGCCTGGCGAACAGCGGTTGCCGCCAGAGGACTGATGCGCCGGCGGCCAATGGAAGCGTACAGTTCGAGTTGAACGGAAATTGCTGGCGGGTGTCCTTCCCTGCGTTCCGACAGCGCCTCGCGAGGCGCCTCGGCAAGTTCTATCCGTATTTCGAGAGCCTCATCCCTTTTCAGCGGTCAAGATCTGAATTTGCCGGTGATCGGTTGATTGTTCGACTGGACCATCAGTTCAACCCCGTCTACCTGCGAAAGATCTTTCGATCCCCGAACTCTTTCTGTTGGGACATCCCCGACCCCTATTTGTGCCTGTACGCAAACGCCGAGCTGACCCTGACGGATAGGATCCATGCCGCTTTGGTCACGCTGGCGTATGGAAAGCCCGCGATGCTGTTCTCCCGCAGCGGGAGAGCCCGCATCCTGGAGCGCGTCGGCGTCGGCGGGATGGACCGCGAGCCTGTGTTCCTAAACCAGTCGAGAGTGGAAGAGGAACGAAACAACATGCTGCGGTTTCTGGGTCAGGTCCCATTCTAAGTTCTCAAGGTTGGCATATGTTCAAAGGCAAGGTCCTACTGATAACGGGCGGAACGGGGTCGTTTGGGAACGCGGTTCTCAGGCGATTTCTCAACTCGGATGTGACAGAGATCCGGATTTTCAGCCGGGACGAGAAGAAGCAGGACGACATGCGGCACGAGCTGTCAAGTCCGAAGGTGAAATTTTACATTGGCGATGTCCGGGATTTCAACAGCATCAACACGGCCATGCGCGGCGCCGACTACGTCTTCTGTGCGGCCGCGTTGAAACAGGTTCCCTCGTGCGAGTTCTATCCGCTGGAGGCGGTTCGGACCAACGTGTTGGGCGTGGAGAACACGTTGAATGCCGCCATCGAGAATGAGGTCCGGAATGTCATTGTCCTGAGCACGGACAAGGCGGTCTATCCCATCAATGCGATGGGGATGTCCAAGGCCCTGATGGAAAAGGTCGCGATTGCCAAGGCCCGCTCGCTGGGGGATAAGGCCCGGCCCACGATTTGTGTGACGCGCTATGGAAACGTGATGGCTTCCCGAGGTTCTGTGATTCCGTTGTTTGTCAGCCAGATCAAGGCGAATAAGCCCATCACGATAACCGATCCCAACATGACGCGGTTCATGATGTCGTTGGATGATGCAGTGAATCTCGTGTTGTTTGCCTTCAAGAATGGCGTGGCCGGCGATACGTTCGTCCAGAAGGCGCCGGCGGCGACGATCGGCCAGTTGGCCGGAGTGCTGAAGAAGGTGTTCCAATCCTCCAATGAGGTGCGGATCATCGGGACCCGCCATGGAGAGAAGAAGCACGAGTCGCTGCTCAATCGGGAGGAGATGGTACGCTCTGTGGATCTGCATGAGTACTACCGCGTTCCCTCCGACATGCGGGGCCTGAACTATGAGAAGTTCTTTGAGAAAGGCGAAGATCGGATATCCGAGCACCAGGACTACACGTCGGAAAATACGTATCGCCTCTCCGACGAGGAATTGCGAGACATGTTGTTGAAGCTCGATCCCATACAACAGGAACTGCGTAGTTGGGGGAAGTCATGAAGCTGTTGATTGTCGGCGCCGCCGGGATGCTTGGCCACAAGCTGGCCCAGGGACTGGGCAGGAGATTTCCCGAGACATACCTGACGGTACGTCAGCCCATGTCCAGACCGCCGTTTAGCCGGATCCCTTTTCTTCAGACGGAGAGGGTGTTTACGGACATTGACGTCCGGGATGCCGGCGCCTTGCGTCGTGTGGTAGGACGAGTGCGACCTGATTACATACTCAATTGCGTTGGCGTTATCAAGCAGCACAAGGCGAGCGCCGCCGCCATCCCGTGCATCAGGATCAATTCCCTCCTGCCCCATGAGATTGTGGAGATGGCGTCGGAGTGTGATGCAAGGGTGATTCATTTCAGCACGGACTGCGTGTTCGACGGCAAGCGGGGCCTGTACAGCGAAGACGACATACCGAATGCGACCGATCTCTACGGCAAGTCGAAGGCCATGGGAGAGGTGTGCTATGAAAATGCGTTGACGCTCCGCACATCCATCATCGGAAGGGAGCTGTATAGCCATGCATCGCTTCTGGACTGGTTTCTCACGCAGGCCGGCGGCCGCATCAAAGGATTCACGCGAGCGATCTATTCCGGCGTTACGACGAACCAGATGGCGCGTGTAGTGGAGCGGATTCTCGATGGCTTCCCGACCCTGAATGGGTTGTACCAGATCGTTGCAGAACCTATTAGCAAGCATGATCTGCTGCTCCTGGTGAAGGAGAAATTCAATGTCAGAGTTGAGATTGAGCCCTACGATGAATTTGTCATCGACCGAAGCATGAAGGGGGACAAGTTCCACTCCGTGACGGGGTACACGTCTCCCCCCTGGCCCGACTTGATCCAGGATCTTGCTGATGAGTCGGACATGTACAGGTCATGGGGGATCGATCTATGAAGGTGATGACAGTCTTTGGCACGCGTCCGGAGATCATCAAGCTTTCGCGGGTCATGGCGGTCCTGGATGAATGCGTGACTCATATCACGGTTCACACGGGGCAGAACTATGATTACGAACTCAATGAGGTGTTCTTCAACGAATTGTCGATTCGCAAGCCGGATCATTTCCTGAACGCGGCGGGCGAGACACCCGCGCAGACGGTGGGCAATGTTCTCATCCGGGCAGATGAGGTTCTGGCGCAACACCAGCCCGATGCGCTGCTCGTGCTGGGCGATACGAACAGTTGTCTGGCGGTGTATCCTGCCAAGCGCAGACGAATCCCGATCTTCCATATGGAGGCCGGAAACCGGTGTTTTGACTATCGTGTGCCGGAGGAAATCAACCGGCGCATCGTAGACCACGTCAGCGACATCAATCTTGTGTACAGCGAACAGGCCCGCCAGCATTTGCTCAGAGAGGGACTGCCGCCGGACCAGGTGATCAAGACGGGATCGCCTCAGAGCGAGATTCTGCGTCACCACGCGGCTGCCATCGACGCATCCTCCATTCTATCACGGCTGCATGTGCAGCGGGGGAAGTACTTCGTTGTCAGCATTCATCGAGAGGAGAATGTTGATGATGACGTGTGCCTGCGGAGGCTTGTGGAATCGCTGGCTGCGATTTCAGACAAATACGGGTTTCCCCTGATTCTCTCCTGTCATCCGCGTACCCGCAGACGTCTGGACGCTTCGAAACTGGTCCTACATGAGCAAGTCAGAGCCGCACCGCCTTTTGGTTTCTTCGACTACGTTCACCTGCAGAAACACGCCTATTGCACGATCTCTGACAGCGGCACAATCACCGAGGAGTCGTCGATCCTGGGATTCCCTGCCGTGACTGTCCGCGAGGCCCATGAACGACCGGAAGGCATGGATGAAAGCACTGTGATCATGGCGGGCCTGGACTGCACGCGCATTCTGGAGTCGATTGATGTAGCGGTGAAGCAGATCGAGCGGTTTGGCGCTTCACGTGTCGTGAGTGACTATGATGTGCCGCAGGTATCCTGGAAGGTTGTGAAGATCATCCTGAGCTACACGGACTACGTGAACCGCAGGGTCTGGCGAAAGAATCTATAAGGCACCTGGGAATCGCTCATTCGGCCCATGAGGACGCTTTTCTTCTTCACCGAGTTCTATCATCCTGTCCAGAATACGACAGGATATTACTTGACGAAGATCATACATACGGCCGCTCGGTGTCTCCAGACTCCTGTGACCGTGTGCTGCGCGGTCCCGTCCGACAACGGAGAACTACCTGTTTCGGACAACCTCACCGTGCACCGGATCAAGACCGCGAGATACGACAAGAACAGGATAATGCAACGAATCATCAGGTGCTTCCTTATCACATGGAGATTCATGGTCTATGCGGTATCGCGGGTGAAACGTGACGACGTGGTGTTCGCGGTCACCAATCCGGCGTTTCTCGTGTTGTTTCTTGCGATTCTGAGGAAAGTCAAGTCCTTCAAGTATGTTCTGCTGGTGTACGACGTGTTTCCGGAGAACCTGATACCGGCCGGTCTGGCGAAGAAGCATTCCCTGCGGTATCGTCTGGCCCTGAGTTGTTTCAACTGGGCCTATCGCACCGCGGACGAGATGATTGTCATTGGACGCGACATGGAAGAGGTGGTGCAGAACAAGATCCGCAACGGATGCCGCATTACGCAGATCCCGAACTGGGCCGACGTGGATGCCATCCGGCCTCAGCCGAAGACGGAGAATGAACTGATTCGTTCGTACGGCCTGCAAGACAAGACCGTGTTCCTCTTTGCAGGGAACTTGGGGCGAGTCCAGGGGATAGAAAATCTGCTCAAGGCAATCGAACGGACACGGAGCCGGTCCGCTGCCTTCCTCTTTGCCGGCAATGGCGCCATGCAGCCGCAGATCGAGAGGTTCATCCGCGAGCATCCGGATAAGTGTATGCTCCATATCGGGCATTTCCCGATGTCTGCTCAACAGTTGTTTCTCAATGCGTGTGACGTGGCGTTTGTTACGTTGAATGACGCCATGTACGGACTGGGCGTGCCGAGCAAGTCCTATTTCAACATGGCCGCGGGCAAATCATTGTTGCTGGTGGCGGATAGTGAATCGGAAATCGGGCGAGTTGTCCTTGAGGAAAAAATCGGATGGGTAATGCCTCCGAATGCGCCAGACGCTCTGGCCCGAAAGATCGACCAGATCTGTACAATGCACGAACTCGGTGAGATCGGAAAGCGTGCCCGGAGTGTGGCGGAGCGCCGTTTCTCGGAGAGAGTGATTCTGTCGCGATACTCGGACTACTTCAAGCGGTTGCTTGCTTAGTGGATGTACCGCGGAACCCCGCGCGTGACAAGTGGTCGCTCCGCGACCGCAAACAGATTCGCAGTGCCAGGATTGCATTTTGTTCGACGGTCCGGCGAAAAAATATTCACCACAAAGTATCCGGTTACTCTGTTATTATGGGACGTGGCTCTGCCCTCTTGTATTCTGCAACCCCTTGCCTGATATATGGTTAGGACCCGTCTGTTGCGGTGATTGCGATGGGCATGGGCAAGGGGAAGGCGTTGTGCCCTTGACTTCAAGGGTTCATGTGGGTATACTCAAGATGTTGCTGGACGAGAGTATTGCGATGTGCGGCGTGCCAAGCGGCCGTGCAGAATAGGGGCGTCCGGCGATCGCAGCCAGGGATTGCGAGCTTGGTGCACGTGTTATGGGGGTGAAGTGTCTTCAAGGTACGAGTCTGAGGATGGGTGAGAAGATGAATAAGATTGTTCTGTGTATTGCTATAGCGGCATGTCTTGTGATGGCGATGCCTGCGGCCGCCAGCACCGTCGTTGACTTCGATGATGCGATAACAGATCCGATCACGTGGCATATGCCAAGCGGATATGCAGGCTTCAACTGGAGCGACCGATGGGGTGTGATGAGCAGCGGCTATTACGGCGACAACCCCTCTGGATATGCCAACGGGACGATTTCGGGGAGCTACGTCGCGTTCAATTCCATGGGAATGCCGGTCGAGATCTCTCGCGATGAATCCTTCGTATTTGTCGGTGCATACTTTACTGCCGCCTGGCATGACGACCTGCAGATCACGGCGCAGGGTTATCTTGGTGACGATCTGCTCTACAGCAAAACGTTCACGGCGAGCGTCGAGAGTCCGACTTGGGTACAATTCGGTTGGGGTCGCACGGATCGGATCGCCTTTTCGTCTTCGGGTGGAACGCCAATGGGGTGGCTGCTGCCGGGGACTCAGTTTGCCATGGACAACATGACCTATCGTGCCCCGGCCCCAGGTGCGATCATCCTTGTGGGTCTGGGTACTGGCCTTACTGGTTGGCTGCGGCGTCGAAGGACACTGTAACCGCCACACTGCACATCAAGCGTGCTTCTCGGAGCCGAGACACCATCGCGTTGTGTCTCGGCTCTTCGTATTTCCCCATGTCATCGATTTTCCATGGAATCCCAGGGGGATCCGTCCATGGCAGGCAAGGATGGGGGGCTGGGGGGCGGCAGATTTTCTACAAGGGGAGAATTTTCTTTTGAAGCGTGTCGCAATTTGTCTATAATTGTCCCGGTTGACGGAAGGCGTAATGAGAATTAGTGATGGTTGCATGTGGCGCTGTGCGAAGGAGTAAAAGGGTACGGAGATCTAGGACGCAGGCATGGGCGAAGAAGCGAGTGCTCGGGGTGTGGAGTGCAGGCAATCGACAGCCGTAACTGTTGATCCGGGGACGGCACAAGGGCGGGTTTCGTCGTTGTATTCTCGCTCGAATCCGGTCTTCGTGGCATCTCAGATCCGGCCCCGGCTTGCTGTGCGCACGTATCCGATCCACAAGACCCCGAAAACGGCGGAGTTTCCGATTCGGCTTCTTGATGTTTTCGGCTCGCTGTTCATCCTGACCCTGACGCTGCCCGTGACGATTATGGCCGCGTTGCTCATCAGGATCACTGCGGGCAAGCCCGTGTTCTTCCGGCAGGAGCGAGTCGGCCTGGAGGGCGAGTTGTTCACTCTGTACAAATTCCGTACGATGATCAATGATGCGGAGAAGCATCTCGGCCCGGTTTGGGCGTCCCGCGATGATGACCGTGTCACGCCGATAGGGCGCATCCTCCGAAAGATGCGGATTGATGAGTTGCCCCAACTCTACAATATTCTTCGCGGTGACATGAGCCTTGTTGGTCCCCGGCCCGAGAGGCCCTTTTTCGTGGATCGTCACAAATCACTACAGGGCGCACGCCTTGCGGTCAAGCCGGGTCTTACGGGGCTGGCCCAGATCCGCGGTCTCTACGATCTTAAGCCTGCCCACAAGGTTAGATACGACTACCTCTATATCCAGAAGCGGTCCTTCCTGTTGAATATCTACATTCTCCTGCGGACCGTCCCGGCCCTGTTCACGAAGATGGGATGGTAGCAGGGCGGCGATTCGCCATTTTGCAGTTTGTCACTCGCGCCTGTATCTGTGCTAAGTCCCCGGGTACACCCAAGGCTTTCGATACTCCCGCCGTACCAGTTTGTTCGCCTCCGCATCCCCCACGCACACCTCCTTTCCGCCATCCCACTGGACACTGCGTCCGAGCTTGTAGGACAGCATCCCGAGCAGGCTCAGGCTCGTCGAGTAATGAATCTCCTCGATGTCGCACACCGGCCGTCGGCTTGTTTCGATCGCGTCCAGGAAGTCTATCCACAGTTCCCGGATGTTCTGGCCGTCCGGCAGGTTGAGCTTCGGCTCCTCGTGGATTTCCTGCTGCCCTCTGCCGAGCGGGTAGAAGGTCCACCCCTGCTGCCAACCGAGGTGGAATGTCCCCTTGGTACCGTGGAAGAAACACCCGACGCTCTCGGTCTTCTCCGCGGGATTACCCGCGAATTGCCGGTGTTCCCACGTGACCGTCAGATCGTCGAATTCATAGGTCGCCACCTGGTGGTCGGGGGCGTCGGTCGTCTGGTGCTCGTCGGTGAGGACAGGCTTGCCTTTGATCGGCCGCCCGCCGAGCGAGTGCACGCTCCTGGGCCACTTGATGTCCATGATCCAGCGGACCTGATCCACCCAATGAACCCCCCAGTCCCCCAGGGTGCCGTTGGCGTAGTCGAGGTAGCTGCGGAATCCCCGTGGATGCGCGCCGCCGTTGAACGGCCGAAGTGGGGCGGGCCCGCACCAGAGGTCCCAATTCAACTCCTTCGGCGGTTCGTGATTCCTCCTCGGCTGCTCCGGGCCGTCGCCCCCGTAGAGCACGAAGCACCGCACCATGCCGATCCTGCCGGCGTTGCCCTCCCGCAGGAACCTCCTGCCTGAGACGTTGTGCGGCGAGACCCGCCGGTGCGTCCCTACCTGGACCACGCGCCCGGTCGCTCTGGCCGCGTTGACCATCGCCCGGCCCTCCATGATCGTGTGACTGATGGGTTTTTCCACGTACACGTGGGCCCCGGCTTTCACCGCCGCAATGGTCGGCAACGCATGCCAGTGATCGGGCGTCGCGACGATCGCAATGTCCGGCTTCTCCTTCTCCAGCATCTCGCGATAGTCCTCATACTGCTTCGGCACGTCGCTTGTCCACTTCCTCGCCTCCTCGGCGCACCTGGCAAGCTGCCTGCGGTCTACGTCCACCAGAGCCGCGATCTTACACCGGCCCGACGCGGCGGCCTCGCGCAGGATGTTCGTGCCCCACCAGCCGCAGCCGATCAGGGCCGTGCGATACGTCTTGTTCTGTTGCCCCGTTGCGATGGCGGGGAAACTCAGGGTTGCTCCCGCGGCGAGCGAACGGCTCAGGAATGTCCGGCGGTCTATTGGCATGGTCTTCTCCTTCCATCATCGCGGAGACGTTGTCTCCGTCTGCGTTATGAACGGCAGCCACATTGCCCAACGGCTGTCTCGTCCAATTTAGTGGCGGTCATGCGTCCGTCAAGCGTAAAATGGGCTCCGCATACAGGGGTAGACTGCCGCGATAGCAGGCGTGTTCTACAGTAGTGTTTTGGGGTTCTGACTGATGGTATTGCTCCTGGGAATCGTCATCGCAGCCATGCTCGTCGGCACCAACTCGAGCCCGTCTTCTCCGGTGGAGATCAAGCCTCTGGTGGCAGCGCCGTCGGATCGATCGCAATGGGACTCCTGGCGCCAAAGGCTCACAGCGGCACGCAAGCAAATGCAGCATCGCCTGGACTACCGGGACGATCTGTACCGGCGCAAGGAGTTCGCATGGGCGGCATCGTGCTACTGTTGCTGCTTTGCCATGATGTGCGACCAGCGATTCTACGACCCGGCCGGCCGCCGATACACCGCGGCACAGTATCTGGAGGAAGGAGAATCGCAATTCGGCGGATACGACGCGGTCGTCCTGTGGCACGCGTATCCGCGGATCGGCTTTGACGACCGCAATCAGTTCGATTTCTACCGTGACATGCCCGGCGGTCTGGCTGGGCTGCGGGAGCTCAGTCGCGCCCTCCACGAGCGGGGCGTCCGCGTGTTCATCGACTACAATCCCTGGGATACGGGGACACGCCGGGAACCGAAGCCCGATGTCGAGATGCTGGCGGAGATCGTGTCGGCCATCGACGCCGACGGCATATTTCTCGACACCCTGCATGAGGGAACGAGCAACCTCCGCGACCGGCTCGACGCTGTGCGGCCCGGCGTGGTCCTGGAATCGGAGCTGACGCTGCCCGTCGAGCGAATCGCGGACCATCACATGTCGTGGGCCCAGTGGTTCCAGGACAGCCCTGCC
>DCUI01000181.1:83704-95965 GCA_002327785.1 Phycisphaerales bacterium UBA2218
TCCTGGGTCGGCTGGAGTCCCCGCGGCAAGGCCATCTTGCGATCCATGCTGGGCATCCAGCGGCGATATGCAGGACTCTTCTCCGCTGAAGACTGGACACCCCTGGTGCCTGCGGAGCAGGCAGGCACGTACGCAAGTCTGTGGCAACGTGGCGGCGTGCGCTTGTGGACGCTCGTGAATCGCTCCGAGCAGCGTGTGGAAGGCACGCTGTTGAAGGTGCCGCATGTCAAAGGGCAAAACTACTTCGATCTCGTTGCCGGCTGTGAGTGTGGCCGGGTCTGCGGCAATGGGGTCTCGCTCAATGGTTCGATTCGGCCTCACGGCATTGCCGCCTTTCTTGGCAAATGGCCGCTGGAGCCTCACGGCGTGAGTCTCACGCAATTCCTGGCTCGTCAAGCAGCAATGGATCAGGAGGCCGATTGGAGCGTGTCCTCGCCCGGCCCCCAGGAGAGGCTCCGACCGGTCGAGCGGACGAGGCAATACAAGGCCCACGAGGTTCCTGATGGCATGGTCGCCATTGCGGGCGTGTCTCTTCGTATGAAGACAGAGTATCGCAATCGCGAGTGCGGGTTCTACGATGTTCCCGGACAGAAACCTCCCGCTCAGCCAAGCGGTAACATCCACAAGGTCGTCAGCTTCACGCGAGAGGTTGAGTTGACGCCCTATGCGATTGATCTGACGCCCGTCACGAATGCCCAGTACGTGGAATTCCTCAGGCGGACCGGCTACACGCCCGCCGACAGCGAGAGCTTCCTGAAGCACTGGCATAACGGCCAAATGCCGACGGGCCTCGAGGATCACCCGGTCGTGTACGTGGACTTGGAAGATGCGCGAGCCTACGCCCGCTGGGCGGGCAAGCGACTGCCCACGGAGGAGGAATGGCAGTATGCCGCCCAAGGCGGTGATGGGCGTGCCTACCCCTGGGGAAACGCCTTTGAAGCCGGTCGATGCAACGACGGGCGCGCCGGCGGCACAACCGCCGTGGCGGCATATGCCCAAGGTCGATCCCCGTTCGGGTGCTACGACATGTGCGGCAATACGTGGGAATGGACCGAAAGCGAGCGCGGCGACGGACGGACGCGGTTCTGCGTCCTCAAAGGCGGCTCGTACTACAAGGCCAAGGGCTCGGACTGGTACGCCGACGGCGGGCCCCAACGCTGCGATTTCTCCGCGAAGTTCCTGCTGATGTGGCCCGGCCTGGATCGCTGCGCGACCATCGGTTTCCGCTGTGCGGCCGATCTTGCACACGATGGTGGAGAATGAAAGGGCCCCGATTGTCCTATGCGGTGCGGCACCGGAGGATATACGATGAGAGTACGGATACGAAGCTTCTTCACGTTCGGCCTGCTGGCAGCGGTTGCGACGGCGACGCCGATGGCCAAAACACGAAATACACCTTTGATAGTGACCAGGCACCGGCCGATTGGGCGGTCACCGGCGACGTAGCTTTCGACGTGACGCGAGGCCGGGAGGGCAGCGGCGGCTCGCTCAAGGTGGGTCCCGGCGGGAAGGCACTCCTGACGCTCCGAGACCGGGATGAGTCGGGAAAGGTCGAGGTCTGGGTCTATGACGACGGCGCTGCGCCGGCAGATCCCAGGGCTCACCGCCTCGGGCCGCGATGGGGCCTCGTGCAAGGCGATGGCAGGCTCCTGGCCGTCGGTGTTCTTTATGCAAGCTATCTGGGCGGCGCCGAAGGCTACACCGCCACGGCCAGCGACGGGCGCGATTGGCTCGACCAGTTGTTCTGGCTGGGAATCAAGCGTGCGCCCCCCGGCTGGCACAAATGGGCGTTCGATTTCGAGGAGCCGGTGGAGAACATGCCGCAATACGGGCTCGAGTACGGCCGGGTGGCGGGCATTTGTGCTCTGCTCCTTTGCACGGACCTCGCGCCCGAGCAGAAAGAACCGCTCCTCGTGAACTACGTCCAGATCGGCATCGACCTGGGCGGCATGATCCGCGCGGGCCATCCCGGCTGGACCGGCTGGGGCGGGCACGGCAGCGGACGCAAGATCCCCATCGTCTTCGCAGGGCTTCTCCTCGGCGACGACGAGCTGGCGGGCATCAGCGGCTCCTATCCGAAGGTCAGCTTCGGTGAGGACGACCAGACCGCATACGGCGATTGTTGGACCGGTGCCAAGGTCGTCTTCGCCGGGCATTCGGGGATCGACGCCGCCACCGGCGAGGGTCGGTCGCGGGGCAATATGTGGGGACCGTACGAGCACGCGCCGCCCTCGCAGTGGGGCGATGGTCCCAATACCAGCGAGAGCTACCGTCGATGCTGCACGAGCGTCGGCTGGGTGGCGCAGGCCCTGGCCTTGCGGCTGATGCACGCCGAGCGGCAGTCGGGCCACGATGCATTCTTCGACTATGTGGATCGCTGGATGTGCGAAGATGACGCCCCGTTTGTGAAGACTATCAAGGAGGCAACCGGCCGGGACCACGACAAGGACTGGGCGAGGCAAGGCCAGGCATGGGATGCGTTCGTCAACGAGATGTGGGCAAAGCACCGCCCGGCGCTCGCGGCGCCGACCGACGGCTGGAAACAGCAGCACGACGACGCCTACTACCGTGCGGCTATCAAGTCGTCCCAGTGACCGAGCGCAAGATCGCTCACCGTGGAGACACCGACGCCATAGAGAGAAACGAAACCGGTAGAGTAGAGGACTGAGCGACTGGACGGCCGCTCAGTCCCCCCTCTTCGAACCGGACGGGCGGATTTCCCGCATCCGGCTCTCACGGATCGTTCGTCGCTCGACTGTCATGCCCGGATCGGCCGTTTCTGCAGCGGGGTCCACCCCAGTCGTTGCAGGTGGTCCCACCAGGTCACGCCGGTCGGTTTCTTGTACGCCCGCTGGCTGCGTCGGCGCAGATGAGCGATCAGCCGTCGTTGGGTGTAGCTGTCCACGTCCCGATACGCATCGCTGAGATGGCCCTGCGAGAAGTACGATTGCCAGCCCCGCAGCATCCGATGGATCCGGTCGATCAACGGTCGGATCGGCGTAAAACTCTGGTTGGCCCTCGTCATCTCTTTGAGCCGATCCCGAACGCGTTGAAGCGACGACTCGCTGACCGTCCGATGCAAATAGCGCTTCCGGCGGTCGTAGCGGTCTCGTTCATAGCGGAACGTGTAACCCAGGAAGTTCAGACCTGCGTGCGGCTCATGCAATTTCACCGTGCGGGTCTTGTCCCGGTTCACTTGCAGCCCCATCCACTCCTGCAACGTCTGCTCGGCAAACTGTTCGATCCGCTGCCCCGCGTACTTCGCCAGGATGACGAAGTCGTCGGCGTACCGCACCAGGCGGGCATTGGCCCAGTGATAGGGACCATCGGCCCGGTGGAACTTGTAGTCGAACCAGTGCAGGTACAGATTCGCCAACAGGGGCGAGATGCCGTTGGCCTTGGGAATGTACACTCGCCGGACCGGCTGCGGCCGATAGGTCTTGTCCTTCAGCGATTGGTGAATCGCCTCCAGGAAGCCCTCGACCCCGCCTTAAAGAAAAGACCTTCTCCGGCAGACCTTCGCCGTTGACGGCAAACGTCTCCGGCAGGTCCTCCGGTTCTTCCGTAGTGGCAAGGTTCTCTTGCAAGCGGTTCTCTCCTTCTCTTGCATCGGCTTCGATTCCGTCAGGGCTCCTTCGCTCCGCGGGCATTGCCCCGCTTCGACGCTACTATGAGCCCATCCGACTCCCTGCACGGCACGGACCGCCGTTATGGATTCCGGCTCCACCGCCTGGGGCTCAATCCCCGGCCGAGCCGGGTCTCTCAGTTCCCATCGTTCTCTTTCGACACGTGCCGTCTCTACCCACCCCGGAGAGCCCGCCCACTGCACGCACCCGCTGCTTCATGGACGGTGATAGGCTTCATCACATCAGGATGCCTGGCCGCTCTCGACTTCGTATCACGAGGCCAAATCGAGTTCGCTTGCGCTACGGCTCATGTCTTCGCCCACACAGGGCTTCACGCCGCACGGTTGCCCGACGACATGCCTGCGGGGCTACATGGCAAACGGGTCATTCCATGGTGACCTCCTTTCAGATCACAAGACAACGACAGTTTCACTGACGCACCCGAGGAACGCCGATGGACGTGGATAGAGCCTTGTTGGGTCAGTAGATGCGTGCAACAAGGGTGTCGGCGGAACCATTCCGCATCCCCAAACGCTCGAACGCTTCCACGTTTCGACGCTCTCACGCGGCGTCCCGCCGGGCCTACCTCTCACTTCTCACCTATTACTTATCACTTCTCGCTTGTCTACTCTGTGTTCCCCCGCCATAATACTCCCGGCAAGCCATTGGGGAACGAACCTCGGATGGAGTCAATCGGAGCCCGACGTTGGCTGCTTGGATGTGGACAGGCCGAGATGAGCGCAGAAGTCAAAGAGTCGCGAGCAGGAGTCGGTGGGACAAAGCGGGCAACACCAGCACAATCCCAACAACTTGTGTGTGAGGAATGTGAAGTGTGGATTCTGTTGAAGAACCCCTGAAAACAATCGAATCACCCTCGTCTTCGGGGCTGAAAACGAGGGTGGAAACGGTCAAAATGGTACTCTTTCAGCGGAATAGAATGTGTAGGTGTGCGTGAAACGACGTGTTGTAGCGTGTAGGATTGCCATTTATGAAGATGGGTGGGAAATCTCGGATGGCCATGCCGATTGAAACGGAAGCACGGCCTATTCTGACTCTCTTCCGACGGGTTCGTAAAGCAATGTGTCCGGGAGGAGCGCACATATCTGGGTGGTTCGGACTTCGCGGACTGATCACAATGGCCCTCGTGCTTCTGCTTGCGCGTTTTGTCGCGGCAGAAGAACTGCAGAGCACCATGCAGAGCAAGAGTGTTTTCCAGCGGCGAGGATTTTATCTGCACGCGTGCTGGGTCTACAACTACCCTTTTGCCGTTCGTACCTGGCACCGTTCGGACTACCTGAACATGTTTCGCTTGCTGAAACACATAGGGTTCAACACCGTCATGATGTGGCCCACAATGGAGGCAATTCCGGCACCACTGTCGGCGCAGGATCGTCAATCGCTCGCTCAGTATCGATCTCTGGTCGAAGACGCGCGTAAAACGAATCTGCAGTGCTGGTTAGTACAGTGCGCGGCATTGACCTCGCGGCCGGAAATTCGGTCCTGCCCATGGAAGGACCGGAGCCTCTATGCCTACCAGGAAACCGTGCGTCTGGACGATCCAAAGATGTTAGATGCTTATCTGGAACATCGGGCGGCGATGTTGGAAATCCTTAATAACGCCGATGGGTATGTCACTATCGATGGTGATCCCGGCGGTTACCCTGGTGCGCAACCGGCCGAGTTCCTCGAGGTGCTCAAGCACGATCGCCACACGCTGGACCGGATTGGCACACATGCACAAGAACAACGCGTGATACCGTGGATCTGGTGTGGTTGGGGAACCAAGGGGGTGTGGCAGGAACCGATCAGTCCCTTTGTGGCAGAGACACTGAAGGCTCTGAAGCAGGAGATGCCCGAACCTTGGGAAATGCTGCCCGGTCGGTCTCATCGCGATGGCCATGCGAATGGCCGGATAGTGATCGACGAGACAAAGCGAGCGGGCTTGCTGGATCGCTCGACGCTGATGCTCTACGAGATTGTCGAATTCGAGCCGAGCCCTCCGGCCGGCTTGCTGCAGTTTGATTTGATCCGGCGTGTGCTGAAACAGGAATTGGGAGCTTCGCCCGGCATTCGAGGCTGGTTTGCCAATGCGCAAACGCCCATCCTTGCGATCCCTAACGCGTATCTATTCGCTCGCGGCGTGTCCGATCCGAATTATCTGGATGAGGCGGATGAAAAAGTCCTCACGGACTTGGCTGACTTGCTCGGCGGTTCCGCGGAATTGCTGGTTCCGGCCTGGGCCTGTTGGGACAGAGGCCTTGCCGACTTGCCAGGCGATCTGCCTCGGAAGCTGGCTGCGGCAACTCTTGATAGTCCGGTGGCACGCTGTATTCCTGGTGGCCCCAAGCGGTATCTGGATATCCTGGCGGCTCGTGCTGATTCACGCATCCGACTCCTGAATGCCTGTGCGCGGAAGGCCGAGTCGCCTGAGGACGCTGCTCAAGTCATTGCATCAGCGACAGCGGCGCTGGTTGATTGGTGGAAGCATAACGGCTATGTTTCCTCGGCCAAGAAGGGCGAACCCTTTCAACTGGGTTTTGTACATCATTCACAGCTTACGCTCTTGATGCAATGGTGCGTACAGAACGTCACCGATTACGAGAAAACCAGCGCGTTGGCGGTAGACGAGATTGTCCGCGGTCAAACGCTCGATAGGCCGCTGGCCATCGAGTGTGTGCGTCAGTTGTTGAAACGCTGATACGATATCGGATTGGAGAAGCAATTCTTGATCGGGTTGGTGCTGGACAGCAGGCGACGAAGCTGGGGCGACAGGCCCAGCCGGCTGATCGTCAAGGTCTCCTCCAAGCCCTCCTCCAGACTCTGGGCCGCCGGGTGGTTGATCGACGCCAGCCAGTCGTGCACCTTGCACAGCTCCTTGCACGCGTTTCACACCTACGCATTTCACAAACGTGGCGGATTGCTCAGGCCGCATCGGCACTCGCGGACTGTCGGAGGAATGTCTTGGCGTAGAAGACACGGCCACGATGGCCGTGTTGAGGGAGTCTACCGCTTTATGGCCCCCAGCCCCAACGCGCGGCGGCGCTGCGGGCGCGGTATAGGGTCGAATCATAAGGGTGACAGTCCACAATTATAGAGGTGTCCCAACTCACTTGACGGCTTGCGGCTCAATGGGTTGGGTGTATTTTCTCGCGATGTTTCACACGGTGACATCGGAGGTGTGGGGGGAAGGGAAGGGCGAAGCGATAGGTGATAGATGAGACGAAGCTGTTGTGCGTGAAGCAGGAAGCGGCGAGCGTAAAACCATCGGCGAGCATCCGCTTGCCGCGGCCACCCGATCCTCGACGACGTGCTCTTCTTGATGGTGCGTGGTACGCACCCTACATACTCGTCTCTCGTTCCCGTTTTCGTGCGAGCCTCCGCGTCCCTGCGTCTGGGCGTGAGAACTCGATGGGATTGGGCGCGTGGGTCGAGAACCCGCCTCACATTCTCTGTGGCCCTTGGCGTCCTCTGGTTGATAATTTGTCGTGCGCGGACAAGGACTTGTGGGGGGAGTCGTGGTGGTCCAGCCGGCCTTGACTTGGGGGTGTCAAATCGGATAAGATGGGTGGTGGCGGCGCGGCATGGGTTCGTGATGCGTTGTGCAGGCGGCGCACGGCCGAAAACCGGTGGTCTTGAGATGGAAGAGGACGGAAGGTGCACGCATCGAATCGGTATCCACGGCCGGTAATTGTCGCGGCGATGGCCTGCCTGTTCGCGATGGGGGCTTGTGGCGACGCCATGAGGCGTTTCTTGCCGTATGCCCTTGCGGACACATTACGAACGGGCGTTTTGCTCGCGGCGGATGGGCCGGCGGGGCAGCAGGCGTACAAAGCGGATGCGGGGCCGACCGTGGTCATCAACGAACTGCATACGAACCCCGATGTCAAGACCGAACTCGTGGAGTTCGTCGAGCTGCACAACTTCGGGCTGGCGGATGTGGACCTTTCCGGGTGGTCGTTTGCGGAGGGGGTGTTTTATACCTTTCCGGCCGGGACGACGCTGGCCGCAGGCGGGTACATCATCGTTGCCCAAGACCCCGAACAGGTCAGGGTAAAGTCCGGGACGGCTCGGCTCCCACTGCCCGGCGAGTTGGTCTTTGGGCCGTACGGCGGTGCGCTCGACGGGGACGGTGAGCGAGTGGTCCTGTGCGACGCTGCGGGGACGGTTGTGGATGAGGTGGACTACCGGCTGGGGTTCCCGTGGCCGACCGTCGGGGACGCGGTGCCGGAGACGGTGCCGGGGACCGGGGCCTCGCTGCAGTTGGTGAATCCGCAGTTTGACAACAACTTGGGTGGCAGTTGGCGGTCGGCCCTTCCGACGCCGACCTTTGTGAATCGGGTGTATGCCGAGAACCTGCCGCCGCACGTCCGGCAGGTGAGGCATTCGCCGAAGCAGCCCGCCGGCGGCGAGGTTGTGACCGTCACGGCCAAGGTCACCGACGATGACGGCGTGGCCAGCGTGACGCTGCGGTATCAGACCGTCGTGCCCGGGGCGTACATCGCTCGGACCGACGCACAGTACAGCCTGGCGTGGCTCAGCGTCGAGATGCGCGACGACGGGCTTGCGGGCGACGCGCGGGCGGGCGACGATGTCTTCACCTCGCAAATCCCGGCGGATCAGCAAGTGCATCGCAATCTGGTCCGGTATCGGATCGTGGCGACCGATGGTCTCGGCGCACTCACCACGGCGCCGTACTCGGACGACCCGCAGCCAAACTTCGCGTATTTCGTGTACGACGGCGTGCCGGCCTGGCGCGGGGCGGTTCAGCCCGGCGTTACGCCTGTGATTGATTTCCCCGCGGAGGTTATGCGGAGCCTGCCCGTCTACCACATGATCAGCAAAAAGAGCGACGTCGAGAGCGCCATGTGGTTTCAGCGGTACGGGCTGGGCCAAGCCGGCCGGAAGGACTTCAACTGGTACGGCACACTCGTCTACGACGGCGAGGTTTACGACCACATCCGATACCGCATGAGAGGCGGTGTGTGGCGGTACTCGATGGGTAAGAACATGGTCAAGGTCGATTTTCATCGCGGGCACTATTTCCAGGCCCGCGATGATTACGGCAATCCGTACGACACGAAGTGGGACAAGCTGAACTTCTCGGCGTGTATCCAACAGGGCAGCTTCGGGCAGCGCGGCGAGCAGGGAATGTTCGAGGCCCTTTCGTTTCGGCTGTTCAACATGGCGGGCTGCCCCGCCTCGAAGACGAGTTACGTGCACTTGCGGATCATCGACGAGTTCTTCGAGGACGGCGCGCGGAACGCCGCCCATCCACCGATCACGAGCCAGGGCACGCAGTACGACGGCGATTTCTGGGGCCTGTACATGACCATCGAGCAGATGGACGGCCAATTTCTCGACGAGCACGGCCTGCCCGATGGAAATCTTTATAAAATGGATAATAATGATGATGATTTGAACAACCAAGGCCCCACGCAGCCTTCCGACCGGTCGGACCTCAACCAGTTCATCAGCCGGTACCCCGGCGCCAACGAGCCATGGTGGCGGCAGAACGTGTGTCTCGACGCTTACTACGCCTATTACGCCGTCTACCAGGCGATCCACCATGGCGACATTACCGAGAAGAACTGGTTCCTCTACCACCATCCGGAGACGAACCAATGGTGGCAGCTCCCCTGGGACCTCGATCTGACCTGGACGACCTACTACGGCAGCAACGACCCGAGCGATCCCTTCCGCCGCAGCGGCGTGCTCAACCACAGTTCCATCGACATCGAGAATCGAAACCGCCTGCGGGAGATCATCGACCTGCTGTTCAACGTCGATCAGACCAACCAGTTGATCGACGAATACGCCGCAATCATCAACGACCCCGCCGGCGGCCTTTCCATGGTCGATGCCGACCGCTGCATGTGGGACTGGCATTGGGTCGTTGGGGATGCCGCCTATCCCAGGTACATCGACCAGCCCGCCGGCAACAAGGCAGGCCAGGGCCGGTTCTACCAGGAGGCCGCCAACCGTGGCTACGGGCGCAGCTTCGAGGGCATGGTCCGGGTGATGAAAGATTACGTGGTCGAGCGGGTCAGCTACCTCAACGGCAGGGCCGCCGACCCGGCGATCCCGAATACGCCCGTGATTGCGACCACCGCCCCGGCGGGCTTCCCTGCCAACGCGCTGACCTTCACCGTCTCCCCCTTTGCCGATCCGCAGGGCGCGAACACGTTCGCCGCCATGAAGTGGCGGATTGCTGAGGTCGCAATGGGCTCGCAGGCCCCCGTCCAGGACGGCGCCGCCGGTTTCGTCCTGGTTCCCGAGAGCTCCATGTGGAAGTACTTCAAAGGCACGCAGGAGCCTTCCGCCGCCCAGGGCGCCTGGCGGCAGCTTGGCTTCGACGATTCCACCTGGCTCTCGGGTCGAACGGCCATCGGATACGGCGAGGCCTTCATCACCACCAGCCTGGAGGATATGCGGTACAATTACACGTCCATCTACCTCCGCAAGACCTTCGACGTCGCCGACCTCGACGCTTTCGACAAGCTGATCCTCGACGTTAAGTTCGACGACGGCGTGAACGTCTGGATCAACGGACGCCTCGTCTACGAGGACAACGTCGCCGGAGAAAACGTCCCGTACACCGCCGTCTCCGTCAACGCCATCGACAATTCCGATTTCGTCACATACGAACTTGGGGACCCTCGCACGTGCCTTATCGAGGGCAGGAACGTCATCGCGATCCAGGTACTCAACTCGTCCATCTCCACCAGCTCCGATTGTTACATCGACGCACGCCTGCTCGGCGAGGCAGTGGTGGATGCCGGGCGACCCACTGTAACGCCTCGCGTCGCGCGCAGAGAGCCTGGGAGGTACGAGATCGGCGCAACCTGGGAGAGCGAAGGGATCGCGACGTTCCGCAGCGACATCCGCATTCCTGCGACCGCCGTACAGCCCGGGCGGACCTATCGCGTCCGCTGCCGGATGAAGGACAACACCGGCCGATGGAGCCATTGGTCCGACCCCGTGCAGTTCGTGGCGGGCGAGTCCGTCGCCGCAGGCATCCTGGCCGACCTGCGAATCACGGAGCTGATGTACAACCCACCCGAGACGGGCGCGGGCGCCGATAACGACGAGGGTGAGTTCATCGAGCTCAAGAACACCGGCGATGAAACGCTCGACCTGAGCAGTGTCTCCTTCGACCAGGGCGTCACCTTCAGCTTCGCGAGCGGCGAGGTCAAGAGCCTCGGGCCCGGCCGGTTCGTCCTGGTCGTCCGGAACAAGCAGGCGTTCCTCTCTCGCTATGGCGAGGCCTTCGCCGGCATCATCGCGGGCGAGTATACGGGCAAACTGGCCAACGAAGGCGAAGCCGTCCTGCTGGTCGATACGTGGAATGGGCCGATCGCCCAATTCGAGTATGGCGATGGTCGCGGCTGGCCGCTTGCGGCCGACGGCGGCGGGCACTCGCTCGTCCCGTTGAATTTCGCCCTGCCCGATGAGCCGCAAGGCTCCCTGAACTATCCGGGCAACTGGCGGGCGAGCGCGTACTTCGCAGGTTCGCCGGGCCAGGACGATCCAGCGCCTGATGCGACGATGCTGATCAACGAGTTGCTCGCCGACGCAACGCAGGGGAGCGACTGGATCGAGCTGTACAATCCGACGGCGGCAAGTATGAACCTGGCCGACTGGTATCTCAGCGACGATGTTGCCAACCTGAAGAAGTGGGCCATTCCGGCCGGATCGATCTCGGCGTATGGTTACGCGAGTTTCGATGATATCACTACCTTCGGCCTGAGCAGAGACGGCGAGGAACTCTTCCTCTCGTACTTGCCGGGCACAGGCCGGGACCGCATGGCAGACGCCGTGCAGTTCAAGGCCCAGGAGCCTGATATCTCACTCGGCCGATATCCGGACGGCTGCGGCTACTGGTTCCGCCTGACGCCCTCGCCCGGCACGGCCAATGCGAACCCGATCCCTGATCTCGTGATCGACGAATTGATGTATCACCCGGTCGATCCCAACGAAGAATACATCGAGCTGTACAACCCGCTGAGCGAGAGAATCGACCTCGGCAACGGGACGGTTGTCTGGCGTCTCGACGGCGCCGTGGACTACAGCTTCTCCGCCGGTACATTCATTCCCGCAGGCGGCCGGCTCGTGGTCGTCGGTTTCGACCCGACCGTGGAGACCTCTCGCCTCGATGCATTCGTCGCGGCCTATGAGATAGGTCCGTCTCGTTTCGGCGTCCCGCTCGTCGGTCCCTGGCAGGGCAACCTGTCGAATCGCGGCGAGCGAGTGGCCCTGGAGAAGTCGCTACCGGGCGACAACGCCGGCGCCCCGGTTGCCTGGGTGATCGTGGACGAGGTAATCTATAGCGACGCAGCCCCCTGGCCCGCCGGCGCCGACGGTCAGGGCGATGCCCTCCAGCGGATCATGTCCGGTCCCGACGACTCCGGCAACGACCCAACCAACTGGCAAGCTGTTCCCCCGACGCCGGGCAAGTAGACGCGGCAGTTGTGCAGCAGAGAGCGTCACGCGTGCAACCTCGTCAAGTTCTCACGCCCAGACGCAGGGATGCGGATGCTCAGGGAAAGGAACCCAAAGATGCGTAAGACATTGTTCTGTGGCGTCGATCTTCATTCCAACAATGCGATGTATGTTCAGACCTCCTGACATAGCCCCT
>DCUI01000244.1 GCA_002327785.1 Phycisphaerales bacterium UBA2218
GCCCACAGATTCTTTTGACGAGGCATTTTTTTACAGACAATTTACGCAGCCAATCCTTGATTCTCGCTTAAGATGAGTTGTGGCGGCGCTGCCCGAAGAGAACCCCTGTCATGCGGATCACGGGAGACAAATCGGTTGATGTTGAGCCCGAAATCGATTGCCTTCCCTCACCTGACGGAGAGCCGAAGTTTTTGGTGAAGTGAGGTCAGAGAATCGCCGAAATCGCAAAGCGGAGGTGGAATCATGAACAGTGCACTGCATATTGTGAACCGTCATGGCCCAATGTCGATCGTTCTGGCCCTCCTTTTGTTTCATCTGGTTTGGCCGCAACCGGTGTCCCAGGCCACGACGTATTACGTCGATGGGAACAGCCCTATCGCCCGTGACATCAATCCCGGGACGGAATCGCGACCCTTCAAGACGATTGGGAAGGCGATGCCCCTGCTGAAAGCAGGAGACACGCTGCGGATCAAGGCCGGAGTCTATCGGGAGAGCGCACTTCTGACCAAGAGCGGCACGGCCACGGCCCCCATCACCATCGCGGCCTATCCCGGGCACGAAGGCAAGGCCATCATCAACGCGGCCGAGCCAGTCACGAATTGGCGCAAGTGTACCGGTCCCGCCGAGTGCAGCGGCAATCCCCACTGGAGCCAGATCTACTATGCGGACATGGCGGGCCTCGTGGCCGCTCACCCGGACAGAGACTTTGCCGTTCGCCAGGTCTTCCAGCACGGGGAACTGTTGCCCCGGTCCCGGTATCCGGACACGGGATGGAGCTATCCGACGACCATCGTGGACCCCAAGACCACCTTCGCCGACAACACTCTATCCAAACCTTCGGATTACTTCACCGGCGCCGTGTGTCACATCAAGACCGAAGTATGGCGGATCGATCCAGTCCCCATTGCCGGTTTTTCCAGCTCCACGATCGTTCTGGCGACGGAACCAAACCCCTGGTTTCCCGTATCGACGCGCTTCGGGTATTACATCACCAGTATTGTGGGGGAGATCAACCAGGAGGGGGAATGGGCGTACGAGCCAAGACTCAAGAGGCTCTATCTGTGGCCCCGGGGCGACAAGGTCGAGGATGTGGAAGTAACCTATCGGGAGACTTGTCTGGGCACCAACGAGGGCGTCTCGTTCAACGTCGTGCGCGGGTTGACCATGCGCAACGCCTATCGGTATGGGATCCTGCTCCGCTGGTCGCACGACATCACGATTGAGGACAACACGATTGAACACAGCTTTGACTGCGGTATCCGATTGCAGGCCATCGGCGGCTCCTGCGACAACAACCAGATCCTCCGGAACACGGTCAAGCACTCCTGCTCTTATGGGATCAACGTTGACGACACGGCTTCTCACAACAACGTCGAGGGCAATTACGTCTATGCCACGAGTGTGGAGCATTTCGGCGACGACCCGATGGGAACCGAGCCCAGCGCCGGCTTGTTCCTCTGGGGCCCGTTCACACGAGTGTGCAACAACCGAATCGACCGCGTCGGCAATTGCGCCATCTATATAGCCGGCAGTCCGGTCAACCGCGAGATCTTCTACAATTATACCACCAACACCGGTCTCGTCGTGTCGGATGGCGGTTCCGGCCTCTATACGGGGGGCTTCTACGCGGGACCGGAGAAGGACCATATCCACCACAATATCTTCGCGGATGCCATCGGATGCTGGACGATGGACAAAACCCGCGACATCGGGCCTCCCGTGACCATCGAGAGGTATTCCGGAGGAAGCCCCGGACTTTACGTGGATGAGGAGGGCAACAATCGCATCATTGAGCACAACACGGTCATCAACTCTCACTATGCGGGCATTTTCTTCCATGGGGCACCCGGCAACCTCGTGCAGAAGAACACGCTCTACGGCAATCGAGAGATGCAGATGATTCTCGTCGGCAGGATGGAGTTTGGCGGCAGGCCGAGAGAACGAATGAGGCTCGTCGACGATGTCGTGCTGGACAACATCCTGTTCTCCACCGATGCCCAACAGCAGACGCTGCGCCTGGTCACGTACTATGAGGACTTCCATTTCGGCCAGTCGGACCGGAACTACTTCTATAATCCCCACGCGAACGCGCATATTCACGTGGATCGCTATGTCGCCTCCTATGGCGGACATGTCCGCACGACGTTGTCCCTGGATCAATGGCGCACCTTGTCCGGGTACGACGCCGATTCGAAGGAATTCTCCTATCTGATCCAGCTTCCCCAGGTGACTCTGGCCCACCCTACGGAATCCCAGATCGTCTACAACGCGTCGCTCGACACCGTCACCGTTGATCTGGGGCCAAACCTCTACTGTGACGTGCAGGGCAACGGGATCCGCGGGAAACTGACGTTGCAGCCTTTCGAATCGAAGATTCTCATTTCCGCGCTGGCGGCGCCGGTGTCTTATCAGGCAATGAACCCGGTGCCGGCCGACGGCGGGCGGGTCGGGGTCGCGCCCGTGCTCGAGTGGGCGGCGGGGCCTACGGCGGCCTTCCACGATGTTTACCTCGGTACGGATGAGAATGCCGTGGCAGCCGCCGGTGCGGCCTCGCCGCTGTTCCGGGGGCGACAAACCGCTGCGAGCTTCTCTCTGCAGGGGCTGGTGCAGCCCGGCGGCCGGTATTTCTGGCGGGTCGACGAGGTGGAAGCCGATGGTACGACCGTTCACAAAGGCGTGGTCTGGACGTTCACCGTGCCCGGCTATCTCGTGATCGACGACTTCGAAAACTACACGGACAGCGCGCGAGGCGGCATCGGTAGTACCTGGATCGACGGCTCCATCAACCACACCGGGGCACAGGTGAGCCGTGGGAGCAACCCCTCCAGCGGGTGGGCACAGGATCGCCACGGTCAGTGGTCCATGCTCCTGGCCTATGACAATACCCGGCCGCCGTTCGTCAGTGAGGTTGAGCGGAAGTTTGCCCCTGAGCAGGATTGGACGGTCGGCGGAATGAACACCCTGAGCCTGTGGTATCAGGGCGACAGCGTATCTTTTGGTGAAACCACACCGGGGACGTTTACCATGAGTGCGGCCGGAGCCGATATGTGGGGCAACCGAGATGAATTCCGTTATGCTTACAAGCGGCTCGACGGAGATGGCGCGATCGTGGCCAAGGTTGAGCATCTCACGAGAACCGACTATTGGGCGAAGGCGGGGGTAATGCTCCGCGAGAGTCTCGATCTCGCCTCCGCACATGCCTTCATGCTCGTCACGCCGGATGGCCTCCGAGCCTTTCAAAATCGTCCCTCCAACTATAGCTGGACCTGCCTCTCGGCTCACGGCGGGGCCGAGTCGAGGACTCCGTCCTGGGTCAAACTCGAACGGCAGGGTGACCGGTTTACCGGTTATCACTCGGTAGACGGCGTCAACTGGATCCGGCAGTCGGATACGGCGAACACCGGGCCGGATGCCTCGCCCAACCCACAGAATATCCTTATGCCGGCCCAAGTCTACGTGGGGCTGGCCCTGACCAGCCACACGCCCGATCTCGCAGCAACGGCCACCTTTTCCGAGGTCAGGATCACAGGCAATGTCACCGGCCAGTGGCAAGTCGCAGACATCGGGGTCGATCACCCGGGCAACAGTCCGGACGAGCTATATGTGACGATCGAGGACGGCAACGGCAGGATAGCCACGGTGGTCAATCCCCTCCCGGCGGCCACCAACGTCCGGGCCTGGACGGAATGGAAGATTCCTCTGACCAATCTCGCCGGCATGGACCGTGCTCGGGTCAAGAAGATATCCGTCGGGGTCGGGGATCGCGAGGCCACGATTCCGCCCGGTACCGGGTGCATCTACATCGATGATCTCCGCCTGTTGACGTCGGAACCAGTATTCTAACCAAGAACAAGACGGTAGCTGGTCCTTTCTCTGTCTGAGGCATCTTTGTCTGGGTGTACGACGGTAGGCAGCCCGTGATGCAGGCGTAGATGCATTCGGACCCTCATTCCGGGCTCCGGCCGGAGGATGTGCCAACGCTCTCGCGCTCCCACGCTCCAACACCACGGCTCGGCGCACCACACATCAATGGGAAGACAACCTGCGAGTTTTTTTTCAAAAATCTTTCTACCGGGTGTAACATGGCCGGCGGGACCTGGACTGAACGTGGTGAGTTGAAGACATGGACACGGAAAACGGCTTCGCACAGTTGGTTCGCCAGGCGCAGCTTGGAGATCGCACCAGCCTGGACCGCCTCGCGGAGGGGGCGAGACAGCGTCTGTATGCGTATCTCTACCGCCTGACGCTGAACCATGACCTGGCCCAGGATCTTCTGCAGGAGACGCTGCTGAAGATGGTCGAGAGGATCAAGGAATTGGAGCACCCGGAAGGGTATTGGAACTGGCTGTTCCGAACGGCATTGGGCAACGTGCAGCACTACTACCGGGAGCTTGCAAGGGAACAAGCCATCGAGTTTTCCTCGGTCAGCCGCAAACGCCTGTCACAGTACCTCTGTGAGGACCAGGACGACGGGCTCAACCGCGCCATTCGCAAAGAACTCTCCGAGACGATCGTCGATGCGATGACGCGGCTGCGGTTGGCCTATCGGAACGTCCTGATGCTGCGTTGTTTCGAGCAGATGTCGTTTGCGGAAATCAGCGAGGTCATGGGCTGCAAGGAACTGCGGGCAAGGGTGCTGTTCTATAGGGCCCGGCACTCGCTCGGCCGGCAGTTGTCCCGGCGGGGGCTCGGTAAAGGCTTGCTGGTCACAGCTTTGGGGGTCTTCGGGCTGCTGACCGCCCCCGCCGACGGCGCCTCTGCGGGCTCGGTCACCGCGGCGTCTTTGAACGTCGGCGTCGTCGCGGCCGTCGTCGGCAAGGCCGGGACGCCCTCCGGTGTGGCGATGGTGGTGACCATCGCCGGGTTCACGCTCACGCTGACGATGGAGCATTTCGTTCTCATCGTTTTCTTCTTCGGTTTGGCCGCCATCTCGGTCGTGGTCGGCCTGTGCCTGGATTGAGCCATCAGGGTCTGATGGCTCGGTTGTAGATGCGGATATCGTCGATGAGGCCGGACCAGAAACTGCCGAGTTCAAGGTTCTTGCCGGCGCCGATATTGAAGCCGGCAGCCGAGTGTTTCAGGACGCCGAGCTTTCGCTCGCCGTCCGCTGCAACCTCCCGGCCGTCCACATAGAGGTGGCGATACGATCCATCCCAGACAAGCCGGACAAGGTGCCACACGCCGTCGGTGATGACCGTCTCGGAGGCAAGCAGCCGGGCGCCCCGGCTGTTGTCGATCAGGTTCGTCAGGAGGGCGCCGGTGGACGGATCCGTGCCGAGCCAATCCTCGCCCGGGCCCGGCTGATTCGATTGCGAGAGAATCACCTGCCCAGGCCGGCCGCCCTGGGCCCAGACAAAAACGGTGAAAGGACCCGTGGACGGATTTAGGACATTGCTCGTGCGGATGCAGTCATCAACCCCGTCGAACTCGATTGCACCGGCAATTCTGCCGTCAATGGGTTGCCAGAGGGGGGTCCCGTACACGGTTCCATCGAAACCGCCGGCCGTGTCGTGGGCGAGACTGCCGGCGGCTTCGTCGAGTTTCCAGTGGGCAATCAGGCCGGGGTAAGTCACCCAGTGGTCGGCAAGTCCGGCGAGGTCCTGATAACCAACGATGCCGTCCCCGTCGGGAGGCGGGGCAACATCCATGGCCGGCTCGGCCTCCAGCCAGAACCTCGCGAACAGGGCAAAATCCTGGAAGTTCAGGACGCCATCGTGGTTGAAGTCAGGAAGGAACCGGACCCCCAGCAGAAACGTCGCGATCGTCCGGGCCATCAGCCCGGCCCCTTCGGCATTCGGATGGATAGAGTCCGGGAACAAGCTGCCGTAGTTGAGCAGGGCCGTGTACAGATCGATCACCGGCACCGCCTCTTCCTGTGCGATCAGGTCGATCAACGGCAGGATCTCGTCACGAATCACCTCCGGACGGATCGAAAAGTTCACGGCAAACGCCGGCACCGGCTTGCAGATCCAGAGGACCGGCCGGCTCGGCAACGCCCGAAAAGCATCGATCATATTGCCGTAGTCGGCGACGAAACCGTCCTTGTACTGCCAGTTCTGCGGCTTGGAGTCGTTCGTTCCAAGCTTGATGATGACCATGTCCGGCTTGGACGCCAAGGCATTGGCGTAGGCGGTCTCCCGGATGTAGGGCTTGTCGCCCCGATGCAAGAGGGTCGCGCCGCTGACACCGAAGTTGAGAACCTCCCAGGCCGGATCGTACTGCCGCAGAATCCGCTGCAACTGGGCCGGATAGCCGTCGGTAAGCCTGTTGGAAATGCCCGAACCGTAGGTGATGCTGTCGCCCACGCAGGCGACGAGCTTCGCTTGAGCGACGGCGGCAGATCCACAAACGGCGAGAATCGCAAGAATCAACCCTCTGGCTTTCATGTCCCCACTCCTATCCAGAATGCTCTGTGTCCTCCGCCGTCATGCGGAAGGGAATAACACATCCGGCCGACACGCGGTCTGTGCCGTTTGGCCTTCATCGGAGGCATCGACCTTCTCGGTCACGGGCGCTTCGGCCTCGGTCGCCCCCCGTTCCTCCTTGGGCCGGGTCTTCCACCTGCGATGCAGCCACCAGTACTGCGTCGGATCTTCGCGGACGAAGGTCTCGATGGCCTTCGTGTACTCGGCAGTAATCCAGGTGAGTGGATCATCCTTGTCGGCCCACTCATGCGGCAGGATGATCCGCGTGACGCCCAACTCGAAGAAGAAGCGGTTCTCGACCCGGCGGCTGTACCCCACCACAATCGGCAGGTTGCTGGTAATCGCCAGCAGGCCGATACTCTTGTAGGTGCTGGCCTTTCGGCCGAAGAAATCGACAAAGACTCCCTTGCGGCCGGCATCCTGATCGGCGATGAAACCGAGCGTGCTGCCCTGCTCCACAAGCGTGGGCATCATCTCGGCGGCCCCTTTCTTATCGATGAGCTTCTGGCCCCGGCGCTCCCGCACGGTGTATAGGAACCGGTTCAAGTACTTGTTGTCCAGTGGACGGGCGATACTGTAAATGTCGAAGCCGAACAGGCCCATCATGTAGCCGGTAATCTCGAAGTTGCTGTAGTGCCCGGTCACCATGAGCAGACCCTTGCGTTCGTGCATCATCCATTTTGCCTGCTCGGCGTAGCGGAATCGCGAGTACTGGCGCCAGTTGTGTTTTCTGACGAGCCGGGGGGTGAATAGAATATCGATCGTCAACATCGTAAGCTGCTGGAAACTGCGCCGGCCGGTCCATTGGATCCAATCCTCCGGTTTCTCCGGGAAACTCGCCCGCAGGTTCTCCAGGGCCCGCTCCCGACCCCGTGTGTAGTGTTTCCACAGGAGATCGCCCAGCAAACACGCAAACCTCAGATTGGTTTCCACGTCGAAGAGAGAGAGGAAGATGACCAGAATCCTGACGACCACATACAGCAGCCAGTCGAGGATGAGGTTGTGCTTTTTTTTCTTTTTGCTGGGTCGTTGCTCACCGGTCATAGTCCATCATTGTATGAGAGTCAGGGTTTTTGTCAAGGCTCGCGACCGTCGTGCGGCGTCCAGGCGTCCGGGGGTGCATGACCGGAGTTGCGAGGATGATTTGGCCGATAAGGAGGGAAGAAGGGACGATGGCTCGTCGCGATCGAGCATGGATTCCTGTCGTTGGGCATGCAGGGAGGATTGAAGATGGCAGCGGATGTCCTGGATCACAAGCGAGCGCAGTTCATGGCGTTGGCCCAGGCGGCCTTCGAGCGGATGTTCGGAGCCGACGGGCAGAACGGGTTGGTGACGTTTGCCGAGCGGGAACAGCGGGCCTGTGAGGTGACGGACGAATTGGCCCGCTGGCTGATGGCCGAACACGTCGCCCGGGACCCGGCGGGCGAAGCCGGCGTGGAAGCTCGCTGTCCGATCTGCCGGGGGCCGGTGCGGGAGTTGATGACTCGGCGAGGCAAGATCCCGTGCCGCCGAGAGGCGGTTCATTGCCCGCGTTGTCGGAGGCTTTTTTTTCCTGCTGGATGAGCGATTGGCCCTGGGTCCGGCCTATCGAGAGCCTCCGCAGGTGGCGGCCATCCACCTGGATGCGGGCAAGATCCGCCTGCGTGCGGACGATGGAGCGCCCGGGATTCGCCGGCCGCATTGGTCGGATACGAAGGTCGGATGCTTCCAGACGTACACGTCGATTTGCTGCGATCAGGACCCGCAACCGGCTCCCCCGGCGGTGTTTCTGGATCCTCCGCGTGTGGCGGTTGTATGGACGCCTGCTGCGGGCGGCTTGGGCAGGACAGGTTTCGCAGATCCAGGCGATGTTGCGGGAGCACCTGGAGCGTCTGGGGCCGCCGCCGAAGGAGGCCCCCGGCCATGATCCGCGAAAGATCCTGTCGTCGGTACTGGACTACGTCAACGACAACGCTGACCGCATGGACTACGCGAGATATCGTCGCGAGGAGCTTCCGGTGACCAGCACGCTGGTGGAGTCATTGATCAAGCAGTTCAACAAGCGGGTCAAAGGCACCGAGAAGTTCTGGCTTGAGGGTGGGGCCGAGGCCATCCTGCAAAGCCGCGCCGCGTATCTGAGCGAGGATGGTCGAGCCGAGGCGTTCTATGCCCATCGTCCCCGGGGCCGTTCCGTGGGCCAGAACCGCCTCCGGCTCACCCCCAGAACACGCGTCACCTGTTCCGGCGATTGCCCGGCCTGCACCGCAGCAACACCCCGTCGTCGAAGATCTGTCAATTGGTCGTGACGCAGCCGTCGAGCATCTGTGTCTTTCATGCCTGCCAATACCGCATGCAGCCCCGGCAGTTATCAAGATAATTATGAGAAGATTAGTAACTTATCGAGAGCATTGCCGACTCGGTATGGTAATCGGCGCGCAAGTGAATCCACCTACAGCCACCCTGCAAGAGCTCCAGCTCGGGATCCACAACAGCAGGGCTCAGAGGGTGGGTCCGTCGAGATGCCGAAGTGGGTCCGTTTTGAATGCCGATTACCGTCAGAACTTCGCTTTGGGTCTGGTCAGAGAGAACAGTCGGTCCGCGTACTGCCGGATCAGCTCCTGATGGGCAAGCTCATCGCGCCACCGGCGCGGTAGACCTTCTCGATCGTAACGGGACCGTTCGCCCTTCCCACCGTCCGGGCATCCTGCCTGCAATGTACCCTCGTACGTGAGCCAGCGAGTATGTACACCAAATCACGCGAGGCTTCACCCGGTTCCCAATTCGGCAGACTCAAAGACCACTCCTGTATTTGTCAAACTCCGGAAGTCGCCCGGCAGAGCCGAGGGTTACCTCCGTCACTTGCACTGGGATAATACCTGCACCCTGCGTATCATGCGCCGTTGCGCAAAATTACTATAATCTTAGCGCGTAATTGCCTTTTCACGTTTCATGGCAAGGAGTAGTCTTGACGATGTATCCTATGTTGTCATGGATAATCTCGGTGATCAATACATGAGGCACATAATCATGCCAAGTCAACGTGAGTTATCAGTTGAGCAACGTCATCCCGGATTTTCGATTCGCTATCTCATGCCTGCGAATTCGCCGGGCCAACGGAAGGATATGAAGTGCCAAATCTTTGGGAGGATTCCTTGAGGTAAGTAAACGGACAGAACTGTACGTTATCTACAACCCATTTCAATGAACGTCGCTGTAGGAGGAAGGACCATGAGGCAGTCCACTTGACATTCGCGTATTGTGAGTACCATCGGCATGATGACCGTGGTGCTGACGATCTCAACCGCAGTTCATGCATCCCTTCTCGACGAAGCCATTGCCGCCTGGCAGTTCGACGGTATGGAGGCAATCAATGGGGATCCGCTCCTGAGGTTGATCCACAATAACGGGAATTTCCTGCCCCACCAGACGAGCGCACTCGTAAACGCAATCAATAGCGACGGCTGGGTAGGCAAGGATGACCCTGCGGGCAATGGAGCCAACGGTTTTGCGGCAGTCCATCCCGTTACGGCCAATACGGGACATCCGCTGGATATTACAGGCAGTTTGACCTTGTTCGGCCGGGTTCGATACGGCCAGTTCACGGAACGTGACGACGTGTGGCGTTTTGGGGCCCAGGGTTTGCAGGTCAGCCGGGTGTATGCCCTGGAGGTCAATAATGGCAAAGCGCGTTTCATCGTGTCCGGCCAGGGCAGCGCGGGCGAAACATATATCAGCCATGATGCCACGCTGGAAGTTTCGGCGTGGTACGACATCGTTGGCGTCTTTGATGCCGCGACGAAGACTATAGCCATTTCCGTTTACGATCCCCAAACCGGCGGTCCCGTAGGGGCGACTCAGAATGTGAGCGTCCCGTTCAACTCGCTGAACAACGGGTTGGAGGGTGGCGCGCTTAATATGCTGGCCTTGGAGGAGCCGAGCAACGGGACGGGAATCAACATCGGCGGCGAGATCGACGTCGCGGCTGTGTGGAATCGGGCACTCACCGCGGACGAGATAGCATCGTTGTCTCGTGGCGCGGAGATGGCAAGGTTTCCCAGCCCGGCGGACAACAGCCAAGACGTATTGCATGACGCGATCTTTGGCTGGACCCCCAGCCTGTCCGCGGCAACTCGCGATGTCTACCTGGGCACAGGACTTGACGATGTGATGAATGCCCGTAGAGCCAATCCCAAGGGGGTCCTGGTCAGCCGGGGACAGGACGCCAACACCTATGACCCGGCCGGCCTGCAGTTCGGGCAGACCTATTACTGGCGCGTGGACGAGATCGACAGCACGCCCGGCGCCCCGATCTTGCCGGGGGTTGTCTGGCAGTTCACAGTCGAATCCTACAGCGTTCCCGTAACGAATATCAAGGCGACGACGTCCAGTTCGAGCAGCGACAAGACCGGGCCCGAGAAGACTGTCGATCACTCCGGCCTGGATCCTGACGGTGGACACTCGATAGACGCGAATGCCATGTGGCTGAGCAGTCCAACGGGGCCGCAGCCGACCTGGATCCAATACGAGTTCGACCGGGCATACAAGCTCCATCAGATGTCGATCTGGAACTCCAACCAGGTCATCGAAGCCGGTTTTGGTCTGGGAGCCAAGGCAGTGGCCATTGAGACATCCCTGGACGGCGATAGCTGGATCGCATGGGGTGAAGTGGAATTTGCCCAGGCTCCCGGCTCCGACGGCTATGGGCCGAATTCGCCGATCGACCTGGGGGGTGTTGTAACGAAGTACGTGAGACTGACCATGCAGAGCAGTTGGGGCGGGGTCGTGCCCCAGTACGGTCTCAGCGAAGTCCGCTTCGATTATGTCCCGGTATGGGCGCGGGAGCCGGAACCGGCGTCCGGGATCACGGTGAACCCGTCTGTGATGCTGAGTTGGCGTGCGGGCCGTGAGGCAACATCGCACGAGATCTATCTCAGCACAGATCCGAATGACCTGACCTGGGTTGCAACTGTGGCAGAGAGCCGCTTTGACGCTGCCGCATATGTGCAGTTGGGCCAGACCTACTACTGGTCCGTCGTGGAAGTCAACGAAATTGGGACGCCGAGTTCCTGGGCCTCGGACGTGTGGAGTTTTTCCATCCCTGAGAGCTTAACGGTGGACGACTTCGAAACATATGCAGACAGGGAGGGAACAGGACGCCGATGGATCTGGGAGGTGTGGTCGGAGGACACAGGGATGACAAGCGTATCGTGATGTGGGATGTGATGAATGAGCCGTATATTACCTCATTCAACAGCGAAACCGATCGCAAAACCATTCACACCTTCCTGGGGCAGGCGCTGGGGATGGTTCGTCGCCAGCAGCCGCAACAGCCGCTGACCATCGGCTGGGAGGGTTGGCAACTCGCGGTGGACCCGAAGCAGTACGCAGGCGAAGTCGATGTGATAGCGTTTCACAACTACACGTCTCAACTGCAGGAGGCGGTCCGCAGTGCCCAAGCCGGTGCCAGGCAGCTTGGCAAACCGGTGATCATCAACGAGGTGGTTGGACGCCCGAGGCAGCCCTTTTCCTACGTCATGCCGATTCTGCGCGAGGAGAAGATCGGCTGGTGCTTCTGGGAACTGATGTTAGGCAAGACCCAGTTCGCCCGTGGGATTCCGCCTTATCAGGGGCTGATCTATCCCGATGGCACCAGCTATGATGCTGAGGAAGTCGCGCAGGTCATGAACGTCTCGCGCCAGGAGGCACTGGCACAGTTCCCACAGCGTCGCTGGACCCGCGAGCAGTCCTGGGACCGGTACCGGGCGCAATCCTGGATGGTCGGCTTCAACTACGTGCCTGGCACGGCCTGCAATACGACCGAATGGTGGCAGGCCGAGACGTTCGATCCCGAAACGATCGACCGCGAGCTCGGCTGGGCCGGCGATCTGGGCTTCGATACGATCCGATGTTTCATCCAATACCTCGTTTGGAAACGCGATCCCGACGGTTTCAAAAAGCGTTTCGATCAGTTCCTGGGCATTGCCCGCAAGCATGGCATTACGGTCATGCCCGTGCTGTTCGATGATTGCGCGTTCGGAGACCCGGTGCAGATGGATCCGTATCCGGGCAGACAGCGCGAGCCGATTCCCGGAATGATCCTGCCAAGTTGGACCCCGTCGCCAGGACGTAAGGTGGGGCTCAACCAGGCCGAACGTGCCTCATTGATGGCCTATGTGCAGGACATGCTCTCGACGTTCCGTGACGATGAGCGGATTGCCGTGTGGGACTTGTACAATGAGCCGATGAATGTCGCTCGGGTCGGTACGTCCGATCTGCTGCGGCAGATCTTCGCATGGGCTCGCGTCGCCAAGCCAAGCCAACCGCTGACGATCGGTGTCTGGAACGGCGATGCAGGGATCAACGAGGTCATCCTGGCCGAGTCGGACATTATCAGCTTTCACCGCTACGGAAATCACGAGTCGATACAGGGCATGATCCGTGACCTGAAACGCCACGGGCGGCCCTTGGTCTGCACGGAGTGGATGGCCCGACCGACCGGCAGTCGCATCCAGACCGATTTACCTGTGTTCAAATGCGAGGCAGTCGGCTGCTATATGTGGGGCTTTGTCAACGGCCGCACACAGGCCCAATTCCCCTGGTGGAACAAGGCGAATGGACCCGTGGCCGACGCCGGCTGGTTTCACGACATCCTCCATACCGATGGGACACCCTACCGACCGGAGGAGATCCAGGTCATCCGCAAGCTGGCGTCGAAGAAGTCTCGCATGGATGGAAAACTGATGCTGTTTGCCGACACGTCACGGGGCCGCCCATTCGCCAAAGACCCCGACGTCGTTCGTTATGCGGGCCGCTACTGGATGTACTACTCGATGGGACCGGACACCCGGGGCCGTTGGGCCATGGGCATTGCGGCCAGCGAGGATCTGACGAGCTGGGAGAAGATCGGCGAAATCTTGCCCACAGAATCCTACGAAGCCAACGGCCTGGTAGCCGGGGCTGCTATCGTATTGAATGGAAAGATTCATCTATTCTACTCAACCTACGGCAACGGCGCCAAGGACGCCATCTGCCACGCCTGGTCGGAAGATGGGCTGCACTTCCACCGAAATCCCACGAATCCGGTTTTCTCGCCGACGGGCGACTGGAATAACGGTCGGGCAATCGATTCCGACGCCATCGAACATGGCGGCAAACTGCTGCTCTACTGCGCCACTCGGGACCCCTCAGGGAAGACCCAGATGCTCGTGGGCGCTGAGGCGCCGAGCGAATCGGACTTCGGACGCTCGGAGTGGACGCAATTGGCCGGCGGGCCTGTGCTCAAACCTGAGTTGCCATGGGAGAAACAATGCATCGAGGCGCCGTCGGTGTGCCGTCAGGGTGACCGCTTGTACATGTTCTACGCCGGCGCATACAACAACCAGCCGCAGCAGATCGGCGTAGCCATCAGCTCGGACGGCCGACGGTGGAAGCGACTGTCGCCAAAGCCCTTGCTGCCAAACGGCCGACCGGGCGAATGGAATTCAAACGAGTCAGGCCATCCCGGCGTGTTCGTCGATGACGATGGTGAGGCATACTTGTTCTTCCAGGGCAATAGCGACGGCGGTCAGACTTGGTACCTCTCGAAGGTGGGGATCGTATGGGATGACGGCAGCCCTCGTCTCATTCGCTACTGGGATGGGAGCCAATTCTGCCTGCGTCCCTTTGGCGAGATCCGCGATACGGATTCAGATGTCCATTACAGCGATGGCTGGACGCTGTGGCGAGGGACCGGTCCGCAATATGGCACCCTGCATTATGCCAATCGGGCCGGCTGTACTGCGCAAGTGACCTTCGAGGGTACGGCGGTGCACCTGGTGCATAAGGTCAGGCCCGACTGCGGGGTTGCGGAAGTTCTCATGGATGGCGAACCGGTCGGACGGATCGACACCTACAGTCCGGCTGTTGACTGGAATCGATGTACGCCCTTGGCCACGAGTCTCGCCTCCGGCCGCCACATGGTCACGATCCGCGTGACTGGAGAGAAAGGGAACGAATCCTCAAGCACGTACGTGCAGATCGTCGGATTTGAGATACGGGGAGCCAATGATGCCCTTGCCTTATCCAGAAGAGACTGACCTTTCGGCGGCGCCCATGGACTTGCGCTCCTTGGGCAGCAGTCTATCGCAAGCCCGAACAACACCGAGCTATCGGATGGGGTTCATCTGGTCGATTTGCTTCGTTGCCGCCATGGGCGGGCTGCTCTTTGGCTATGATTGGGTGGTGATCGGAGGCGCCAAGTCCTTCTTTATCCGCTTCTACGGACTGGAAAATCATGCCGCGCTTGTAGGGTGGGCGATGAGCAGTGCCCTGGTCGGATGCATGATCGGGGCGATCCTCTCCGGCTTGTTGAGCGATCGCTTCGGGCGCAAACGCCTGTTGATCGGTTCCGGCCTGTTCTTTCTCGTTTCGGCCATCGGAACCGCGATGGCCGGATCCTTCAACGCCTTCGTCTGGTATCGCCTGCTGGGCGGGATCGGAATCGGGCTGGCCTCCGGTCTTTCGCCCATGTATATCGGTGAAGTGACACCCGCGGAGATGCGAGGGCGCTTCGTTTCTCTCAATCAACTGACCATCGTGATCGGGATGGTGCTGGCGCAGGTCGTCAACCGGGCTGTTGCCCGAAACATGCCGGCGGATTTCACGGACCAGCAGATTCTCCATTCGTGGTATGGTCAAGTCGCGTGGCGATGGATGTTTGGCGCCGAGGCGATTCCCGCTGCTGCCTTTCTTGTCATGATGTTCCTGGTGCCGGAGAGCCCTCGCTGGTTGGTCAAGAGCGGCAGATCGGACATCGCGGAGCAGATCCTGAACCGTATCGGTGGAGCGGCCTATGGCCAACGCGAGATCGCGGAGATCCGCCGTACACTGTCTCAAGAGCAGATCGGGCACATTCAGTTCCGGGACTTGCTGGATCCGCGTCTCACCAGGGTTGTTGTGATTGGCGTCGTCCTGGCCGCGCTTCAGCAGTGGTGTGGCATCAACGTGGTCTTCTATTATGCGGAAGACGTCTTCAAGGCGGCGGGCTACAGCGTCAGCTCGATCATGCTCAATATTGTCTATACGGGCCTGATCATGCTGGTCTTTACCTTCGTCGCCATCCACACCGTGGACCGACTGGGCCGCAAGCCCCTCATGTTGACCGGCACAGCCGGGCTGGCCGTGCTCTATGCGGTGATTGGCGCCAGTTTCCTGTTCGGCAGCACGGGCCTGCACGTTCTCCTGCTCGTGTTGGCGGCCATCGCATTCTACGCCTTCACCCTCGCGCCGATCACTTGGGTATTGCTGGCGGAGTTGTTCCCGAACCGCATACGCGGTGCGGCCATGGCGATCTCGGTGTTTACGCTGTGGGTGACCTGCTGGGCGCTTGCGCAGGCTTTTCCCCTTATAAACCAGCACCTCGGAACAACCGGGAGTTTCTGGATCTTCGGCGCGATTTGCCTGGCCGGGTTTGTCTACGTTCTGCGGGTGCTGCCGGAGACCCGCGGCAAATCGCTCGAACAAATCGAGAGGGAATTGGTGGATTGAAGGAAATCGTCGCGTATGAAACAGAAACTCAAGCGATTCGGACGCACACAACGCAGGCCACAGTCAATATGGGGCCGGCTGACCTTGCTTGTGGTGGTCGGGGCCGTGGCATCGACCGTCGAGGCGGGAAATGACGCTGTTTCGCCCGGGGCGACGAGGTACAGGGGTTGGAAGGCTTATCTCCTGCAAAACGATCTGGTGCAAGTGCATGTGGCGCCCGAGATCGGCGGACGTGTCCTTCAGTACCGACTGGGTGAGAAGGAATTCTTCTGGATCAACGAAAGACTTGCGGGCAAGACGTCCACGGAAACCGGCTTGGATCCGCAGGGCGGCTGGTTGAACTACGGCGGCGACAAGCTTTGGCCTGCACCACAAGGCTGGGACAACGACGAGCAGTGGCCCGGACCGCCCGACGCCGTGCTTGACGGTCAACCCTATCGTGCGGAGATCGATCCGGACGGCAAGGGCATCCGGCTCACCAGTGGTGACGATCCCCGCAGCGGCATCCGTTTCAGTCGCCGCTTGCAACTGCATTCCGGCTCCACACGCGTATCCATCGAGGCGACCATGACCAATGTCTGCGACAAGCCGCGACGTTGGGGTATCTGGTCCCACACCCAGTTCGATGCAGGGCTGCCGGATAGTGACGACTATAACCGTCTCATGCGTGCCTGGTGCCCGATCAACCCACAGAGCCGCTTCGATCGCGGCTATCTCACCATCTTCGGCGATCAAGGCAATCCGTCCTTCGAAGTCGATGCCGAACGAGGTCTCTTGAAGGTCAGCTATCGTTATCTCGTCGGTAAGATCGGCTTGGACAGTCACGCCGGCTGGGTGGCGACCGTGGATGGCCGCCGGGGAGACGTGTTCGTCCAGCGTTTCCGATTTGAGCCGGAAAGCGCCTACCCAGACGGATCTAGTGTCGAGTTCTGGCATAATGGCCGTGGTCGGATCCACGCCTATGGTGCGTGGACCGACATGCCTGCAGACCGCAGTACGAATCCCTATATATTCGAAAGCGAAATACTCAGCCCGTTTGCTCGGCTCCGACCCGGTGAAAGCTACACGTGGACGTATGACTGGTACGCCTGCTGCATCGGAGGCGACTTTCCAGTCGTCGATTGCTGCGAAGTCGCAGTGGTTTCGACACCGCTGGTCTGTCGGCACGAAGGCGATCGCGTTCGCCTGTCCGGACGTTTCGGCGTCTTCTATCCGGGACGGCTGGTTCTGGAAAGCTGCGACAAGACCAACATGTTGTTAGCGACCAATGTCCTCAACCCGGGCATAACACCCCTGGAGCCGGTTGTAGTCGACAGCGTGATTACACTGCCTCCCACCTCGCGCCGCGTTACGTTAGTCGTCGAGGACGCCCGGGGAAAGAAGATCGGAGAGATTGCTCGTTCCGAGTTGCCGATCCTTCCGTGAAGTCCTCTCGATGGGAGAACGTAACAGTGGCGGAAGATAGATGGCAGCAGAGATGATGTACCGCATAAATAGGAGCGTGATCCATGTTGACCAAGAGAGCCTTTACCCTGATAGAGCTGCTGGTCGTGATCGCCATCATAGCAGTACTGATGGGTGTTCTTATGCCCACCCTCCGCAAGTCAAGGGAAGCCGCTCGGCGAGTTCTATGTCGAAACAACCTGAAGCAGTGTGCAGCATCGGCGATCTGACGCAGCGGCGATTGCGTGTCAAGCAACAGGGCTTTGACCTTCTCCATGCACACATGCCTGATCATGTCATGAACGGAGCGGCCCATGGCACGATGAAATCGAATTTCAAGTGAGCGACGCGACATTCCGACATGTTCGGCGACATCGATCACCTGGATTCGATGGGTCGCATGGGTGTACACGAAACGAACAGCCTCAACTACTAAGTGATCGGCCAGGAACAGGGTATTCGTGGACTCCCGAGTGACAACACGTGTCGGTTCGATGCGAATCTTCTTCGGCTTGTACTTGCGATGCCGCATCATGTTATCAAGCAGGGCAGCGGCCTTGTATCCGCCTCGCTCGGTATCGAGCGCGATGCTTGACATGGGAGGGACCGACAATTCACACAGCAACTCATCGTTGTCCACACCCACGATAGCGACGTCTTCAGGCACGTGCAGGCCGGATTCCAGGCACGCTTCCGTCACTTGGCGTCCTCGAATGTCCATCGCGGCCAACAGGCCAATCGGCTTGGGCAACTTCCGGAGCCATTTACTCAGTCGCTCCTGCTCGTGGCCCCATTTCTTTGCCGACGGAGGTGGTTCCTTGTAGACGTGGCAGGAGAAGCCGGCCTGCGCCAGCCTGTCGCAGAATGCCTGCTCCCGGCGTTGAGACCACAGAACATTGTGGATCTCACGGACATAGCCATAGTGAGGCAACTTACGTTCCAGAAGGTGCTCGCATGACGTGGAGCGCCCACGGTCCATGTAAACGGGCGTAGCGCAGAATGCCTCTCAGAATGCCACGTCCTACTTCACGGGAGGTCTCTAAGAGCAGGGCTACTCGTGGTATCTCTCTGCCAAGCTTGGACTTACGCATCGTTGTTCTGTTCCTCAGAGCAAAAGTTCTCCGCCGTGTGCAGAATGCCTGTATATCCTACAGCGGCAAAACCCACCCGCTTGTTCATTGCTTCGTACACGTTCTGCCTTCGCAATGCAAGTGAATTCATCGTAGAGTGCAAGGACGTGTGTGAGGAGAAATCCCGACGGCTTCATGCGGCGACCCGGTCGGATTTCTTGTCCGTGTTCCGCTGGCCCCCGTGGTAGAGAGCGGGCAAGGCCATCATCACTTCCGCGTGGGATTTGTCCCTCCTCATGCCGGGATCCACTATCCAAGAAACGCCGTCAGGGCAATCTATAGTCCTCCCCAAAATCTGGCCGTGGCCTGCCCCCGGGAAAATGTGCCAGTACAATGCGGCCAATAGGTCCGATTCCTATCATCCGCATTTTCCCACGGTAGATCGACGGCGCCGGCACGCACGACACGACACGCCTGACCAAGCCATCCCTCGTCGCCCGTCAAATGCGCCCTAACGAAAACAGAAGCCATGGGCCGATAAGTGAAATGGCTGACCGGGCGAGCATACTCACTCGGATCAGCCACAATGTGACGGCTTTCAATATGGTTGAGATTCTCAAGAGCTTCGAGCAGGTGGCGAGCCGGTTCAGTCCGGCGGTGCTGATTCTGCCGGGACTGGCCATGGCGGTGCTCGGTCTCGCCGTCTGGCTGGCCGGCGTGTGCCGCAGACGACTGCTGCTCGGGCTGGTCGGGGCCCTGACCGGCGGATTGGCCGGTTTCATTGGCGGCGGGCAGAACCCGGCGATCGCCGGCCTTGCCGCCGGGAGCAGCGCGGCGTTCGGGGCAATCGCACCGAGGCTGTTCGTGGCCGTTGCCCTGGCCGTCCTTGGGGCTGCTATCGCGTTCACGGTCGTGGCCCGAATCCACCTGTTCCAGCAGCAGCAGGGGCTCCTGTTCAGCGGCCAGAATCTCGACCCGGATGCCAGGAGGTTCACGGTGCAGGAGAGCCTTGACGCAGTGCAGGCATACACCCTCGACGCGGTGGATCGAGTCAAGGCAATCGCCCGCGGGCTGGTCTCCGTCGACTTGGCCATCGTCGGAGCGGTGGGCGCAGGGCTGCTGGTCGTAGGCCTGCTCTTTGGACGCCTGCCGGGCGCTTTGACGTGCTCGATGATCGGATCGGGGCTGGTCTTCGCCGGACTGACCCTGCTATTGATTCTCAAGGGCTCAACCCCGGTCGCCCGCATGGAGCAGCAAGGACCTTTCTACGGCCTGCTACTGCTTGGGATGGTCGCCTTCGGCACGCTGGAGCAACTGCTCCTGTGCCCCCAGGCCAAGGGGGAACGGGATAACCCATCCGGAAAACCGCGCACACACCGGGAAGACTCAAAACGTGGTTGGCGCAACCGATGAAATACGAGATGATACCGTGGTTGCGAAGCAGAGGTGAAGTTCTGGAGGAGGTCTCGCCGTCGCAGAGACCCAGGAGCATGGCATGAACGAATGGATGGATATCCTGCAAGTCGTCCTTGCGGCCGCGCAACCTGCAGAGCAGGATATTGTGCCGCTGGACGTGGTGTGGAAACATATCATCACGTTGGACCTGGTCGAGGCATTGACGTTCATTTCATTCGGCGTCGTGTGCCTGTTCTACGGCTGGCGGATCTTCAAGATCCTCGTGACGATCTGCTTTGGACTGGTCGGGCTGGGCGTCGGCGTCTGGGCCAACGACCAGTTCGTCGGCGGCAATGTCGTCTGGCTGGCAGTGTTCTCGGTGCTGGTGTTCGCCATCTTTTCGATCCCCCTGATGCGCTGGGGCGTGACGGTGCTGGGGGCCCTTTCCGGCGGCATTCTGACGGCGGGCTTGTGGCTGGCTCTCGGGCTGCCCCAGGAGTATGTCTGGGCCGGCGGGCTGGTCGGCCTGATCGCCGGCGGCATGATCTCGTTCATCGTCTTCAAGATCGCGGTGATCCTGTTCACCAGCCTCGGTGGCAGCACGCTCACGACGGTTGGCGTCCTGGCCGTCCTCTACGGCTACATGGTCGATCGCCAGAAGCTCGAATCCCTCGTTTTCCAGTATGATTGGTTCCTGCCCGCGATGATCCTCGTGCCGATGGCGGTCGGCATCGTCCTGCAATACCGATTCGTCAAGACCGCCCAGGATTGGACGGTCTGACCGCAGCCCACTCGCGAGCTTTTGGCAGGGCGAGGTCGGCGTTTGGCGACAGACTCGGCCCCACGCGGGGCAAACGTCCCAGTCACTTGGCAAACCCCACCGGATAGAAGGCCTATCCGGCAAATGGTTGGTTCTCCGCGCCGGGGTCTTGCAAAGCCCTTGGCCAAGGTTATAATAGCGTGCTTATGGGTGCGCCGTCGCCCGATCCGTGCGGATTAGACGACTTGCCCTTGGGAAACTCAGAGGGTTCCCGTGTTTGAGTCGTTGACGGAAAAATTCAGTTCGGTCTTCCGGTCGCTTTCCGGCCGGGGGCGGATTACCGAGGCCAACGTCTCCGACGCCATGAACGACGTCCGCAAGGCGCTGCTCGATGCCGACGTGAACTACAACGTCGTCAAGCAGTTCTGTAAGGACGTCCGCGACAAGGCGATCGGCGCCGAGGTCATCAAGAGCCTCCATCCCGGCCAGATGATGGTCAAAATCGTCCATGACGAGTTGATCCGGCTCATGGGCCCGGTGGACACGCGGATCTACTTCGTCTCGCCCGGCCCGACTGTGATTTTACTGGCCGGCCTGCAAGGGTGCGGCAAGACGACGACCGCCGCCAAGCTCGGCAAATACCTCGTCGCCAAGGGCCGCAACCCCCTGCTGGTCGCGGACGACCTCCAGAGGCCCGCCGCCATCGAGCAGCTCCGAATCCTCGGCGAACAGCTCAGCGTCCCGGTTTACACGGATGAGAGCACCAAGGACGCCGTCAAGGTCGCCAGGGATGGTGTCAAGTACGCCAAGGAACAGGGCCGGGACGTGGTCGTGATCGACACCGCCGGCCGGCTGCACATCGACGAAGAGATGATGGCCCAGGTGGCCAATGTAGCCAAGGCCGTCACGCCGCACCAGATCTACCTGGTGTGCGACTCGATGACCGGCCAGGATGCCGTCAACTCGGCCAAGGAGTTCAACGAGCGGCTGGAGCTTGACGGCGTGATCCTGACCAAACTCGACGGCGACGCCCGAGGCGGCGCCGCGCTGAGCGTCAAGGCCGTCACCAGCAAGCCCATCAAGTTCATCGGAGTCGGCGAGAAGCTCGACAAGCTCGAAGAATTCCACCCGGACCGCATGGCCTCCCGCATCCTCGGCATGGGCGACGTCGTGACACTCGTCGAGAAGGCCCAGGAACAGTTCGACCGCGACGAAGCCGAGAAGATGCAGAAGAAGATGGCCAAGGGCAGCTTCGGCTTCGACGACTTCCTCAAGCAGATGCAGACGGTCAAGAAGATGGGCGGCATCAAGGACATGCTCAAGCTCCTGCCCGGCCTGGGTGGCCAGATCCCCGACGTGGACCTCGACGGCCAGGAACTCAAGCAGATGGAGGCCATCGTATACTCGATGACCCTTCCGGAACGTCGCGACCCGGACCTGATCGACGGCTCCCGTCGGCGTCGCATCGCCGCCGGCTGCGGCTTGCAGCCCAACGACGTATCGACCTTGGTCAAGACGTTCAAACGCAGCCGGGACATGATGAAGGCCGTCAGCAGCGGCAGCTTCGGCGGCCTCAAGTCGCTGTTCTCGGGCGGCTTCAACATGGAGGCCATGAACAACGCCATGACGCACGGCCGCAAGATCAAACAGCGATCCAAGCGAAAACGCGTCATCAAACGCCACGGCAAGATCAAGAAGAAGAAATGACGGCCTCGGACGAAAAAGTGAAGATTTCCATCGATCAGTACCTCGAAGAGGTTGCTCGATTCTGCGACGACCCGTATGGTAATAGGGTTCGTGGGCGGTTCAAGGACGTACGAGGGACCAGCGAGCTGGCCATGCTCGTGGCGCCTACGGGCGACGAGTTGGTGGAGCTCCGAAGGGCCGTGGCGATCATGACGCCCGGCGAGAAGCAAATCGCCGATCGCCTCTCGGACGAGCAGATTGAGAGGATCGCCGTTGACGCCCACATCGATCCGGCGAATTTTGCGATCTTCATGAACGGGTATGCTTTGGTTTGTAAACGTGTTTCGTGATCCGAATGCAACGGATTACGAATATTATTCTATAGAAGTTCGGCAGACAAGAAAGGAAAGACATGGCAGTAAAACTCAGACTCACTCGTATGGGCAGGCGTCACCGTCCCTTCTTCCGCATCAACGCGGTCGATTCCCGCACACCTCGTGATGGCCGGGTCCTTGAGAAACTCGGGCATTACGATCCGCTGGAGAAAGACACCACCAAGCAGATCGTGCTGAATCGCGACCGCATCGAGTTCTGGCTCGACCAGGGGGCCGTTCCCAGCGATACCGTCTCCGAGATCCTGCTCCGCAACGGGATCAAACACAAGTACGCCGAGGAAAAAGAGGCACGACAAGCCAAGGCCCGCAAACTGGCGCATGCCAAGGGCAAGCTGTTCACGGCGACCGAGCGAATCCTCGCAGAAAGGAAGAAAGCGGCCGAAGAAGCCGCCGCCGCGGAAGCGGCAGCCAAGGCCAAACCGGAAACCCCGGCAGCTTCCTGACCCAGCGATCTGGGGCACCACAGAGACACAGAGACCACTGAGAAAAACAAACGTAGGAAGGGCAGCAAGTAGAAGCTCCTTTCCTACGTTTCTTTTCCCGGTGTCTCTGGCGGTTCTCTGTGTCCTCTGTGCCTCTGTGGTGGACTATGCGGATAGACATCCTCACGTTGTTTCCGGAGATGTTCGAGTCTCCGCTGAACTACTCGATCCTCAAACGGGCGCAGGACGAGGGGCTCGTCTCGATCTCGATCACGAACATCCGCGATTTCGCGGCCGACAAGTATCGAAAAGTCGATGACCGGCCGTATGGCGGCGGGGCCGGCATGGTTATGATGTGCGCACCGCTCTTCGACTGCTTCGAGCACGTCGAGAAGCTCAGCCCCCACCGGGGACGGGTAATCCTGATGACCCCGCAGGGCGAGCCCTTCCGCCAGGCGAAGGCCCTGGAACTGACCCGCGAAGACCGGCTGATCCTGATCGCGGGCCGATACGAAGGTTTCGACGAGCGGATCCGGATCGGACTCGGGGCCGAGCAGATCTCCATTGGTGACTACATCGTCAACGGTGGCGAATTACCCGCCATGGTCCTCGTGGACGCGGTCGTGCGCCTCTTGCCCGGTGCCCTCGGCGACGAGCAATCCGCGCAGGACGACTCCTTCAGCGAAGGCCTGCTCGAATACCCCCAATACACCCGCCCCGAGGTCTTCCGCAACATGCGGGTCCCCGAGATCCTCCTCTCCGGCGATCACGCCAAAATCGCCCAATGGCGCCGCCAACAAGCGATGGAACGCACCAAAGCCTGGCGGCCCGACCTGCTCCAACCGAGCGATCCGCCACCGGAGAAATGTTCGTCGTGACGCCGTAAGGCGTTTCTTCCCAAACCTCAACCTTGGCAGGAACCGCCTTACGGCGCCACGACGAGCCAAACGCACTCTGCATGGAAATAGGCTTTTCGACCGGGCGAATTTCGTGTAGAATAGCACGTGCCGGCAGACTCCGGCGGTGGGCAGGACCATATCGGATTGTTGGAGAACGCGCGATGAGCGATGTGACCATCAGAAATATGGAGCCCCAGTTGGTCGTGGGGATGCGCAAGCGAGGCACGTACGCCCAGATTCGTCCGATGCTCACGGGCGTCCGCAAGTACATTGAGGCCCACGGGGCCGGGATCGTCGGGCCGTCCACGTTCGTCTGCCATGAAACGCCCAAGGAGGTCGTGCGGGCCAACCTGCAGCACAATGCCGACGTAGAGGTGGTGATTCCCGTCTCGAGCGAGATTTCCGGCAATGAGGAGATCGCCTGCTATGAGCTGGCCGGCGGGACCATGGCCGTCATCACGCACAAGGGCCCCTATGAGAAGTCCGCCGCGGCCTACAAGAAGCTCTTCGCCTGGCTTGCAGAAAACCATAAGAAAGTGGCCGGGCCGACACGGGAAGTGTACCTGAACGATCCCCAGAAGGTCTCGCCGGAAGAACTCCTGACGGAGATTTACGTCCCCGTCGGATAGCCATCCGCACAGGCGTCAGCGGCCTCCGGTCGGTTCCATCGGCAAGGCCGGCTGGCCGTGAATCCGGACCTTCTGCAGTCGCTGCTCCATCGTGGGCATGTAGGGCGACAGAACCGCCACCCCGGCCCAGGCGATAAGACCCGTAACCAGTCCCACTACGAGCCCCACCTTGAGCCACTCAATGAAGGGGATCGACGAGCGGTAGCGTTTCTCCAGCATGCCCAGGGCGACGATGTTGGCCGTCGAGCCAATCATCGTGATGTTCCCGCCGAAGCATGTGCCAAGGACGAGGGCCCAAACCAGGGGGGTCTGCTGAAGCTTATTCACAACGGGCATGAAGGCCGCGACAAAGACGATGTTGTCGACAAAGGCCGAGCCGATGGCGGACAGCGCCAGAATCAGCGGAATCAGGATCAACGAGCGGCCGCCGAACGCCCCGTGGAAGGAATCCGCGATCCGCTCGGTGACTCGCGTATGCTCCAGCGTGCCGGCCACGGCGAACAGCATCATGAAAAACAACAGCGTCCACCACTCGACGTCGGCCTCGATGTAGTGCCGCGACCGCTCGTGGCGCCACATCATCAGCAGGCCCGCAATGACCAGCGGCGCCACGATCAGAATGGTGTTCGGCGCCAAGTGCAGCGTCTGCTCGAGGAAGTGATGCGAAGCGATGAGGCCGACCATGCCGACCAGGATGGCCAGCCCGCGTTTGTAGGGCACCCGGACCAGCGGTCCCAGACCCAGGCCGAGTTCCCGCCGGGCCTCGAGCCGCTCCGAGAGCAGGCGGATATCCACACGGAACCACCACATCAGGACACCCAGGGTCGCCGTCAACGCCACGAGCATGACGGGAAACGACCACTGTAGAAAGTCGATGAAGCTCAGGGGCGGCTCGGCGTTCTGGCCGATCAGAATGCCCACCGGGTTGCCGAGCATGGTGCCGGCTGAGCCGACGTTCGTACCCATCACCGCGATGATGATGAACGGCATCGGGCGGATCTTCAGCGTGTCGCACACCTGGAAAATCAGGGTCGCCACGAAGACAATGGAGGTCACTTCATCGACCACGCAGGCCATAAACGCGCCGAGAAAGACGATGATCGCGACGAACCGCCTGCCCGTCATGCCTTTCAAGGCGATGACGCTCTGGATAATCCAGGTGAACAGGCCCAGTTCCTTGAGCACGCCGACCGTCACCATCATGCCGACCAGGAACAGGATCACGTCGAGCTGGCATTCCTCGATGAACGTCGGCAATGTCAGCACGTTGGTGCCCATCAAGGCGCCGATTCCGACGAAAGCGATGGCCAGCCGGAACTGCCAGAACAGGAGCGTCGCCATGATGATGACGATGAAGATCGAGACGGAAATCACCTGCTGGCGATCCAGCCCCAGCGAATGAGTCAGCAACGCCACCAGACCACTGACGGCCAGCGCGATGACGACCCGCCCCCCACGATGGAGAATCCCCGTTCTCGGCTCTCCCAACGCCATAGCTACTCCCGCAAGATCTTGTTCAGAAATGTCTCTAATGAGGCGACGCCCAGCAGCTTCTTGCCCTGGACGACGTAGGCCCGGTTGGCCCGCTGTCGCGTGATTTCCTTGGCCACCTGGATCGCCGGGGAGTCCGCTTCGACCGTCGCGTATTCCGTCGTCATGATCTCCGCCAGCCAGGTCTTGCTCTCTTTGCGGAGGATCTCGGCGAACGGCTCGAAGTTCAGGATCGGCGTCAGATCATCCATCCAGAGGATATAGTCCGGCAGGCACACGCGAAGCAGCTCATAGGTGCTGACGACGCCGACCAGATCGCCGTCCTTGTCCACCACGGGCAGCTCGTTGAGCCGGTGCCGGACGAACAAGTCGATGGCCCGCTCCAGCGTGTCGTGCTCCTGTAGCTCCACTTGCACGGGGTCCATCACGTCCTTGGCCCGCAGGTGGTCCGGCAGCAGCATTCCGCCCTTGTCGAAGAAGGACCAGACTTGTTCGGCGGTCGACAAGCTCGCGACAACGTCGGGCGTGGAGGGGTCCTGGCAAATCCTGGCCAGGCTGCTGATCGCCTGGAGATACGCCCCGGGGGCGGCCTTGGGGGCCAGGGTCAGGACGACAAGCTTGACGAGACTGTCCGGCTTGCGAGGGTCGTATACGATCCCCTCCCGCGAGGTCGCCACACCGACGACGAGCTTGCCGATCACCTCCAGCCGGGCATGAGGCATCGCCATTCCCGGCGCGACAATGGTCGGCATGTCGTTCTCTCGCTCCAGGACAGCCTGATAGGCCTCGCCGACATTGCCGATCCCGCGTTGGTAAGCCAGCAACTTCAGCAGATCATGGAGGACCCTGTCGCGGTCTTTCTCATCGGTTTGGCAAATCACCTCGGCGGAACTGAACAGCGATGAGAATTGCGTGTGATTCTTCTCGATTGTCATGGCGTCATAAGGCTGTATCCCCGCAGATTAGTCAAGGACAAAATCGTCCGCTTGCACGACCTCCCGGCGGGTCGGATCGGCCGGCGCCACACGGGCCTATTGCACCCTATTTCGGCTCGGACTTACGCCCTTCGTTAGTCCCGGTGCATCGGTGGACGAGCAGCCGGAGGTTTCCCTTTACAACAGGAGCCCCAAGCGGGAAAATGGAGCCATTGAAAGACGCCTGCCAACCGAAGCAACGATGCATTAGCGCATGTTTGACAACTGCGGCATGGCTTGGGAGGTTGAATTTGAGTTCTTGATGCCGAGAACGCGGTTTCTATGCTTTGCCGCCGCCAAACATAGTGACAATAAATATGGAATGTGGATAACTTTTCCTTTGCATATCCTTGACGAATATGTGAGATAGATCCTGTGTTGATAATGACAATGTGTTGCCGATTGAGAGGCAGACAGGATGTTCGCTCGCATCAGTACCGTCACACAGGGAAGTCACCGCTATCAGTATCTGCAGATCCTCGAATCGTACCATGACGACGGACACTGCCGGCACCGGCTCGTGGCCAATCTCGGTCGCCTCGACCGGTTGGGGGACAAGCTGGATCGGCTGGTGGAGTCTCTGGGCAAGTACTGCCAGAACAAGCCGATCCAGCCGGAGGCCCTTCGCTGTCAGAGTGCCCTGACGTGGGGGCCGGTCCTGCTGAGCCGATCTCTGTGGGATCAGATGGACCTGGACGCAGCCATCGACACGTCCGGTCGAAGCCATCGCAAACACGTGGCGGTCAGCGCCGCCGCCTTCGTCTTGGTGGCGCATCGCTTGTGCGAGCCGGGCAGTGAACATGGCCTGGCGCGGTGGTTGGAGCACACGTTCGTCTGCGACCGGGAAGGTCGGCGTTGGGAGCCGGACTGGTTGGCGGCCGAGGCGATTACCAAGCAACAGCGGGTCAAGGTCCACCCCCGCCAATTGGCGTTGTGGTATCGGACTCTGGATGCCCTGTTCGCTGCGAAGGACAAGATCGAGCAGCACTTGTACTATCGGGTTCGGGACCTGTTCCATGTGAAGGTGGACATGGTCTGTTACGATCTGACCAGCACGTACTTTTGTCGCAAGAGTCCTCGGGGCGTTCTTCGTCGCCACGGGATCGGCAAGGACGGCAAGCCCCGGCAGGTGCAGGTGCTGATCGGGGTGGTGATGGCCAATGGGTTCCCGATCGCGCATCATGTCTTCGCCGGCAATGCCTCGGAGAAAAAGACGTTGCCGGAGATTTTAAAGGACTTGGAGAGCCGGTTTGAGATCGGCCATGTGATGGTGGTCTCGGACCGGGGCCTGGTCAGCCCGGAGAACCTGGACTATCTCTGCAGTCACGGGTTCTGTTACCTCTTGGGGATTGCAGGTCGTCGGTGTAAGGAGTCAGCGTCGGTCCTGGAGGCCTTATCCGAAGATCGTTGGGAGCAGGTGGATGAGGGCAATCGTATTCAAGAGGTTCGTCTGCCCGGGGTGTCCCAGCGGTATTTCGTCATCGACAGTGCGGAGCGTAAGGCGTATGAAGAGGCGATGCGTCTGCGGGATATGGGCCGGGCCAGGGAACTGTTGGAGGCGGTCTCCAAAGCGGTCCGGGAGGGCCGCTTGAAGGACTCCGTGAAGATTGGGGCCCGAGCGGCCCGGGCACTGGGGCGTCATCACGGCCACCGTTACTACAGTTGGGAATCAGCCGGTCCGGGCCAGTTCCGTTACTTCGAAGACGCCGCCAAGCTGGCAGCGGAGACCCGGCGAGAGGGCAAGTATATCCTCAAGACGGATCGTTCGACGATCACGGCTGCCGAGGCGTTGGGCTGCTACAAGCAGTTGAATACGGTCGAGCAGGGGTTTCGGGACCTCAAGGATGTCATCGAGATGCGTCCGATCTATCACCACAAGGACGACCGGGTGCAGGCTCATATCTTCGTGGCGTCTCTGGCGTTGTTCTTGAAGCAGGTCCTGGCTCACCAGTTGTCGCAGCGCTTGCCGGAGCTGAGTGTCAATGAGGCGTTTGCGGCGATGCGTTCGGTGGGGCTGTCCGAGCTGAGCGTGGACGGCCACGTGCTGCGCCTGGTAAGCGGTGGCGGCCGCGATGCCCGCCGAGTGATGGCGGTTCTGGGGATCTCCCAGATCGATCCGCCGAAGGTGGAAAGCAATGACAAAGCAGGCAGGAAGACTCCGAAATAGTGACAAATTGAAAAGCGAGCCCTTATTTCACAAGGACTTACGACACAACCTGTCAAACATGCGTTAGGACCTTGCGATGAGACGCACGACACTGAGCTTCGTGGTCGATCTGGTCAGTTTTGTCGATCTGCTGCTGCTGGCGGGGACGGGGACGATCCTTAAAATGGGTCCTGCCGCCCGGCTCCGGCGGCGGGCATGGCCACGGCTTTCAAGGTGGGCGAGAGCCGCAGGAGGCCAAGCTGCTGCTCGGCCTGGGTCGGCATGACTGGGGCGATGTCCACTTCGTCCTGGCGTTGCTGTTCCTGCTGCTGATGCTCGTGCACCTGTGCCTGCACTGGACCTGGATCAAGACTTGCGGCAGATCGATCTTGTTCCCATCGCGTCGGCTCCCCTGCTCCTCTGAAGACCGGCCCGGCGAATGAATGGACATCGTCATCTGGGGTCGCCGGACACCTGTTGTCTGCGAATGGGCCTGTTGTGGAAGTATCGGGTTGCAAAGAGCGCAAACAGGCCGATGAAGGCGCCGAGGATGATCAGGTTGATGGTCGTCAGGCTGACGTCGTTGATCGAATCGTAGTGGGTGGACTGCCGATAGACGCTCATCCAGGCAGCCCAACGGAGATTGACGACCATCAGCGTCACAGCGAGGAGTACACAGAGCATCCAGGTCGCGACGGACCAGTATCGTCTCCGATCGCGCTGTGTGACCGCGGCTACGGTCAGCAGGAGCAGGACATCACAGACAAGAATGGCGCCGATCGACACCCAGTCCCTCGCGATCCACGCAAAGGGCAGCATCCACGCGGTCCCGCCGAAGATGCCGCCGCCGAAACTGGCGTAGAGTCCTCGTCGGGTGATGGAAGCCACTCCTGCCGGCCCGGGGCGGCGATATGTCATTTCCTCGATCTGAATCCGCCTCTGGCGGGCATTGCTCCAGAAGATCAGGGGCAGCAAGAGGGTGAAGAACGCGCCCGCACAGGACCAGCAGAGCCACGCCGGAACCACCCCGGCCAAGGCCAGCGTCAACGGCAGGCCAGCCAACACGAAGAGCAACAGCCAAATCAGAAGAGTCATGCGAATCATGAACCGTCGCTCGCGGGCCGAACTGGTATTCTTGATGCTGCACCAGGAGCCGAGAACGCCCCCGAGCAGTCCGAGGACCGGGCCAAGGATCGCGCCGCTCAGGCCGGCGGCAAAGGCCGTCTTGGCTGTCGGGACACCCTTGGCCGCGACCCCGACCACGGCGGCGCTGGCAGGCGGGGTAACCAGCGTAGGCAACGCCGCAACGACCGCAATTGTGAAGGTTTTGCCGGGCCCCGAGCGGGTCAGCGTGCCTTCCACCAAGGAAGAGACCTCAGCTTTGATGAGCTGCCGACCCCGATGGAGTCGCTGGCGGACGGTGTCCTCCGAGAGCTCAAGATCGGCCGCGACCTCGCTGACGGATTGCTGCCGCCGGTAGAACAACACGAGCGGCTCGCGATACTTCTCAGGGATTCGTTGCACGGCGGACCAGACCAGTTCCTGGTGTTCTTTGTCCATCGCGACCTGGACCGGTCCCGGTCCGGCGGCTACGACAGGCTCGCACCCTTCCAGGGGCTCTGCTCCCTCGACCATGTCCCTGGAGCGGTCACGGATCGAGGCATGGGCGAGGTTCCTGGCAATGGTGCACAGCCAGGCTCGGAACTTCGTAGTATCCTCCAGTTGAGACAGGTTGCGCCAGGCGCGGAGAAAGGCCTCCTGAGCCAGTTCTTCGCTTCGGCCGACATCTCCCGTGGCGCTGTAGGTGATGGCGCAGACAAGCGATTGATAGCGATGAACGACCTTGCCAAAGGCCTCCGTGTTGCCCGCCAGACTCGCCTGCAACAACTCGTTTTCACCGGCCCAATCACTCATGTGGCATTTCTCCAGAAGACCGTCAATTGCTTTCTGCCATCATAGAGCATCGGTGCCGACAAGAGGTGACAAGACGGCGGTGGCTGCGGAGACCAAACAAACGCCGAACGGTAGCCGGGACGGCTACTTCAGCTCCACAGACCAGTAAGCATGGTCGAGGAATTGTTTCCAGGAGCGATATCGCTGATGGCCGAGGTGGATGTGGAGCATGGGGCTGTGCTTGGGCTTGATCGGCTTCTGGATGAGAACCATGCCGGCCTGCTTGGGTGTGCGCCCGCCCTTTCTGACGTTGCAGCTCGTGCACGCGCAGACGATGTTCTCCCACGTCGCCTTGCCGCCTATGCTGCGGGGGATCACATGGTCGAGGGATAGCTCCGTCGTGGGGAAGCGCTTGCCGCAATACTGGCAATGATTCTTGTCGCGCGCGAAGATGTTGCGGCGGTTGAACTTGACATCGGTGCGGGGCAGGCGGTCATAGAACAACAGGCGGATGATCCGCGGCACGGCAACGTACAGGTTCACGGTTGAGACCCAATCATGGGCGTCGGGCTCGAACTGATGGCGGGATTGACTGACCTCGATCCAACTCCGGAAATCGTAGTTGGTATAGGCGTCTTCCTCAAAGGAGACGACCTCGGCCAGCTCGCGGCACAACAGCGAAAACGCACGCCTCGCGCCGACAATACGGATGGCCATGTAGTGCTTGTTGAGCACCAGGACGCTACAGTCAAGCCCGGATTGGCACTCACCATTGACCATAATGTTCCCTTGCTGCCTGAGATTATACGCTACATGCGTATCGGCCGCAAGAGATAAAACGGGCGGCCCGGCAGCACAGCACACCGGCCGGTATCACCAATCATCATCAACGTTTTCTGGGAACCCGGCTGAGAAACCGCCAGGGGGCAGGACTGTGGATGGAAAACGGATGCCACAGCCTCCTCCGAACCTCCTCACCCTACGGCGAGGTCTGCTTCTGCGAGGGGAGTTTGGGCACGACATTGGTGGCTCGCAATCCCTTTTCCCCTTCGGCAATATCGAACAAGACCACATCTCCCTCGTCCAGCGTCTTGAAGCCATCCCCGGCAATGCTGGAATAGTGTACGAACACGTCGCGGCCGTCATCGGTTCCGATGAATCCGTACCCTTTTCGAGGGTTGAACCATTTGACTGTTCCTTCCAACATAATATGAGGCTCCTTTGCGACGACTCTCGGGAAGACTCATCCTTCCGTCGGCATCACACCACGGCGACGACCGCGGCCTTCACAGACCCTGTTTGGCCTGTGCCGACGCGCGAGTGGAAGCAATGAGGTGCTCCCGCATGAGCCGACCCATCTTGAATTTCACGGTTCGCTTCGTCGGAACCTCCACACGCTCGAGTGTCTTGGGGTTCTGCGCCGTCCGCGAGGCACGCGTGCGGGTCTCGAATACCCCGAAATCCCGGAACTCCAACCGATTATCGAGACACAGCTCTTTCACGATCTCATCCAGAAAAGTCTGGACGATGCGCTTCACAGAGACTCGCTTGGCCTGCGTGCGTTCTGCGATGCGATCGATCAGTTCTTTCTTTGTGACTGTCGCCATAGGTTACCTCACTAAAAGAAAAGAGCCACGCCGACGGACGCCTTCTCGGCGCTTGGCTCGCGGTGCAATCGGCGCAACGCGCCGGACGCAATGCCACCGGAATAGTAAGGATGAACTTCTGCAAATCACTATACAGTAAAGACTTCTATGCAGCAAGTACTTTCAGGCAAAATTTTTCCACGGTTGACCGCCTCTGTCCGCGGCGGCATAATGAGCCTCTCGAATAGGCGTCGGGCGCATGTTCTGCCGAAGGCAAGGATCAAAAGGAATCCGGTACCGCCGCCCGACAACTGGTAAGCAGTCATCTGCGGACAGGATAGGAGTGAATGGCTGAGAATCAAACGGATAGGGCCGACAGAAAGAAACCCGTCGCGAAAAAAAAAGACCGTGCAGCGGAGATCGCCAACACCTTTGAATGGTTGATCACCGCCTTCATTCTGGCGTTCGTGTTCCGGGCGTTTGTGATGGAGGCCTTCCGGATCCCCACGGGCAGCATGGCCGACACGCTCAAGGGGGCGCATTTTCGCCTGCGTTGTCCGCAGTGCGGCTACCAGTATGACCATGGTTTCGTACCGCAGAGCTACGGCATGCTGGAGGATACGATCCCGCCGGGTCCCGTCTCGATCCGCCAGCGGACGCGCTGCCCAAGCTGCGGCTACCACATCCCCCCCGGAGACAAGGTGCCCGTAGCCAACGGAGACCGCATCCTCGTGCTTAAGTGCATCTATCAGTTCCAGGAGCCCAAACGCTGGGACGTCATCGTGTTCAAGAACCCCGTCAATCCGTCGGAGAACTACATCAAACGCCTCATCGGGTTGCCGGGGGAAACCATCGAGATCATTGACGGCGACATCTACATTGATGGACTCATCGCCCGTAAGCCCCCCCAGGTGCAGAAAGAGCTGTGGATGCCGATTTACGACCACGATTTTCGGCCGGTCAACCCGAACGAACGCGCCGGGTTCAACGAGCATCGCTGGCAGCCCCCCTTCAATTTGGATGGCTCGGCGTGGAAAATCCGCGACGAGAATCCCACGACATTGCTGCTGGATTGCCCGCCCGGAGAACCCAGCGTGCTGACCTATGGCGCCCCCTCGGCAAACGGTTTCGCCGCTACCTACGCCTATGATGAAATGTACAACTATAGCCGCATGCCTGTGGCCAGCGATCTGATGGTTCGCTTCTATGTGAATCCGGCAAGCTCCGAGGGCCAAATCGGCATCACCCTGAGCAAAAATGGGATCGACTACAAGGCTTGGGTGGATCTGGACGGCTTTATGACCCTGGCCAAAATCAACGACGGCCGGGAGACTGTCCTGGCCCGCAAGGAGGTATCCTCTCCTCCCGCGCCGGGGGTCTACACGCTGGTCAAGTTCGCAAATGTGGACCACCAACTCTTGTTCGACTTCGACGGCAACGAGTTGTCCATCGATCTGGGACAGTTGCCGGATGCGATGGGAGAGAGATCTGAGCCTTCCCCGCGTGCCGAGATCTTCGGCGCCGGCAAGCTGACGCTCTCTCACGTCGCACTGTTCCGGGATGTCCACTACACAGGCCGCGAAGGCAGCAAGCCCATCCGGGCCGTCGAGGGCTCCCCGTTCAAACTCAACGAAGATGAATTCTTCGTGCTGGGCGACAACAGCCCGAACAGTGAGGACGGTCGCTGGTGGGGCCAGCCCACGGTCGCCAGCAGGAGTTGGGATCCGCCGCGGGCCGGTATCGTACCCCGTTATTACCTGGTGGGCAAAGCCCTGTTCGTCTACTGGCCAAGCGGCTTCGAATTTCCCTGGCCCGAGAGTCTCAAGAACTCGCTGATCGCCAACAGCCGGCAGAATACGCCGATTCGCCTGCTGCATGGAATTGTCTCCCTTCGCTGGATACCCAACGTCGGCCAGATGCGATTCATCTACGGCGGCTCGTCGGAGAAAGCGGAGCCTCCGCCCCAGCAGCCTGAGAAGAAGTAGCGGGGCTATCTCACCGATGCTACGGTGGACGGCACGGACGGACCTGTTTGCCCCGGATCGGCGGCAATGTGGAACTGCACAGTAGGAGGTCAAGCACTATGAAAACGGATAGTCGAATCGTCAGGACAATTCTCGGAACCGCCTGCATCGGATGGCTGATAGCGGCCGGCGCCCATGCCGGCCCATTCGGGGGCGCCCTGGAACCCGGAAGGCTGCGATGCGAGTACATGGTGAACCCCCTGGGGATCGACGTCGCCAAACCCAGATTGAGCTGGACGCTCGAGTCCGGACAGCGAGGCCAGGCCCAGACCGCTTACCGCATACTGGTCGCAAGCGACCCCAAACTGCTCGGAAAGGATGTCGGCGACCTGTGGGACAGCGGCAAAGTCGCCTCGGACCAATCCATTCAGATCGCCTATGCGGGCAGGCCGCTCGAATCGCGGATGCCCTGCTACTGGAAGGTGCGAGCATGGGACAAGGACGGCAAGCCGTCTTCCTGGAGCAAGCCCGCCTACTGGACGATGGGTCTGCTCAGCCCGGACCTGTGGAGGGCCAACTGGATCGGATTCGACGCCTCCCGGGAGCAGGATGCGGCCGCACAGAAATTGGATCTGTCCGCTGCTTCCTGGATCTGGCGCGCGGGCGAGAACGCCAGACGCGCGGCCCCCGTTGCGACACGCTATTTCCGCAGGGAATTCACTATCCCCGAAGACCGAGAGCTCGTATCCGCCTCCTGCGCGATCTCCGTGGACAACGGTTTCACGATGTTTCTCAACGGCCGGCAGATCAGCAACGGCAGCAGCTTCAAGGAGGCGACACCTGCCGACCTCGCCAAACACGTGCACAAAGGCGCCAACGCAATCGCCATCGAGGCAAAGAACGAAGGCGACGCCGCGAATCCTGCGGGCTTGCTGGCCGTCCTGGTATTTCGCTTCGAGGAAGGCGCCCCCATCACCATCGTCTCGGACGAGCAGTGGCGCAGCTCGGACGTTGCGGCGGACGGTTGGACCGACGTCGATTTCAGCGCCGAAGGCTGGGGCAATGCCGAGGTGCTTGGCGCCCATGGCATCTCGCCCTGGGGCGAGGTCGGCGTGGGACCAGCCGAACTATTCCTGCCGCCCGCGCAGTTCCTGCGGAAGGAGTTCAGCGTGGACAAGCCCGTCAAGCGGGCGACGGTGTACGCCTCGGCCCTGGGCAACTACGAGTTGTACATCAACGGCCGACAGGTAGACGACGCATACTTCACCCCCGGCTGGACCGACTATGCGGTCCGCGTCTGCTACAACACGTTCGATGTCACGAACCAGTTGAAAAAAGGCTTCAATGCGATCGGCGGCATCCTCGCCGACGGGTGGTACAGCGGCCACATCGGCTGGGGACGCCTGCGCGACCACTACGGCAAGAATCCGCGATTCTCGGCGCAACTGCACATCGAATACGCCGACGGCAGCACGGAAACGATCGTCACCGACAAGACCTGGACGGCGGCTACCGGCCCCATCCTGGAGGGCGATTTCCTGATGGGCGAGACCTACGACGCCCGCAAGGAGATGCCGGGCTGGAACACGCCCGACTTCGACGGCAGCGAATGGAAACCCGTCGATGTCACGGAGAAGATCGCCATCAAGATCGAGTCCTATCCGAGTGTCCTGGTCCGCAAATTCCAGGAGATCAAACCGGTCAACATGACCCAGGTGCAGAACGGCGCTTACGTCTACGACATGGGGACCAACTTCGCCGGCTTCGTCCGTTTGAAGATTCAGGACGCTGCGCCGGGACAGAAGATCGTGCTGCGATTCGCCGAGCGGCTCAATCCCGACGGCACGATCTACACGACGAACCTGCGTGGCGCCAGGGTTACGGACACCTATATCTGCAAAGGCGACGACAAGGAAGTCTGGCAGCCCCGTTTCACCTTCCACGGCTTCCAGTACGTGGAGGTGACGGGCCATTCCGGCAAACTCCGCCTGGATACAATCACCGGTGTCGAACTGACCTCGGCCACCCCCGTGGTCGGCAGTTTCGCCTGCTCCGACCCGACGGCCAACACGCTGTACCACAACATCTGCCAGACGCAACGGGCCAACTTCATCGACATCCCGACGGATTGTCCACAGCGCGACGAGCGGCTCGGCTGGATGGGCGATGCGCAGATCTACGTCCGCACCGCCACGTTCAACACGGATGTCGCCGCGTTCTTCACAAAGTGGATGGTGGACGTGGAGGACGCCCAGCTCGAAAACGGCGGCTTCTCCGATGTCTCGCCACGCAAGGTCGCGATGGGCGGCGGCACAGCCGCCTGGGGCGACGCCGGCGTGATTTGTCCCTGGACGATCTATCAGGTCTACGGCGACAAGCGAATCCTTGCCGAGCACTATGACGCCATGCAGAAATGGATCGAGTATTGCAGGGGCACAACGAAGGGGACGCTACTGCGGCCGGCCGAAGGCTACGGCGACTGGCTGAGCATCCAGGCCGACACGCCCAAGGACGTGCTCGCCACCGCCTACTTCGCGCACAGCTCGAAGCTCGTCGGCGAGATCGCCGAGGTGCTCGGAAAAACCGATGACGCGAAGAACTATCGCCGGCTCTTCGAGGAGATCCGCACGGCGTTCAACAATGCCTATGTCTCCACAGACAGCCGGATCAAGGGCGACACGCAGACGGTCTACGTCCTGGCCCTGGCCTTCGACCTGCTGCCTGCGGAGAAACGCCAGATCGCCGCACAGCACCTCGTCGACAACATCCGCGACCGCAACTGGCACCTCTCGACCGGGTTCGTAGGCACGAAGGACCTGATGGCCACGCTGAACGCCATCGGCGAGACGGACGTGGCTTACCACCTGTTCCACAACGAGACGTTTCCCTCCTGGGGCTTCTCGATCCAGCACGGGGCCACGAGCATCTGGGAGCGTTGGGACGGCTGGACGCCGGAAAAGGGCTTCCAGGACCCCGGCATGAACTCGTTCGCCCACTACTCGTTCGGGGCGGTCTGCGAGTGGATGTTCCGGACCATCGGCGGCATCGACACCGAGGGGCCCGCATACAAGCACATCGTGATCCGCCCGCAACCGGGTGGCCGGCTGTCGTGGGCGAGGACGACCTACAACTCCGTCCAAGGCAAGATCGCCACGGCGTGGAAAGTGGACGGCGACACCCTGAAGCTCGACGTGACAATCCCGGCTAACACGACGGCAACGGTCTACATCCCCGCCGCCGATGCGACGAGCGTCCTGGAAGGCCGCAAGCCCGCCACCGAGGTCGAGGGCGTTCGCCTGATCGGCACGAAGGACGGCTGCGCCCTGTTCGAGGCCGGCTCCGGCACATATAGATTCACGTCCAAGGTTCCATAGGCAAGTGACCGACAGAAGAACAGCCCCCCGCTCCGGCGCAAGGGAGCGGGGGGGGCGTCATTGTGCCCTCGAAGCTTGTGTGAGCAGGCAGATGTGGTAAGATGGACAATACACAAACGGTTCGGTTTGCAGACCGATGCGGAGTCACTATGGTAAGCGTCTCCGAGAAACTGATTGACAGGATGACCCAACGGATTGTCCAGGAGGTCAATCCCGAGAGAGTCGTTCTTTTCGGCTCCTGGGCCCGTGGCGAGGCAAGCGCACAGTCAGATGTCGATCTTCTGGTCGTGGAACGCAAACCATTCGGCGGATGCCGTAGTCGTCGATGGAAAACAACCCGCATCTGGCGATGCCTTCCTGAATTCCGCATACCGACGGATATCCTGGTCTACTCTGTCAGTGAGATAGACTAATGGAAGGACTCAAGTTACCATGTAGCTGGCAGAGCCCCGCGAGAGGAAAAGGTCTGGTATGAGTCCGACCGATGCGCCACGTGAGTTGATGAAACTGGCGGAAAGAGACTACCAAGCCATATTGATTCTCGCTCTCGCCGACGACCCACATGCAGACGCCGCCGGTTTCCACCTTCAACAGGCGGTTGAGAAATCTCTCAATGCGTGGTTGGTCCTGAAAGGGATCGACTACCCGAGGACTCATGATCTGAATCCACTGCTCGGACTGCTCGAAGATCAAGATGAGAATACTGGGCCGTTCTGGCCTCTGCTGGAACTGAACCCATTTGCAGTCCAGTTCCGTTATGAGTTGCCAGCCGAGGACTTTTCAAACTTCGAGCAGCTCGCACTTCTGGCTCACGTTCAGTCTCTTCTCCCCACTGGCTGACGGTAGAACCGCCCCTTCAGCATTTATCAATTGCCATCTGCGGTTCCGTCGTATTCGTCTCCGGCCTCGTCCAATTCCCACCACAATCGCGGATAGTCCTGCCCTTCGAGAATCCACCAGATGTCCTCCCTCCCATTGGCCGTCTCGTCCACAAAGTCCCAGCCAGCTTCCAGGAACGTGCCGGCCGTCTGCATCTCGGCCGTGGTCTTGCCTGTGCCGCCTTCGCTCCAATTCCGGTGTGAACTCTGGATGTCCCAGAAGGAACTGGTCACGGTTCCAGCACTGCCATAGCTCAGGTCACCGTTATACCCCACAAAGCCACGCGAGACACCGCCACTGATCGCGCCGGCGACCGACCAGAAGAAACAGAAGCAGAACGCCGATGAGCAGCCCCAGAAGTGCCGCCAGGAACAGGTCCGGCAGGGAAGTGTGCTTGCCACGCCGTAGTTTCGGGTCCCGTATCTGACTGCGGTTCGGTCTCATTTGATCTTCTCCACAAGGATCTTCCTCAGAAGTGTGATCAATGTCCCTGGCTCGAAGTAGCTTGCGGGCAGGCGGAGGCGGGCGGTCTTCGGGTCGGGGAGGTGCAGGTCGCCTCGAATGCTGGCGAAGAGTGTTTTGACCTTCCGGCCGGGGTCTTGCTTGAAGGAGAAGATCAGGTCGCCTGTGGCGCTGCGGGTGCCGGGGAAGTAGCCAGCCTTGGGGAGCTGGGCGACGATCGTGCGGATGCCCCATTTCGAGGCTGCGATTCGTAGCTCGCCGATGTCCAGGAGCAGTCTGGCCTCCTCGGGCAGCGGGCCGTAGACGTCGGTTAGCTCCGCTTCGATCTGCTTGAGGTCGGCGGGCGAACGCGCTACCGCGATCTTGCGATAGGCGTCCATACGGTGGCGGTCCATGGGGATGTAGTTTTTCGGGATATAGATGGGGACACCCAAGTCGATCGTCGCGGTCGGCAGCGGCTCGACCTTCTCGTGCTTCAGCTCCCGGACCGCGTCCGCCAGCATCTCGCAGTACATCTGGTAGCCGACCATCTGGATGTGGCCGGACTGCTCGGGACCGAGAATGTTGCCTGCGCCGCGGATCTCCAGGTCCCGCAAGGCGATGCGAAAGCCCGCGCCGAGATGTGAATACTCCTCGATGGCCTTGAGCCGCTTGGCGGCGATGGGCGA
>DCUI01000165.1 GCA_002327785.1 Phycisphaerales bacterium UBA2218
CGCAAAAACCGGATGAGCCAAAAATCCACGAAGTTGCTTTTGCCCGCGCCATTGGCTCCGATACGGCCTTCCATTCAGGTTTCGCGAAACCTGTCAAATAGTCCAATCGATACGATTGCCCCAGCGGCGTCAAGGCTCGAATTGTCCTTGCCAGAGAACGCAAATTGGCGTCAATTAGCGCGTTCCCCCCAGGCTGCGTGGTGATATCATAGGCAAGTCGCCGCCCGAGGGCGGGAACAGTGCTCGCCGTGTTTCTGGTAATGGCCTGGATGGATCGCGAAAGATTCAAGTCCGATGTTCTGCGATTGGCCTTTCTCCTGGGGCTTTGCTCGGCCATTGGCGTCTACCTGATCGTGACGGCCCCTCTCATCTCGAAGGACGGGGTCTTCTATATCGAGCAGGCTAAGCTGCTCGACCAGGATCCGCTCGGGGTTTGTCGGCGCTATCCGCCGGGGTACCCTTTCCTGCTATGGGCCGGTCACGAGGTCGCAAGCCTGTTCGTCCAGGGGGACCCACCGATGTTGTGGGTCTATTCGGCGCAAGGGGTCACATTGCTGTGCCGCGTGCTGTCTCTGGTTCCGTTGTATTTCCTGGGCAAACTCCTCGTAGGCGGCGCCAACAGCTTCTGGGCCCTGTTCGTGCTGGTGATCCTGCCCTATCCGGCCTTCTTCGGCAGTGACGTGTTGCGGGAGTGGCCCTATGTGCTGTTCCTGAGCACCGGCGTGCTCCTGCTGTACTGGGGACTGACGACAAGGCGGTGGTGGGTGCTCGCCCTGGTTGGATTGGACGCAGGGCTTGGGTATCTCATTCGGCCCGAATGCGCGCAACTGTTGATCTATGCGGCGTGTGGGCTGCTCGTACAGCTCGAAGCGCGAAGACCACAGATCAAAAATCAAGATGGCGGAATCCAGGTTTTCCCGGATGGCCTCCACCCTTTTGATCTTTACACTGTGACTTTTGCTGTGATTTCGATGGTCGGTGCGTTTGCCGTGCCGGTCGCGCTCTACGTCTATGCAAGCGGCAGCATCATCCCGCATCAGTTCAGGCCGCCGGTCTTCAACATGCCTCCCGTCATCAGTGCGGTGGGACCCGAGGCGGCGGCAGACAACCCGCTCGAGTTCGAGGTCCGCCAGGGCGAGCTGCTGGAACTTCCCATCCAGGCGAGCGACCCGGACGGCGACGCCTTGTCGTTCTCGTTGGCGGGAGTGCCCCAAGCATCCCGACCTATGTATGCGTTCCGGTCAGCAACCACGGGGGCGGGTCTGTGGACGATCTCGGAGCAGGAGAAAGACTCGTTGTTGATCCACCATCCCGAGTTGTGGAACTGCGAGGGCATTGCCTGGTACGCCTATGCCGGCCCCGATGTCCGGCCGGGTTTGCGGCCTGTCTATCGGTTCTGGTCGCCCGAGCAGCAGCGGCATTTCTATACGATGAGCGACGCGGAGAAGGAGGCCATCGTCACGGAATCGGCCGCCGGATCATGGACCTACGAAGGGGCGGTGTTTTATGCATTCGGGGAAGAAGACCACCCCGCGGATGCCACGGCGGTGTACCGGTTCTGGGATCAGACGCGAGGGTACTCCTGGGCGACGATTGCTCCCTCCGAACCCAATGCCCAGAAGGACACCATCGCGTGGTACGTTCATCCGGCGGCAGCGCCGCCCGCCGGCGCCGGCATCGAGGGCGGCGTCTTCCGCTGGCGGCCGGGCGCCGGCCGGCAGGGCGAGCACCAGATGAACATCATTGTCGCGGATGGGAAATTGCCGTGTTGCCAGTTGATAACAATCCGCGTCACGGGCGAGGGAAGTGAGAAGTCGGAAGTGTCAAGTTGGAAGGGTGACGAGGGAAACGTGAAGTGGGAAGAAGCAGCAGTCGGCGCGGCGCTTCAAACCTCCCACTGCAAACTTCAAGCGTCTCTTTCCCTTCTCGATCTGGCGGGCGCGGCGAATGACGTGGCTGGCGGCATCGGCGAGAACTTCATGGTCATCCCGGCCCTGCTGTGGATCCTGGGGCTCTACCGGTATCGAGAGGGTCGTGAAGGGACCCTGGAATGGGTCCTGATTCCGGCTATCGTGATCGTCAACCTGGGCTTGCTGCTCGGCCGGGGCGTCTGGATCGGAAACAGCTCGGACAGACGGCACAGCGTGGCGCTCATCTCACTGACGATTTGCTTTCTCCCGATCGGCGTCGATGTCGCGGCGCGAATGCTGAGCCGCATCTATGCATTTCGAGGCAGGCTGGCGAGCTTGGGGGCCGAGGGGCGACCGCTTTGGTTCTACCTCCTTATGGTCGGCGGTATCGTCCTGTGTACGCCCAAGCTCATCCTCACCCCTCTGCGGGCGGACAAAGTCGGGCTCCGGACTGCGGGCGAATGGCTGCGTCAGAACACCCGAACCGACGCGGTTGTGGCCGACCCGGATGGACGCATCGGTTTCTATGCCCAACGCCAGGGCCTCCACTACGAGCGATATCCCGACTCGCGAAAGGCAGACTACGTCGTTCGGATCGAGGGGAGCAATCCGATGCAAGCGCCGCAGGACTGGGCGCGCATGCACTCTGCGTCCCTCGGGCCAAGAGATGACAGGATGGTGATCATCTACCGCACGACACGGGCGAAGGAATAAGGGACGGTCTCAAAACGGCTGCGTCATGTACAATTCCAACTTGTCACCCCGCCAAAAACCGGCCCAGTAGTAAGCCTTGACAACCAGCCGGTGTTTCCAGCCCGGACGCGGGGACTGCTGTTGCGTCCGGATGCAGGAGGATGCCGCGCGTTTTCCCGCTTTCAGTCGGTGCTTTCTCCAAACATCCCACGCCAGAGGCAGGCCGTAGGACCGAATTCGGAATGATGACGCACCGGCGCATCTACAGAGGCGCCGCAGATCTCGCGGCGTGAAGAAGTTGCAGTGGTGAGGCACTTCTTGCTCTCGCATTCGCTCCGGACGACGGCGAGCGGCCCACGAGTCGTAGTTGGGCACGCTCATGTAGACCACGCCGCCGGGACGAACGGCGCCCAGAGCGAGCTTCACCATGGCGACCGGCTCCGGCAGGTGCTCCAGCGCGCTGGTGCACGTTACCACGTCGTAGTAGTCACGAGGCGTCTGGCTCATGTCTGCGAACACGGGGTAATCGGTCGTCTGCGCCCAGGGCGCGGGGTCCACGCCGGCAACGGTCCAGCCGGCCGCCTGATACCGTCGCAGGAGCAAGCCGTTTCCACATCCGATGTCCAGGACGGTCGTTCCTGGGAACCGGCTCACCAGCCAGTCAAACCATGCCACGTCGAAAGCGCTCTGAATCTGCCGATACAGGTCCTTGGTCTCCTCGCCGCACCGGTTCGCCGCTTCGATCTCCCGGTCCGACGAGCCGGCGTAGACGAACCCGCAACCATGGCATTTGACCAAGGGGACTTTGCCGTTGAGCCCTTCACGGCCGGACGCGCCGCCGCACAAGGGACATCGCTTCAACTCTTCGGTCAACGCCATCTCAGACGCCCTCCTTGCGGTCAAGCGGCCAGAACTCAGATTCGGTTCGGGCCTCGGCCAGGTATGTCCGTATCTTCGCCACGATCTCCGGGTGATGGGCGGCAACGTCGGTGGTTTCGCCGAGGTCGTTCTCCAGGTTGTAGAGTTCGAGGGTCCCGCCGGGCAGGCGGATGGCTTTCCATCGTCCCAATCGCACGGCCTGGGCCGAGCCTCGCTCGTGGAATTCCCAGTAGAGGAACTTGTGCTGTTTCTGCTTGCGGCCGATGCCGAGCAGCGTCGGGACCATGGACAGGCCGTCGATATTCTCGGGGGGCTTGCCGCCGGCCAGGACGGCACACGTGGGCAGGAAATCCCAGAACGCCGAGACGTGGCCCGTCACAGTGCCCGTCTCGATCCGCCCGGGCCACCAGGCGATCAGCGGAACGCGGATGCCTCCCTCGTGCAGGTCGCGTTTGATGCCTCGCAACGGGCCGCCGCTGTTAAAGAAATTCGGGTCGGAGCCGCCTTCGCGATGGGGGCCGTTGTCGCTGCTGAAAAAGACGATGGTGTTCTGGTCGGCGCCCAGATTTCTGACTCGCCGCAGGAGACGGTCCACGCCGCGATCCAGCCGGGAGATCATCGCCGCTCGTCCCTTTTCCGTCTGTGGCCAATCCTTTGCGGCGTAGTCCCCGGAGTCCGGCACCTCCATGCCGTTCCTGCCTGCCTCATTATTGGCATGGGGCAGCGTCACGGCCAAGTACAGGAAGAAAAGGCCGTCCCTGTTCTCTGTGACGAACTGGAGCGCTTCCTGCTCCATCAGGTCGTAGGCATATTCGACCTTCTCCGTGGCCACGCCCGCGCCATCCTCCCGGGCGTTTGGGACCTTGTTCTTCAGCGGGACGCGCTCATCGTTTCGGAACAGAAATTCCGGGTAGTAATTGTGGGCGTGGCGCTGGCACAGATAGCCGAAGAAATGGTCGAAGCCCTGATTGTTCGGGGCGCCTGTGCTGCCGGGCCCGCCCAGTCCCCACTTTCCGATCAGGGCGGTCTTGTAGCCGGCCCGCTTGAGCATCTTCGGCAGCGTTTCGGTATCTGCCGGCAGGGCCAATTGGCCCATCGGCTGGATCTCCTTGTTGCCGCGAACATACGCATGTCCCGTGTGCAGGCCGGTCATCAGGCAGCATCGCGAGGGGGCGCAGACGGTGCTGCCGGCGTAGTGGTCCGTAAATCGCATCCCCTCGGCGGCCATCCGGTCGATGCCGGGCGTCTGGATCAGCTTTTGGCCGTAACAGCCGAGTTCGCCGTAGCCCAAGTCGTCCGCGAGGATGAAAATGATGTTGGGTTTTCGGACCGGTGTCTTTGGCTTGGTCCGACTTGTGAGCTGCCCGCACCCCGCGAGGCCGGCCGCCACCGCGCCGGCGCCCGCCGATCTGAGAAAGTCGCGCCTGTTGAGATTCCGAGCCATTCGGGTGTGCCTCCGTCAGAAATCGAGCGGCCGTTTCACAGTCCCGTGCATCGAGCAGGGATTCCGCCACACCGGCACTGTTGTAGCACCCGCCAAGGATATCAGGCCCACCGTCGGCGTTCAAGTCTGTGGGTTGGAGATTGTGCGAGCCCTCCTGGGCCGGTGGGAAAAGCGCAAGAATCAATTGTAATCCGGATCAGTTCCACGCAATGGAGGGTGAAACGCCGGGGTCGTTACAGCTCGATGTGGGCTGCTGCGGCAAGCACAGGATCAGCCGCTGCCGGAAGAACGGACTGCACAGGCCCAGCCCCGTGATACTGTGGTACCACGACCATGTGTAAAGGATCGGCTCGCCTTCACTCGCAGCCAGCGAGCCCAGAGCGCAGGACGGGACGATTCGCAACCGACCGGACGCTCGAAGAGGTACTCGCCACGAGTACGAGCAGGTGCCGCCTCAGCCAAACTCGAATTGGCCCGAGGACACTTTTTCGTCACCTCGGTACACGGAAAATGCGGGCGTCCCGGAATCCTGATTCCGGCGGATCGCGTACCGTTCGCCACCCCGACCGACCAGCCCATAGTTCAGGACCATCACCGGCCCTCGGCGTTCGATCTTCACCACCTGCCGCAACGGAGCCCCCACCTTCAGTGTGGCGCGTGCGTTGGGGTCCACAGTGGTCCAAAGGTCGTTGGGAATCATGGGGGCCTGGCTGTAATGGCCCCTTTCCAGGCGGATGCTGTTGACAGCGTAACCGCCGGCGGGCAAGGTCACCGTTGCCCCGGGGCGACTGAACGTCTTTTGATCGCCCCTGTTGTCCCTGAGAACCAGTTGCTCGATTCCCCGGCCCTCGATGTGGAGCTCTCCCATCTTCTCCTGCCCGCCGACCGCCGACACGCGGGCGAGGACCAGGGCCCAAACGACCAATGTGACAGAGCTACGGCTTGCCATTCTCAACTCAGCCATGGAACGGTTGTGTTCATTCGTTCTTCGAGATCGTGAACTCCCTTGTGGCAGTTATTCTACCATAGAGCTCACGCGTTTCATAGGTCACCTGGATCGTGAAGGTTTCCTCGCTACCGTCGAGCTTGAGGTCTTGCGGCGCTCGCCACGAGTACCCACGCGTGCCGCCTCAGTAGAAGGGCATAGAACCCTGCGCGACGATCTCGCCGTTCGAGCGAGCAATGGTCACCTGGGGCGTCATTTCTTGTTCGTATTCCCCGTCGGTAAGAAATCGCCGGCGCACCGACAGGGCGAATACGATCACCCCCGCCAGCGTCAGGACCGTCGCCAGACCCGCGGCAAGGGCGATCATCCGGCGCCTCGGGCGAAGGGCGAGAACGACTGCCCACAGGCACAGCGAGATGAGAACGCCGGCGGCCATCGCCAGATGCGCATGGCGGTAATCTTCGTGGAGGATCAATTCAGCAGGGACAAAACCCGTCTCGGCACGCGCGATGTTGATGAACATGACGTCGAGCACCGGGTCTGTCAGGATGGCGTAGACCTGAAGCTCCTCTCCAACCGAGACTCGCTGATTCGCAGGTGGACTGGCAAACACGACCTGGGGTCTGTTCGAGAAATCAAGCACGAATGGCGTTTCCTTGCGGATGTGGATGCCGCGTTCATAGCCTGTATGCCCCCGTCCCTTCCGCCATCCATCCGCATGGGCGTTCGGCAGGATCTCCAGACGCAGATCGTCCAGCGATATGCCGAGACAGGCGGTGTAATCGCCGACCGGCACGCGGCAACTTGCGACGGGGCGAAGCTCTCCGTAGGACTCGACAGGCCGGCCTCCGATGGAGAAGATCGCCGAGTCAGATTCCAACTCCCCGCTGATACGCGTCTTTCGGACCTTGCGGCCTGCAAGCCCTGCCTGGAGGGTCCCGAATTCGCCTGGGTAAGGACGTGCCGTCAGCCGGTCGCCGGCCGGCGTGGCTGAGAACGTGCACCAGGTCTCTCCGATCCGACGGAACGTGCGAAGCTGATAGGGCATCCAGCCTCTCGGGACGTCGAAGTTCCCGTCGGCAATCAGGTGCAAGGCTGTCGAGGGGTGGTCGAACCAGCCGCCGATGCGCCAATTGTGCCCGAGCCAGGCTTCGTACGTGCGGCCGTCGATTTCCACACGCCCCTTTCGCACCGTGGTGGTCACGAACGTGAGGTACGCTCTGCTGTCTTCACCCATCACCAGGCGCGGCATGACCTCCATTGCGCGAACCTGGCCCTCTCCGAAGGGCAGAGGAATCTGCACGAACTCAAAGCACACCTGATGCCGGATCGACCTCTCCTCCAGCATCGCGCCCTCGGGCGGCGCCGGCAGCCTCGCCAGGGGCGGATCATTCGCCAAGTTGCCGTCGCAGTCCAGGTCGAAGTACAGACGGTCATAGCCCATGCCCGCGCCTGCGGACTCATCGAGGGCAAAAGCGTGGAGCCGGCCCGGCTCCAGCACGAGGAATCCACGCGGCAGTTCGACAGCGCCATAGAGCACCGCTTCCGACACGAAAGCCGGATACCTGTTGACGTTGGGATCAGGCAGCACCGTGCACACGGCCCGGTGCCCCATGATGAACAGCGAGTGCATGCGACCCGGTGTCTGGAAAGCCGATACCTCCTGCAGGTCGAATGTCAGCTCGCCGCCGCCCTCGCGATCCGCCCATGCGCGTGTCGCAAGGAGGAGGCAGGCGATTGCCACACTGAGTTTCAGGGGCAGACGCATGACGCCTCTTCCTGGATCAGCACTCAATCACTACCGAGAGACAACGACCCGGCGTTGGCCGCTCACGGTGCCATACAGCTCGCGGGTGTCGTACGTCGCGGTAATTGTGAGTGTCTCTTCGCTGCCATCGATCTTGAAACCTTCCGGTACTCGCCACGAGTACCCGCAGGTGCTGTCTCAGCCAAAGGGCATCACGCCCTCGGCGACGATTTCGCCGTTGGCACGCTTGATGACGACTTTCGGGTCCAGTTGTTCACCCTTCCTTATGGAGCGGAACATGATGTCAAGCGATGGATCGGTCAGGACGGCCTTCACCTCCAGTTGGTCGCCCGGCTTGAGGCGATGGTTCCTGCCGGGCGAGGCGAACACGACCTGCGGCTTGCCCGAGAAGTCGAGCACGTAGGGTTTGTCCTCACGAATCTGGATCGGATAGATCGGAGGCCCTTCCTGCGAGCGCCCTCCCGGCAAGCCGTCCGCGTGGCGGTTGCGCAGCATCAGGCAATTCAACGTGTCATACGTGACATTCAGGAGCAGGGGACCGTAGTCTCCCGCGGGCAGGCGGAAGGAGCTTGAGGGGGACGCGCTCTGTCCGGCAAGACTGTCCGTCAAGCTGATGGCTGCGTCTTTCGAGCTCAGAGAGCCGCTGACAGACGCTCTCTGGACGCTGCGTTCGCCTGCCTTGATCTCCAGGACGCCGAAAGGCCCTCGATAAGGCCAGACGAAGAGTTTATCGCCGCTCGGCGTGGCGGCAAGGCGGTAATAGGCGTCGCCCGACCGGTGCATGGCCATGAGCCGGTCGCCCCCGTACCATGATGAAACGGGCCTGTCATTCGCCCTGTTCGCCGCAAACAAATAGAGGCCCGTTTCGGGGTGGTCGAACCAGCCCGGGATGCCGCCGCCGTGGCCGAGTACGACAGTGAATCTGTCCCCTCCGATTTGGATCTCACCGACGCGTGCTTTCGTCGTCATCAGCGTCATGTATTGGCGGTCGTTCGCGTAGACCAGAAGGCGAGGCATGACTTCAAGCCCTGGCGATGGATCATCCCCGGGTGCGATCTGGAGCTTGATGGGCTCGAAGCACACTTGCGTGACCCCCGTGCCGACTTGGGCCAGGGCCTTGTCGGGCACGTCCCTCATCGGCCGGCAGAATCCGTCGTCGGTCAGGTCCTTGTTCAGGTTCATGTCGAGGTACATACGGTCGTAGCCCTGCCCAGGACCGGCGGATTCGTCAATCGCAAACCGGTAATGACACCCCGCATTCGGCTCTGTAGACGCAGCGCCGACGTGGAAGGATCCATAAAGCGGCCTGTCCGATTGGAATGCAGGATCGCGTCCGGCGTTCGCACCCGGCTCAGCCTCGCACACGGCGTAGGCGCCGAAGAGGAATCTCGTTCTCACCGCGTCGGGCGCATCGAAGGTGGAGATCTCCTTGAGGTCGAAGACCGCAGCGTCCTTGGGGATGGAGGTCGCCGTTGGCCCGGGCGAGGCCTCCAGCTTCGTCGCCGTGGCGATGCCGATCCCGCAGAACAGGAGGGTCAGAAGAACCCACCGGGCGGTCCTTCCACCGATCCGCCGATTCAAGTCTGCTCTCTTGAGGCACATAGTCGTTCCTTTCCTGTAAGGATGCTGTCCGCTCAGTTGCGAATGACGGTGATCTCGCGTTTGCCGACGACGGTCCCATAGAGTTCCCGGGTGTCGTAGGTCACGGTGATGGTGAGCGTCTCTTCGTTGCCGTCGAGCTTGAGGTCTTGTGGTACTCGCCACGAGTACCCGCAGGTGCCGTCTCAGCCGAAGGGCATGACGCCTTGGGCGACGATCTCGCCGTTGGCCCGCGCGACGGTCACTTTCGGATCGAGCGAACCAGACTGTTCATTGGCAGCGCTGAAATCACGGATCATAAAATCCTGTACCGGATCGATCAGGACCGCTGCGACAGTGAGTTCTTCGCCCACCTTGACCCGATGGTCGCGGGCAGGGCTTGCGAACAGGACATCCGGCTTGTTCGAGAAGTCGGACACGAAGGGCTTGTCCTCGCGGATTGCGATGCCATAGACCAACTGGCGGCCTTTCAGGTGTTGTCGCCTGCCATCGGCATGGTAGTTCATGGAGATACCGATGCGAAGCGTGCCGTACTGCAGGGTCACGTATTCGAACAGATAGTTGCCGACCGGCAGCCGGCATGATCGCGTATACGCAGGCCGAGGGTCATCGCTGATGTCCCCGACCGCCACCGCCGTCTTCTCCGACCGCAGTGATCCTGTGATTTCGAACTGGCTGATGTCCCGCCCGCCGGCGCCGACCTCGAACGTGCCGAGCGGTCCCTCATAGGGACGGACGATCAGCTTGTCGCCGGTCGGCGTGGCGGAGAACGCGTAGAACGTGCCGTCGATCTTGTGCATGGCATTCAGGCGGTCGCCGCCCCACCAGTTCCAGGGCTGGCTGTTTCCGGCGGGCGTCAGGTGCAGGGCCGTCCAGGGCTGATCGAACCAGCCTGATGCGATATAGCAGTGCCCAAGCAGAACGTCGCACTTCTGCCCGGCGAACGCGATCCGGCTTTTCCTCGCCTTGGTTGTGACGAGACTCAGGCCCTTATATCCGTTGCTGGAGACGGTCAATCGGGGCATCATTTCAAGTGGCCGTTCACCCTGCGAGCCACAGACGAAGGGGATGGCCAGATTCTCGAAACACGCCTGCTGTTTGAGATTGGAGTACCCCAGCATCGCGTTCGCGGGCGGGTTCTTTTGAACCGTCAGAACACCGTCATTGGTCAGGTTGAGATCGTGGTTCAGGTCGAAGCGGAGGCGATCGTAGCCCTTTCCCGTTCCGGCGGATTCATCAAGGGCAAACCGGTACAGCTTGCCATCCTCCGGGCTGCCCATGGGGTCCGAGAAGTCCGCTGTCCCATAAATGGGCTGACTCGACGCGAACTTCGGATAGACCGCGACGTTCGGGTCCGGCTTGTCGCCACAGGCGGATCGCTGCCCGATGAGGAATTGTTGCCCAGCCTCCTTGGGCAGATCGAAGACGGAAACTTCCTCCAGAGGAAACACTCCTTCCTCCGCTCGCGCCACCTGCGCAAAAACGACCACAACGGCGACGATGCGCAGCGACGGCAAGACTCTCATTGCGAAACGCATGTGATTGTTGCCACGACCAGCCATACTCTCGTCCCTCCAATATGCACGGTCGAAACGCGGAACGCCGCCACGATTTCCCCAGTTTACCACGCGGCCCGAAGGAAATCAAACACTATCCCGGACCCTCACATTCTGTTGACGCGCATGCGACGCAGATGTTACAACTCCAATGGTTCAGCAGCTATTGGAGGGACCCGATATGGGAATGTCAGGTCGTGAAAACCCACTGATGCGTGGCGCAGCGAAGGCATGCCTGATTCTCCTGGGATTGTGCGCAATCGCGAATTCGCAGGTGAATTTGAAACTGCATGGAAAACGCGGCTCATGTTGAGTCGCTCGACCACGAAGTGTATCGCACGCCGCTGGCTGTCCGACCCGAGGCCGAGTACCGCGATACTCCGTCGAACTACCGGGAAACGTATCGCGGCCCCGGCAAGCTGCCCGACAAGATCAAGGTCTGGCGGGTCCAGGAGACGCAAAGGGGCAACGTCGTCGCCCGCTCTCGCGGTTTTAGGGATTCACCCGATGCCGAGATCCTGGCCGTTGGCTTCAATCACGGCAAGTCGTACGGCGACATCGGTATCGGCAGGCAGGGCAGTTTCCTGCAATGGGGCTATTGCGACCCGCCCTCAAAGATGACCGAGGCCGGCCGAGACCGCATCTACTTCACCGACATCGGCGGGTACAAGTTCATGGTCGTTCCGGAGGGTTATCTGGATGTCAAGTGATGACGACCGCCGTTTGTCACAGAACCAGCGGCAGGATGTGTTTGTCATCCTGAACCGAGCGCCGCGGAGTGAGGGATCTGGTCCGTGGGAGAGGCGCCCGGCACCGGCGTATTTCAGCACCCCAGGGCCGAGAGGAAAGACGAGACATCACCCGGGGCTGCCAGGAAGAGGATCATAAACGCGCCCGAAACGAGCAGCGTGATGAGGGCAAGCAACCTTCGCTTATCCCGTCGCACTCCCACAATGCTCAAACCCAGAGCGACGACGAGACAGAGAAGGCACAACGGCCCTACAAGGGCCGGAATCGAGCTGCCTCAGCCAGGCTGCAGGACGATCAGCAGCGTCAGCATCCCGCCGCAAACCGCAAGGGCGAGCATAGCCATGATGCCATAGCGCATGGACAACCCTCTGTCTATCTATCTATTACGCTCATACCGGGCCTGCGGCGAATTCAAGGAAATAGAGCCCGCCAGAGGCCCGTGACCCACAAGGACCAGAAGGTCAGCGCCGCCGAGATCAGGAGCATGATCGCGGCGTAGAGCCTTCGCCCGTCCCGCATGATCCCGACGATGCTGAACCCGAGGGCCAGCGGTGGGCACAGGAGCATCAGGGGCCCTACAAGGGCCCGTAGCGGACTGCCTCACCCCGGTCGCAGAACCATCAGCAGAATAGCGACCCCGCCCAAGACGGCGACGATCTTCGCGGCTGTTTTACCATAGGACATCGACAATCCTTCCTTCAATTCGTCCATCCGTAACGATATCCATTCTATCGTGTAGCGGGGCTGCGTCTCAAGAGCGCCGGCTCCGCTTGTTGTGAGACCGTAAGGCGTTTCGTAGCACGGTCGCCCCGGCCTTGAGTACCACGGGCAAGATGCCCGTGCTATTTGAGAAGCCGCGTATAGCCGACCCGGCGGGTCAGGCCGATCTTGTCGAAGTAATCCAGCAGGGGAATCGCGTATTTGCGCGTCGTGTCGAGAACGTACTTGAATTGAACGCTCTCCAGGCCGTTGTGCTCTTTGATGTAGGCGATCAATCGCTCCCGGGCGGCGGCGACCGCCTCGGCGTGGAAATACAGGTCCTGCTCGATCCGGACGAGCCGCTGTTGCTCGATGAGAATCCGTATGACCCGTTCGACCTGGGCAGGCGTGATCCTCGTCTTGTCGGCAACCTCCTGCGGCCCGGGCGGGTCGAACGGATGGCTCTTGAACATGGCCTCCACGGTGTGCAGCAGTTGCTGCTCGGCATCGTTGAACTGCTCCCGATGTTCCGGCAGAGCCAGGCAGCCCTTTCGTTCGACCAGCTTGCCCTCGGACCGTAGCCGCTCGGTCAATGCGTCGAACACGTCTTTGCGGATTGCGGATTCCGTGAGGAATTGCTCGCGGGTCATGCCGGGGCTTTCTGGATGCTGGTGGTGGAAGCCGCGGACGGTATTGAGCAGGTGCTGTCCGACCCGGTTGACGGTATCCGTGTGAATATACAGTCTTCCGCTCAAGGGCAAGATTCGACCCTCGCCGGCGAGCTCGGCCAGCAAGGGGGCCAGCTCCGGCAGTGGGGTCTTGGTGCGAATGGAGATTTGCTTCTCCTCGGCGGCCACGGATTCGGCGGTTCTCACGCAGTATTCGACGAAGTCCTTCGGGTTCACCACGGCCCTGGCCCGCTCAGCGACATCCGCGAGGATCTCAGGGTGCGTGCGTTTGAGTCGCTTCTCGATGGCCTCGACGACCATGCCGCCGCCGAGCGTGCGCGTGGGCGATAGCGATCTCAGGATGAAATGATCTCGCGGCCCGGCGACGACCGGCTCATTCAAGAAGACCTGGATCAGGCATTGCCGGCCGGGCTTGAGGCTGCCCTCCTGGAACAGGTACACGCCCGCCGTGGTCTCCGAGGTGCCCGTGTGGAACTTGACCCGGGCCCCGTTCTTGAGATCGGCCTTTTCATAGTCCAGCAGCTTGAGCTCGCACAGGTACCACTGGTGTGGAACGAAATAGTTGCTGATGCTGATGACATTGCCCCGCTCGATTGCTTTCTGATCCCACTGCGGGACGTTGATCGCGGCGCACTGGCCCGCCATGGCCCGGGCACTGTCCCGGCCATAGACCTGGATTGCCCGGACGCGGCCATTCGTCCGCTGCGGCAGCAGCTCGACCTCGTCGCCGATGCCGATGGAGCCACAGGTCGGAATGCCGGCTACAATCGTCCCGTAGCCCTTTGCGGAGAACGCCCGCTCTACCGGAACGCGGAAAACGCCGTTGGCCGTCTTGGGCCGGATCGTCGCGACCATCGCCTTGAGGGCCTCGTAGAAATCCTCGAATCCCTCGCCCGTGATGTTGGAGATCGGCAGGATCGGCGTATCCTGGAGGAACGTGCCGGTGACGAACTGGCGCACTTCCTGCGAGGCGGCCTGCGTTCGTTCCGGCGGGACCGCGTCCACCTTCGTCAGGGCAACGATTCCATGCCGCACGCCCAGCAGAGTCAGGATATCGAGGTGCTCGCGAGTCTGCGGCATCACCCCGTCATCGGCCGCCACGACGAGGATGCAGCCGTCGATCCCGCTGGCCCCGGCCACCATCGTCTTGACGAAATTCTCGTGGCCCGGGACGTCGACGATGCCGACCTCCAGGTCCGCGATCACGCACGGGGCGAAGCCCAGCTCGATTGACATCCCGCGTTCCTTCTCGATCTTGAGCCGGTCCGTCTCGCAGCCGGTCAGGAGCTTGACCAGCGCGGTCTTGCCGTGGTCGATGTGGCCCGCTGTGCCGATGGTGACGTTGTGTTGCTGGGTGGTCATGTCCTATGTGTCCTANNACGCGCAGCGGCCCTCCGGTCCGGGGGCGGGCTTGGCCCTGCACATCATTGTTCCTCCGCGGGCGAGACGCCCGTGGGACTCACGGGCAGGATGCCCGTGCCACTTCAGCCGCAAGGGCCGCCGTTACGGCCTCGACGATGATCGAATCATCACCGTCGCGCAGCGTACGGGGGTCCAGCAGGACCTGATCGTTCTGAATCCGCGCGAAGACCGGGGTCTCATGGAGCCGCAGCCGCTTCGCCAGCGAATCCGCACCGATCTTCTGCGGCGTGACCGCCACGAGCGTCGTCGCCAGGTTCTGCGCGGGCAACGAGCCGCTGCCCATCTGCGAGAATCCGCTCGTTGTGGTCACAGCCGCATTGGCGCATTTCTCTCGGAGTTCCGAAGCCAGCCGCCTCGCGTGTCCGGCAATCTCCTCGGCGCTCCGCCGGAGCATTTGCAGCGTCGGCACTTCACGCAGCGCAACCGCCTCGTCGAGGAACAGTTTGAGCGTGGCCTCCAGGACCGCTATCGTCAGCTTGCCCACCCGGACGATCCGGGCGAACTGGTTCTTGCGGACCTTCTCGATCAGGGCCTTCCTGCCCAGGATAATGCCACCCTGCGAGGCACCGATGAGCTTGTCGGCGCTGCTCGTGATGATGTCGGCCCCCTGGCGGACCGAATCCGGCAGCGTCGGCTCCGGCTCGAACCCGAACTGCGAGAAATCGACCAGCGCCCCGGCGCCCACGTCGTCGATCATCACAAGGTTGTGCCTGTGTGCGATCTCGACCATCGCATCGAGCGGGACCTCCGAGGAGAATCCCTCGATCTTGTAGTTGCTCGGATGCACGCGAAGGATCGCGGCGGTGTTCTCCGTGATGGCGTTCTCGTAATCGCGGGGGTGCGTCTTGTTCGTCGTGCCGAC
>DCUI01000077.1 GCA_002327785.1 Phycisphaerales bacterium UBA2218
AGTCATGCATTCTCACGACAAAACAATCTTCTCTGGGGCACACGATGCTGCGTCCTTCCGAAAGACGACGCCAACTGCATTTATGAATGCCGCCCATTATGGTGTCTGGTGCAGGCCAGGGCAAGATACAACGGAGTTGCCGGAGGGGCAAATCGATGGTAGGGCCTCACCCTTCCATTTTTTTTAGGACGATTTCCCTTGACAATGCCGACGGGAACGTGTACAAGAACTAATATGTATCGGCCTCAGTGGGTATGACCCCACCCTTGGAGAAGGGTTGGACTGCTGCAGGGAGCAGCAGTCGTTGTGGGCCGCAAGGGAGTGCAGAAGCAGTCATACAAGGAGGAACCTACGGAGAGCGGCGAGCCGGGAGCGATGTGACATTGGGATGCCTCCCATCTGATGGGGTACTTCTCGTAGATGGTCCGTCACGCCACGTCCCGCCGGCACATGTGATCGCGGGCCTTGGGGGACCCTAATCACCCAGGAAGGGAACGAACGCGGGGAGCAAGGAGGTGGACACCGCTATGGCGATTGTTGTGTAAGGTAAGATAAAGTATACGACATCAGCCGAGTTTGGGCGAGCTAAATCACGTGTGCAGCATCTGCTGCGGACTTCAGGAAGTGAGGTTTTCTTTCCGTGATTCGCCTTCGTTTGGGTCGTGTTGGAAAGGCTTTGTGACACGACCAAGGGTGGTGGGTTATCTGTCCGTATGAGGCGACAGTCAAATCCAGACGCTGGCACCCTTGAATAGGGTTACGGAGCGGACGATCCCATGAGGAGAGATTTTGTCGAATGCATGGCGGCAAGAGACACGACGAAAGGAATGAACATGAAGACGACGTTCTTGGTCGCGGCTTGTATCGCAGCCGTTTGCCCCGGCCTGGTACAGGCATCCGCGACTTCGTATATGGGAACACTTACTTGGAACATAAATTACCTGTACAGTGGTCTATCTGTAAACTGTCCGGGCAGAGAATGGGACAGGCCGGAAACCTCCGTGAACTGGACGGTCACAAAGACGGACACGGAGTGGTGGAACTACACGTATACGATCACGGTGCCGAGTCTGTCGGCAGATATCCAGTGCGTGATCATCGAGACATCCTCCACATTTGGAGAGAATGATATCAGGCCGGACTCGATCAGTACAACACCGCTCTGCTGGCTGACGAGCATGGACATCGGTTCGTACCCCCGGTCGGAGAATGTGAACCTACCGACCAGCACAGTCTATGGCATCAGGTTCTACACCGTGGCTATCGATCCGAAATCGTTGACGATCAGCTTCGACTCAGACCGCGAGCCGGTCTGGGGCGACATCTACGTCCGAAGCTTCCCAATCGATGGAAGCTACAGTACACTGTGCAACGCCGGATGGACGTGGCCCGACACGGATCCCAATGCCCCGCCGAGCGACGGGAGCATCGGCAACCATGTCCTGGTCCCGAACAGTATAAGTACTCCCCCTGCCGGCGAGCCGGTGGTTCCCGCACCTGGGGCGGTGCTCCTGGGCACATTGGGCGTTTCCCTGACGGGATGGTTGCGACGCAGACGCTGGCTCTGAGCCGGACACGCGCAACATCGCTCGCAGCACGTATCGGCAAATCCGCGCTCCGGCGGAAACGATCCTTTACTTTTCGTCCTTCGAACGGCCTAATATGAGACGATGTCAAGAGCCGTGTGAAGGAGCCGAAAAACCTGTGCGGATGGATCGAAAGGCCGACGATGAAGAGAATAGTAGTGCCGGGGCTGCTGTTATCGGTGGCCGTATTGGCGGGCTGCCAGACGAAACGGGTGGCGACCAAGCCACAGTATGACCGGCCGTTGCCGCCCGGACAGTTGGCGCTGCGCAAGATCGAGGACCCAGGCCGGTACCCGGATTTCACAGAAGGTTGGCGGGATTTGGACAGTCTCACGGCCGCGATTCGCAACAGCCTGAACTACTTCACCAAACCATCGAGCAAGCAGTACTTCCCTTACCAGCAGATCACACATGCCCAGGCAGTCGCGAGCCTGGAGGAATTCCTCAGGCTGTTGGATTCCGGGGCAAGGCCCGAGGAAATCAACGGCCTGATTCACGCCGGTTTCGAAGTCTACGAATCCGTGGGCTGCGACGACCAAGGCACAGTCCTTTTCACCGGCTATTACACGCCCATCTTCCAGGGGTCCTGGGTGCAGACCGCGCAGTTCAGGTGTCCCTTGTACAAAGTGCCTCCGGATCTGGTAAAGGGGTCGGATGGCAATACGCTCGGCCGCCGGGGCCCCGATGGGCGGCTTACGTCGTACCCGTCGCGAACCGAGATTGAGGAATCCGGCATGCTCCAGGGACAGGAACTGATCTGGCTCAGCGATCCATTCGAGGTCTACATCGCACACGTGCAGGGCTCCGCCAAGGTCCGGCTCCCAGACGGCCGGATCATCACGGTCGGCTACGCCGCCACCAATGGGCATGAGTACGCCAGCGTGTCCGAGCGTCTCGTCGCCGAGGGCAGGATTCCCCCCGACCACATCAGCCTGGCGACCATGATCAACTATTTCAAGGAACACCCCGATGAAGTGAACACCTACGTGCGAGCGAACCCCCGCTATGTGTTCTTCCAGAGCAGCGAAGGCACCCCGCGAGGCAGTCTCAATGAGCCGGTAATTCCCTGGCGAACGATCGCCACGGACAAAACTATCTTCCCGAGAGGTTGTCTGGCGTTTCTCGTGACGACACTGCCTTCGATGCAGGACGGCCAAATGTCCATCGGGGCCTATGACGGCTTCGCGCTCGACCAGGACACCGGCGGCGCCATCCGCGCCCCCGGCCGCTGCGACATCTACATGGGTGAAGGCGACGAGGCCGGACAATTGGCCGGACAGACCTACCAGGAAGGTCGGCTCTATTACATCTTCATCCGGCCGGAATCCATGACAGTCGCCGACCCGAACCGAAGCGATGGCGTCCAGCCGGTCCCGCCGTCCAGCGCGATGACGCCGCCCTCGCAGACCGACTGACGGCCCCGAACACCCTGCGGACCGGCGGCAGAGCGACGCCAAGGCCGATCTGGACACGGAAAAGGGAGCGACGGTTCCATGCCGGTCCTGGGCAGAGCACAAACGCGGGCCTCCAAAATCGCAATGGGGCTGGACCTAACCGTCGATCCGGCGCGTGTTCAGAGGAGACGGAAATTACCGATGCCACGCGACGGCCGGTGTTCCTTCACAGGCCTCGAGCGCCGGCAGCATGGCGGGGGATTGTCAGGTTGAGCTTGCCGTGGAATCGCTACTTCGTAACCGGCGTGATGGGCAGCATTTCCTCGGATTTTTTCAGGGATTCCGCACTGGCCGTGACGGCATACGGGGTCTGGCGAATGCCGTCGAGCGTTCGACTCGCCGCCGTGACCACCTTCTCGTTGGACCCCTCGGCGATAATCCGCTCCAGCAGGGCGCAAGTCTCCTCACACGGGTAGTTTGCCAGGGCCTGGATGGCAGCCGTCTGGCCGTGCTCGGCGGAAACCTCCTTATTCCCGGCCGCTGCATACAGAAGCTGCGAGTAGGCATTCTGATTGTTGATCTGCGTAATGGCGTTGTAGACACTCGTCCCTTCCCCCGGCGCTGCCGCTTCGAGCCTTCGGAGAAGATAGCTGACACACTGGGCGTCGCCGACTTTCGCGAGGGCGTCGATGGCCGCCTGTTGCAGGCTGTCCTGGGCCGCCATGGTGACATCTCCCGCCAGTGACAGGAGGGACTCCGTGGCGTTCGACGACCGGATGTTGCCGACCAACCGCGCAAGACGCTCGATTTCGACTTCGGTCTCGGCGGCCTCATAACGGGCGACGATCTCGTCCATCACCGGCGTATCGGCCATCCTAGCCAAGGAATCGCCGGCGGCTCGGGCCACTACGGCGTCGTCCGTCTGGATCATCGTGTCAAGCAAAAAAGGCCAGCTATCGTGATTGGTGATGCCCGAGACGCGTCTGCCGAGTTCTTCCTTGAACTGCCCTTCTTCGGTCTGCGCAAGCGTGTCGAGCAGAGCGGCGGCCGCCATCGGCGTACCGATCCTGGCCAGGGCCTCGGCCGCCCACAACCCGGCCTGACCTCGCACGCCTACCAACTCGGTGAGAGAGAACACCGCCTCATCACCCAGCGCAATGAGTTCATCGAGGCATTGTTTGATTTGGGCGTGGTTCTTCTCCGCAACGGCCATGCGAAGCATTGCCACGACCTTCGCCGGACCCTCCAGCCGGTCGAAGTCGATGGACTGGAGCGCAGCCAACGCAGCAAGGTCTTCCGCATCTTCCTGCGTCCGCCTTGTCCCATCGCCGATAAGCTCGTCAGGGTTCTGCGATTGTCCCGGCAACTGCGTCTGCGCATCCACGAGACTGTCCGCCGTGGCCGCACTCGCCGACGGGAAGGAATCGGACGCGGAAATCTCCCGCGGCACGGCCACCCGGCCACGCGGCACGGGCACTTCTCTCTCGATCGAGTGGTTCACTATGCACAGAACGACTAGCGAAGCGAGCATGGATGCCGGATACAACAGGATCGCCCAATCGAACTTTCTATCACGCTTTGGACAAACGGGTGCCGTCGCATCCGATTGCTGCCTGCCCTTTGGGGAACGTGTGCCTCTCATAAACATCTCGGAAACCGTTTCCCGGTTGGCCCGGCATGAACCAGGCCAACCGGGAATGTGATTGACTTCTTCACAGGACGACATCGGTCACTCGACTGGTTTCTCGGTGCGGGAACACCGCCGCGAGAAACCTTGGCAGTCCGACTCTTACGGCTTGCCGTAAGTCCCGGCACGAATCTTCGCGATCTCGGCTTCCGTGAGGATGTCGTTGAATACGACCATCTCATCGAGCAGCCCATCGAAGAGGAAATGCGGATCCGTCGCCGCGTCGGCACGAGCACCCACGTATACGTCAGCATCCTTGACGGAGATGATGTTCGTGGTCGTGCCCGTCTTGTTTGTGACGGACGTGCTCGTCTCGCCGTCCCAGACACTGATTCGGTAACTCTTGTTGGTTCCGTTGTAGGTGATGACAACATGGTACCATTTGCCGGTGACGACCTTGTCGGTCGTCCATCTCTGTTCGTAGTTCACCCCATTGTTGTATCCAATCAGGAACGACGTTTGGCCAACAGGGTCAATCATGATCGTGAACGTCCTCTGGTTGGTGGTGGCGTTGTACTTGGAGAAAGGAGTGTACCCGTCGCTGAGGGGCGGCAGCGACTCCAGCTTCATCCAGAACGCCACGGAGATGTTCTTCGGCGCGGTCGGACCGCTGAACGGGAAGCTCGGAAGGAGGTTTGCATCCGGGATCCAGAGGTAATCTTTCTCACTGACCTCGAGATCCGCCGAGCTAACGCCTTCCCGTTTGTCCGTGGTGAGAGCCACGGCGCCGTGGTTCGTCAGAGTATAGGGTCCGATGCTGTCGGCGCCCAGCTTGCCGCTTTCGAAACGCCACCATGCAACGGCATTCGGATCCACGGTGAAGTCATTGCCCGGGTAGGTGACGCCGTAGGTGGCCTTGAGGGTCACACCGGTGTAGGCCCCATACCCGCGCAGCATGATGTACCACGTGTCGGCGGCGGGATTGGCGACTTCCACGGTCTCATTGTTGCCGATCAGGTACGGACGGTAATCCCAGCTCGTGAGAGTCGGCTTGGAACCCCTGCGGACATACAGGTCCGCATCGCCGGTGCCGCCGGACATCTCGATCTTCAGGGAATCCTGGCCGCCGGGGACCACGATCTTGTAGAATTTCTCACTGTTGGCGGTGCCTGCGATCCCCGTGACGGCTACGCCGTTCTGGAGTTCCGTGGCATCGTCGCCCGACGGCGTGTATGTCGCCTTGAGCGTCACGTTCGTGTAGGCCGAGTACCCCCTGATCATGATGTAGAACGTTCCGGCCGGCGGGTTGTTGATCGTAACCGTTTCCTCGTTGCCGATCAGGTACGGGCGATAGTCCCATGTGCTTGTAGTGGGTTTGGCGCCCAGGCGAACGTACAGATCCGCGTCGCCGGTGCCGCCCGAGGTCACGATCTCGAGACTGGCCTGGCCGGCAGGAACCACGATCTTGTAGAACTTCTCGCTGCCGGAGGCCCCGGAGATCCCGCTGACGGGAACGCCGTTTTGCAGCTCGATGACCTCATCCGGGGCGGTGCCGCTGTACGTCGCCACCAGGGTGACCCCGGAGAAGGCATTGCGGCCGTAAATCATGATGTACCACGTACCGGCGACCGGATTGTTCACAGTGACAGACTCGTTGTTGCCGGCGAGGTACGGACGGTAATCGTAATCCGACGTCGTCGGCAGGAAGTCTTTTCTAACGTACAGATCGGCATCACCGGTGCCGCCGGACATCTGGATGTCCAGCGTGGCCTTGCCGCTCGGCACCTCGATCTTGTAGTACTTGGCAAGGCCCTGGTTGCCGGAGATCCCGCTCACGGCGACGCCGTTGGAGAGCGTCGTGATCGTGCTACTGGCGGAGTAGTCCACCAGCAGCCTCACACCGCTGTAGGCCTGCGTGCCCCTGAGCATGATGTACCACGTGCCCGCAAAAGCGGTGCCGCCTATGCTGATGCTCTCATTGTTGGTCGATGTAATGGGGCGGTAGTCCCAACTGGATGTCGTCGGCTTGCTGCCCTGCTTGATGTACATGTCGGCGTTTCCGGTGCCGCCGGACATGCTGAAGTATATCGAGTCCATGCCGATGGGCACGTCGATCCGGTAGTAGGTCGTGCTGTTCAGGGCCCCGGAAAGGTTTGTCAGGGGCACTCCATCCTGAAGCATGATCACCTCGCCGTACAAGGCCACGAGCGTGAGGCCGGTGTATGCGTTATAGCCCCGAATCATGATATACCAGGTTCCAGTGCTCGGCGCGGTCACATTGACCGTCTCTTCGTTGCCGGCCAGGAAGGGGCGATAGTCATAGCTGGTCGTGGTCGGGCTTGCGCCGAATTTGACGTATAGGTCGGCATCGCCCGTACCGCCGGAGATCGTGATGTTCAGACTGGTCTGGCCGGCGGGAACGTTGATACGGAAAATCGTCTCACTGGCTTGCGCGCCGGAGAGATTGGTCACGGCCACGCCGTTTTCCAGCAGCGTGCCGACGCCGCCGCCATAGCTGGCCAGCAAGGTGACCCCGCTGAAGGCGTTGAATCCACGAATCATGATGTACCACGTTGTGGCGGCGGGATTGTTGATGCTCACGGATTCATTGTTGCCGGACAGATACGGCCGATAGTCGTAGCTGCTTGTGGTGGGCAGTGCGCCGCTTTTGACATACAGGTCGGCGTCACCGCTCCCGCCGGATATGCTGATCTCCAGCTTGGTTTGTCCCGCGGGAACGCTGATGCTGAAGTACAATTCGGCGGCGGCCGCCCCGCTCAGACCGGTCACCGGCACACCGTTCGTCAGCGGCGTAATGGCGACTGCGGCCGAGTACTGGGCCAGTAGTGTCACTCCTGTGTAGGCGTTGTAGCCCTTCAGCATGATGTACCAGGTCCCGGCAAGCGGGTTGGCGACGTTGACCATCTCCTCGTTGCCGATCTTGTACGGTCGGTAGTCGTAACTGGATGTAGTCGGCAACGACCCGCGTCGCACGTACAGATCGACGTCGCCGGTCCCGCCGGAGGTGCTGATGTCCAGCGTATCCTGGCCTGCGGGAACCTCGATCTTATAGAACTTCTCACTGCCGGCCGAGCCGGCGATCCCGGTGACAGCAACGCCGTTGGTAAGGCTGGTCTGGGCGTGAACCACCGAAGCGAGCATACCCAGCGCTGCGACCAGAACTGCGAGGCTCCTTGCGCTTCTTGTGTTCAGACTGTTCATTGCGTACTCCTCTCTACAAAGGTTCGTACAGGTTCCATAATTCCTGTTCCTAATGTCGGATCGATACCTCTTCGGCATAAACGCCGCATGCACGGGGGTTCACATTGCTGGTTCCATAGTCTTCCTCCTTCCCGACAAACTGACGGCGCACCCAGATTCCTCGCCGGGGCATTCGTAACGCAGAGCGAATCTCCGGTCCGAGAATATGTACGAGCGGAGGCTTCTGATGGCCGAGGCATTGATAGACTGGATGTTGTGTAAAACAACGCATCGTAGAATTCGCGCACCCAACGCGCCTAAGGCACCAAGCCGCGAGTTTAGAAACCCACCGCTTGGGCTACCCCAAAAATTCAACGCTGGTTGTTTGTCGGCAATTGTGATTATAGCACCATGCACCATACATGTCAAGTCTCCGGCCACAAGAAATTTTCTTTTTTCTGGAAGAGCCCGCATGGGGAGTCAAGTCTGATAACTCCGGAGTTCTTCTACCCTCTGTACGCTCGAACCCGGCAGACCGGTCTGTCAATCTGGCACGGCAAGATCAAGGTCCTTCGCACAAACGACAGTCCGTGGCCGGACCACCGTGGGAAGACGTGATTTTAAGTTCAGTCAGATTAAGCTGTTACGACGAAACACCTGATCTGGCACGCCATTTGCTAATGTTCGTCTACGGGTTTGGAGCCAACAAGATGATGAGCATTTGAGAAACCAGAAAGGAGGTACTGAGCTATGCTGGTGGATCACTGGTTCCCCTTCTTTGACGTGAGCAAGACCTTGGAGGAGATGGATCGAGTCTTCGGCCGAATGGGCAGGCCGCTCGGTTTGCGAAGTGTCCCGAGAGGCACGTTCCCTCCCATCAACATCTATCAGCAGAATGACACCATCGTGCTGACTGCTGAGGTCCCCGGCGTTCAGCCCGGCGATCTGGATCTAACGGTGCTGAATGACTGCGTGACACTCACGGGCCGGCGCGCCGAGACGGACACGCCGCAAGACAGACGTTTCTATCGCAGGGAACGCCCTGCCGGGGTTTTCAATCGCACCGTGACTCTGCCGGAGACCGTCGATCCGGATTCGGTCAAGGCCGAATACCGCAACGGCGTACTGGCGGTCCGGATGAGCAAGGCCGAGACCGCCAAGGTAAGGAAGATCGCGATCCAATCGTGACACGAACCGATCATGTACAGGAATCAGCAGGAGATATTGGACATGGCTGCGGAGCAAAAACTCGAGAGAACAGAACAATCGGAAGTAACCCGTCGCGAGGGGCAGAAACGATATTTCCAGCCCGCCACGGATGTCATCGAGACGGCCGATGCTGTAATCCTGAAGCTCGATATGCCAGGCGTGGCGAAGGAAAACGTCGATCTCACGATCGACAAAGATATGCTGACGATCGTCGGGAAGGCCGATCCGGAGCAGACTGCCGAGGCAGTCTACCGGGAGACATACGTGGGCGATTATCAGCGGCAATTCAGCCTCGCGGCGGACCTCGACCCCGCCAATATCACAGCAACAATGAGCCACGGCGTATTGACCGTGGAGATTGGCAAGACTGAGCGGGCCAAACCCAGGAAGATCAAGATCGAGGCAGCCGGGTAGGCGTGCCTGCCCAGACTCTTTCGCCGATCCCGATCCTGCCACATTGCCTTTGTGCCTCTCGGTTCCGCCTGGATCGGCTTGACGCCAATCACGACGGCGTGGAAGCCGATCCGGGCCGGACCCACATTTCATAAGAGGTCCATCCCGTTTCTTCCATGCATTGGGGGCGATATGCGAACGCCGGATGAGCCGCATCTCTAAAGAGCAGCATTCCTGTCCGGACCAAAATGGTCGCCCCCCTAATCTTCTTGCAGTCGGGACCTGCAGGATGTAAAGTACGTGGGAGGTTGTCAAGTACCTGGGGCTCGTAGCTCAGCGGTAGAGCAGGGGACTCATAATCCCTTCGTCCAAGGTTCGAATCCTTGCGGGCCCAGTTGAAAACGCGGTTTTGATAGCGCCAGTGGGGGTAGCCTGTCCGATGCTGTCCGATGAAATCCGGTCTTTTCCATCCTGCGCGTAAACTTTCGTCAAACTTTCGGGCATGGAATCCCGACTATCCGTACCCGTTTTTGCCGCTGCTTGCCGCTGTGATTCCGGCAAGCTCAGGTCCGGCAGACTCGCCACCGCCTGAGCCTTCTTGCGGCCGCCCAGAACCTTCGCGTAGGTGTCCATCGTCAGACCGATACTACTATGCCGCATGATTTCCTGCGCCTGCTTCGGATCGACGCCGGCGTTGACGAGTAGGCTTGCCGTTTCGACTCGTAGGCTGTGGAAGTCGAACACGTTGCCTTGATCGTCCGTGTAGGGCAGGCCCGCCGCGTCCAAATCCTGTTTCACCATATCCGCCGTGCGGTCGGTCAATTGCATGTAGGACCCACCGAAAGCCTTCGCGGCCGGTAGCTTGCCGGCCAGGAAGTCCCGAAGCTCGACACACAGGCCCGGACTCAAGGCTTGCTCCCGCGTTTGTTTGTTCTTCGTCGCTCGCGCCGCCCGGACGGTTACGGTTCCCGCCTCCAGGTCGAAATCCCCCTTATGAAGTCTGCGCAGTTCCCCGGCCCGTAAGCCGGTTTCGACCGCCAGACGGTACAGCAGGTATCGTTCCGAACCGCCCATGCCGTAGCGCTCAGGACCGTCGGCCGTCGTTTGCAGCAGTTTGCGAAGGTCCTCAATGCTGATTGCCCGCCGCGTGTGGCGAGGGTCCTCTTTGGTGCTGAGCTTGTGGAGCCGCCTCAAAGGAGATTCCATCGCCCATGCCCGATCATTGACGACCCAGTTTGCGAAGCTGTGACACGCCGTTAGGTAGGCGTTGCTCCGGCGGTAGCTCAGATGCCGCTCGCCTTCGCGCAGGTCGCGCAAGAAGGCTTCCACCTTCCCATCTTGAATCTGTCGCCACGACGTGAAATTGCAGGCGTTGAAAACCTCTCGCAGCATACGGACAGTTTTCTTGACGTGCCCGGCGCTTCGCTCCCGGGCTCGAAGAGCCTCTTCATAGAGCCCCACAAGCTCACTCAGGGGCTTGACGAGGACCTGCTCGGCCGCCAACAGCCCGCCCGCCCGCAAGGCGTTCAGAATCCCGCTGGGCAGACGGTTGAAGTAGTCGCGTAACTCCGGGGTCATTGCGCCGCCGCTGTGGGCAATCAGTTCCTCGATTCGGCTCGCAAGGAATCGTGTCTGGCCTTCGTGAGTGAAGGCCGTCAAGCTTGCTTTCCGCCCCAGGTGGTCTCGGAACTCGATACGCCAGGTGCTCGACTCCAAACGCATCCGGCCATTGTCCGTTAAGACGGCCCGCCGGCTCTTGCCTCGGACCCTGTACGTTACGACGCCCTTGGCGCGATCAATCACCGCGCCAGCCGGTATGGGCTTCGTCGCCTGTGGTCTGAAGATTCTCATGCGTCACCGTCTTTCTGCCAAGGGGTGGATTTGGTCCGGGGTCCATTCGGCCCGCTGAATTGCCTGGAGGATGGATGCCCCCGTACACCAGTAGGTGTCCGTCCGATCCCGTACCGACCAGGTAACATTCTCGCCGTGGAAGCCGTCCCCGATAGGAGCGCTCGATGTGGGGGTGCACTGGACGTCCTGACCGGTGGGAGTCTGTGCCACGACGACGTGGTAGCCCGCCGCCGCCAGTTCTTCAACGACCGTTTCGATGCATCCGGTCGTCCTGCACTTTTTCCCCGCCGGATTCAGGTACGCCACACACAGGCCCGTGAGCCGCACCAGGGTCTTGGTAACGCGAAGATCGAACCCCACGTCCAACGGTAGTAAGCTAATCAGCTCTGTACTCATTTCTTCCCCCTTCCCGGTAGCCACAGCATACCAGGCATATCGAGCAGTTCGGCCAGGCGCTGCGCGGCCGCCTTGGTTTCGCAGACGATCCGCAGAGACTCGCGCGTACCACGCGGCCACATGACTACCCACCGCCGGCCGGAAGCCGCCATGTCGGCCGTGCGATCCTGAATAATACACCGCTGGGTTGTGATTGTAGTTGCCATGATACCCCCTTTTAGTGAACTGGCCGGCGGTCCTGAATCATGCCGACCAGGTCAGATAGTAGCTCTTCAGTTGACGATTCCGACGTGGGTGGGCGGTCGCGGGCAGGCCGCGCCGACCTTTTGAGGTTGTGGTTGTCGTGCCTCACCCAGGCCGCAGCGCCAAGAAGAGCCAGGGCGGTCCCTAACAGGTCATTTTGCTGTTGACGTTCCATGTGTGTCTCCCGAAAAAAAAAGTGCCCCGGAGCTAATGCGGTCAACTCGAAAGTAAAACCGCCTGCGCCTTGCGACAACAGGACTCCGGGGCATGAAATCGATTCGGGATATTCGAGTTTGTTTCATTATGCCATCCAGTATACCCCCGACCGGCCGCCCGTCAAGGAGATTTTTCCCAGGAACCCCGGCCGCCAGGCCGCCGGGGTCAGACCCGCCGGCCGATGACCTTGTACCGTAGACCGCATGCCCGACAGGACCGATACTGTATCGGAACCTGCGTGCTGCGCGCCGCGGTGGACACTGAGCCGCATCGCGGACACCGCGACTTGCTGGGGAAGGCGTAGTACACAGGGTTTTTGGCCATGGACTAACCCTGCTCACACGGAGTGCCGATGTCAACAGTTACTAACCGTCTCATAATTATTTA
>DCUI01000211.1 GCA_002327785.1 Phycisphaerales bacterium UBA2218
TCGGTCGCCCATACCATACACTGCCCTCATTATACGAGTGTGAATTCATTCGTGCAACAGAACTATTTGGGGACCTTGGCAGGGCCTCCAGAACGTATCGTGCCCAAAGAGCCAGGGCCCGCATCCGTCGGATACGAACCCCGAATCTGCCCCTTCGACAGGTGTGCTTCGACCTGTTTCTGTCCGTTGCTCTCGGGCGACCGATCGCAGATCTTCAATCGCAGACGGTGTATTCTTATGGCCTGGTCAGGCGGATATCATCGATATAGAGCCGGCCGCTGCCGCCCGCCTTGGGGTTCTTGCGGTCGCCTACGCCGATGTAGATCTTCTTGACCTTGGTCAGGTTCACGTCGGTGAAACTGTTCAGCGGAATGGTCCACGGCGTGTAAGCTGTCGCAACGAGGGACGCCCGGTTCGGATGGATCACGATGGCGGATCTGCCGGCACTGTCTTCGACCTCGACATACAGGTCGTCATTGGGAAGGCTCGCCCGGACGAACAGCACGAGGTTGGCGACATCGTAAACGGTCCAGTCTTGCGCCGAGACGAACGTGAACTCCGCCTCGCTGTAGAACGGGGCATCCATGTTGTTGTAGTCGAATGGCATGGCCTGACCGCCGTTATGGACGATGGTCCGCTCGGCGAACGGGGCCTCCCAGTTGCCGACCATGGAACCGCTGTTGTGGTTCGTCAGGCCGTCGATCCAGGACTCGTAGATGAGGCTGCCTTCATAGTCCGTGTAACTCTCGAAGTCGTCCACAATCAGATAGGCGGGTACAATGAAGTCCCAGAGGTTGCCCTTGTAGAGGGTGGTTGCGTCGGCCTCGACCTCATCGACCCGCCAGAAGTACGAGCCGCCGCCGAATTCGACCAGGTTGTTTAGCGAGAGGCTTGTGCCGGTCTGCCGGCCACGGCACAGTGGCGAACTCGCATCCGCGACTTTCACCGCGTCTTTGTCCGGGCCGAAGTACACGTCGTGTCGGGCCGCCGTATCGCCGGCCGACCACATGAGGGCGTCTGCGTCCCGGATGTCCAGGATCGCGTCTGGTTTCGGTTGCGGGTTCCACGCCAGGAACAGGTCGCCTCGCATGACATCCTCGATTTCCGCCTCCGTCAGAACCTTGTTGTAGACCCGCACGTCATCCATGAGCCCGAACCACCAGTTGGCGCTGGAGTACGGCTCGCGACCGAGTATCAGAGCACCATTCGAAACGGCGGCCACTTCGGACGTGGGCACCTCGCGGTCCGGCTTTCCGTTGACGTAGGTTCGGATGGCCATGCCCTTGTCATAGACGCCGACGATATGGTACCAGACGTTCGGCTGCAGCGCGGTCCCGCCCGCCACGTCGCGGTTGTGAGTCGCCGTGTTGGAGGCGTTGCGAATCTCGAACTCGGCCTTGTTGCTGCTGTAGATGCCGAGTTTGTAGCCGCCGCTGGAGCCGCTTTGGTTGCCGGCGATCTTCCGGTCGCCGTTGATGGCGTTCAACCTGATCCATGCGGCCACCGAGACGGATTCCACGTTGGCCAGGCTCTCGCCGCTGCCGCAGTCCACGTAGTCATTGGCGCCGTCGAAGGACAGCGCCTCGCCGAGATAGCCTTCCGCAAACGTCGGGCCGCCCAGGAGCGCGCCGTAATTGTCATAGCCCGAATAATCCACGGCCAGGTCGGACTTGGCGTCTTCCATCTTCCACCAGCCGACCAGACTGAAATCAACCTTGGCCATGGCCGGCCGGACGGTGAAGCTCCAGACCGGGCCGGCCACGATGCTGCCGTTTGCGAGCACTTCGTCGACGCGCCAGAAATAGGTCTTGCCTCGTTCCAGGGCGCTCGGGGTGTAGGAAGCTGCATACTGCTTCGCCGACTTCAATGCCTCCGGCGTACCGCTTTCGACGGCCGCGCGGTCTTCGCTGAAGTAGACATCATGCGTCGCTGCATCCAGTCCGGCCGACCAGGACAGCACCACATCGGGAGCGACATAGGCGCCGCCGTCGGCGGGCTTGGGGGCCCAGGCGGTCTTGGACGCCATGGTGAACTGCCAGACCGCTCCTGCATGCACGGTTCCGGTCACGTCGATCTGATCCACCCTCCAGTAGTAGGTGACACCCGGCTCCAGCGTCGTCGCCACATGGTAGTAGATCGACGCCAAAGCAGTCCCATTCGACGCCCGCAGGTCCGCCTCGGTCAGGTCCGGGCTCGATCCGAGATACACGTTGTGCAGCACAGCCGTGTCGCTCTTCGTCCATTGCAGCAGCGGCGTCGTGACGCCCGCGGCGCCGTCAGGAGGATTCGGCGCCCAGGCGTTCAGAATCAGCGCCAGCAACTCGATCTCCGCGATCTGCATGCTGTTCGCAGTAGTCGGACCACGGAGGGTCGGGAACAGCAACTGGTAGTGCTTGTACGCGACCGTGTTGGCGAACTGCATCGGCGTGGTTGTCTTCGTCCGCCGCGTCCAGGCGGTTGCGCCGGCGAAATCCACGATATCGCCGCTGGCGATGAGGGTGTAGGGCCCATCGATGCCCACGTTGGAGCCGGACAGCTCGTACTTGACGGGGTCGCGCTCGTCGTGGTCGTTGGCCGTAGTGAACGTCACGCCTGTCACGATGGTTTCGCCGACGGCGGGGGTGATGCGGATGCCCGTGGGTTCGACCTCGCCTTTGAAGTGCAGGAACTTGGTCGTGATGTCGTCGTCACAGGCCTGACGCGGCACTTCGCCGCTCGGCCAACCATTGTCTCCGCCGCCGGTGGTGACGCCGTCGTTCGGGACGCCCTGCACCGTATCCTGAGGGCCTGTGATATCACGTTCTGCCTGGGCCACCGGCGCCAGTATGGCCAATGCCACCATGCTCATCATCAACCATTTGCACATAACACTGTTCCTTCCAACAAGAACCCATGCTGCCCCCGGCCACATGTCAGGGTCATATTCTGGTCCCGTGGGTCATATGGCACGTGCGGGACCCCGTTTCATGTCTTCACGACGCGTAGGCCCGGTTCCTTCCGCTGGTGCGTCTTCTGAAAAGTCATCGGTTCGAATTCCCTTCCACTTGCCGGGAAAGCCGATCCACCGCCACTCTTCCCGACAGATCGATCTCCCCCCATGCCGATGGCGCCAATGGGGTATGCGTGTCGAAATGCACCCGACTCCTCCGGCACCCTATGATCCTGGCAGACGCCTGCATCCGAACCGTGCGATGACCGACCTATCGGGCCGCATGCTGCCCCTGAGGGGCCGATTCGAACACGGCCCAACGCCGGCGGCGTCTGCCCGTCTGTACAAGAAAACCATTGTAATATCGGGAGCTCTTGCATGCAACAGAACTATTCTCGGACGTGGCGCCCGCCGTGCGATTCCCCGCCGCCTCGCGGATTCCCGCCGCACAGGTACTCTCCGGCAATCCGTCCGACCGACGCGAATGCAAACCGTTCGAGATCAACCTCCTCGGGTGGCAAGAGCAGGACCCGCTCGACCTCGCTCTCCATCGGCCTGGCCCGTTGGGCTTCGGCCGCCTCGCAGGCGAATCCCAGGTCCAGTGTCCGGTATCGCACGCCCCCATACTTGTAGGTATTGGGCCAGGAGCCCAGGTACCGCATGGTTGTCACTTCCAATCCCACCTCCTCACGGACCTCCCGTCGGAGGGCCTCCTCGGCGGTATCGCCCGGGTCTACGAATCCGCCGGGCAGGTCCCACAGCCCCTTGCCCGGCTCCTTGCCCCGAACCAGCACGACCATTCGTCCTTGCCCGTCCACGATCACCCCGGCCACGGCCGCCGCCGGGTTCATATACAGCTCGAACCCGCAGGCCTCGCACCGCAGCAGTTTCGGTCCCACCACGCGCATCGCCGCCGCTCCGCACTTCGGGCAGTACCGAAACGCGCCTCCCGGTCCTACATCGAATTCCATAGTCATATCGACATTGTACGCGATCAACTATCGGCGGGGCAACGCTCGACTGACACCGCCTCTGAGCATGAAGACCGGCGCTGCTTCTCTTGCCGTACGTGGAAATCGCCTCTCGCCGGCCAGATCCTTCGCTTCGCTCAGGATGACAAACGGGGCGAGTCTGCCATTGTGCGGCAGCGACTTGCTCGTGTATGAGAAGGCGTTTGAAAAGTAGCACGGGCATCTTGCCCGTGGATCTCATGGGCGTCTCGCCCATGACAGGACTTCATGCCTGGCAGGGCCAGGATGACCCTGCGATTCATGGGCACGATGCCCATACGACGATACACCGACTTGTCAGACGCCTTCCAAGAGAGCCGGTCAGTCCTTTTTGTCTATTTCATGTTGCAGCATGGCCTCATAGAGGGTCAGTTGGATGTCGAGGATCTGTTCGAGCGTTACCTGGCAGCCATCCCGCAGACCGTGGGGGCATTCGAAGGTGAAACTGCCCGCCCCACAGATATGGTGCAGGGCGCTGGTCAGATTGAACGAGTCGGGGGTCCTTCCGCCCTCGGAACGCACCTCGAAGGGATCAGCATGAGGCAGGTTCCTGTGGGCCAACAAGGCGTAGCATTTCTCCGCGAGCGAGCGAATGTCCTGCTGCACCTCGGCGGGGACATACGCCGGACGCAGCAGGGCGGGAGCCGGCTCGTGACTGTGCAGGGAGACGACCAGGTCGGGGCCCTCCTCCCGGGCGACCTTCAGGATCGCAGGCGCCTCCGGCCCCATCGGGGCGAAGAACTCGTCGTGCATCGGGTTGATGCCGGCGTCGTCGAAGTAGCAGCCGAGGAAGCCGATGTTGCCGCCGGCCATCGGGTGTTGCCGCTTGCAGTCGGGCCAGCCGCAGAAGGCGCCGTCTTTCCAGGTCCCCTGGCCCCAGAACCGCAGGTCGTTGCTATCCATCCCCTGCAACGCCTCTGGCTCGAATCGAGCAGTGCCGTCCGGGTTGCCCGCCGGGACGATCAGGAGCCGGCATCGGTCTCCGAGCTGCCGCAGCGCAGTCTGATCCCTGCCTTGCAAGTCCTTCCCTGTCTCCATGATCTGGATCAGATTCGCCAGGCCGGTGAGCGCCTCGACTTCGTGGCCGTGCACTGGGCCGATGAAAAGAACGACAGGTTTTTTGCGGGCCGTCTTGTTCATGTAGGCGGCCGGCTCGCGCCCGCCGATGGCGGAGTTGTAGTTCGCCAGACGTGTGGTTTCTTCCCTGCGTCCATAGGCAACCAGGTGGACCGGCCTGCCGCCCGGCGTGACGGCAATCACCGTGACGGTGCCTCGCCGGAGCGCATCGAAGCGGGCGGCCAGCCCGTTCACACCACCGACCCAGAAGCCCGGCAACTGCCTTTCGGGAATCCGAGCCTTGGCCTGGGCATACGTCATTCGCCCACCGGACACGGCGAGTGAACGTGTGGTCATCAGCACCATGCCCAGCAGCACCGCGGAGGCAAGAAGGGACGTCCATCTCGCGGATCTGTCATCCTGAGCCGCAGGCGAAGCATCCGGCTCGCGGAGGGGAAATCCCGTTCGCAAGCGAAAGCAACCTCTCATCGCCGGGCGGGATCTTTCGCTTCGCTGTGCTCCGTTCAGGATGACAGAAGGACGCTCCATTCCGTTCATAATCGCCTCCGATTCCTTGCCAACAGACCGGCTCAGCCCAGCAGCTTGTGCTCCCACCACTTGAGGTAGCCCTCGTCCGAAACGGTGGGGGACAAGTCTCTCTTTTCCATGGACTCGACGAAATTCCTGGCCATCTGATTCTGCTCTTGGTCGACGATCTTCGGGTCCTCGGGCGTTTCACCCCGATCGCCCGTGGCTTTGATCCATTCGTCGAGCTTGCGACTGTGCGTTTGCAGGATCTTCTTGTATTTGGGATCGTCGGCCAGGTTCCGCAGCTCGTGCGGGTCCTCCTGCAGGTCGTAGAACTCCCCGCGGGGGCGCGTCGCGGCCATAAACCTCGCCTGGTCCGCCGTGAGCTTGCCCTGTTTGTACAGGACCTGCATGACGGCCAGAGCCGGGTACTGAAGCTTCTTGTAGGCGTTGAACTGCGTGTACGGCTGGTCCGCGTAGTAGTTGCGAATGTACTTATACCGCTTCGAGCGGACGCAGCGGAGGCGGTCCACTGTCCCATCGCAGCGGTCGCGGGCGGCGAAGATGTACTCGCGGGTCCGTTTCTTCTCGCCAAAGATGTTGTAGCCCTGCACATGCTCCGGCGGCTCGAGACCAATTGCCGACAGGAACGTCGGCGCGAAATCCACCGTGCTGATGAGATCGTCCACGACGGTCCCGCGCGCGACCCGGCCGGGCCAGCGGACGATCATGGGGACGCGAATCCCGCCCTCATAAAGCCACTGCTTGTCGCGGACGTGAGGCCGGCCGTTGTCGCCGAAGTACAGGATGATCGTGTTGCCGGCTTCGCCTTCCTTTTCCAGCCATTGCAGGGCGACGCCGATCTCCGTATCGAGGACCTGTATCGCTTCGAGGTAGTTGGCCCAGTCGCGGCGGGTGACGGGGTGGTCCGGATAGTAGGGGGGCAGCTCGACCTTCGCAGGGTCGATGGGATTGTTCTTGTCCCGGTCGAAGTCCCGATGCGTCATACTGAAGTTGATCTGGGCGAAGAACGGCTGCTGGGGCCTCCGCTGGGACCAGTCGGTGCCGTCGAAGGCGGGGCCTCCCGGCGTGAAGTTCCAGTCGGTCTTGCCCGGTTTCTTGTAGCTCAGGCCCGCGCAGTTGCTCGTGAAATAGCCGGCCCGACGGAAGTACTCTGTGATGACTGCGACCGGGGGCGGGAGCCTGTACCCGTCGTTGCGGTGGCTGCGGTGGTTGTGGGCGCCGATGCTGGTCTGATACATGCCGGTCATGAAGCACGAGCGCGACGCCGAACAGACCGGAGCCGTGGCGAAGGCGCTCGTGTACATTGCCCCCTCGGCGGCCAGCTTGTCGATGTTCGGTGTCTTGACCTGCGGGTTGCCGTAGCAGCCCATGTCCGGGCAGGTATCCTCCGAGATCAGCCAGAGGATGTTGGGCGGCCTCGATGGCGAAGTCCGCGTGCGGGACTTCTTGGGTCGGCTCCGACGCCGGGGGGCCGGCTTGGTGATTGTCGTCGTTGTCTCGGTCGTGCAGCCGGCGAGCAGGGCCGCCGTCCCACAACCGACCGTTTTCAGGAAATCCCGTCGTTTCATCCATGAAACCCTTTGAATTGACTATTCACGATTACCTATTGACTATTTGGGCGAGAGCGAGCCGACGAGGTCCGAGAGCTTGGCTATACCGTGTCTTCCGCAGTAGTCCCGGATGCCGTCGATGATCCGGGTCGAGACATCGGGCTGGATGAAGCTGGCCGTGCCCACCGCCACCGCCGATGCCCCGGCGATGAGAAACTCAACGGCGTCGGAGGCGGTGCGAATGCCGCCGAGGCCGAGGATCGGAACGCCCGCCTTCTTCGCCACCTCGCTATAGACTTTGCTCACGAGATAGACGGCGATCGGCTTGATCGCCGGGCCGGAGAGCCCGCCCGTGCGGTTGGCCAGGACGGGCTTTCGCGTCTCGATGTCGATGACCATCGCCGTGAAGGTGTTGATGAGGCTCAGGGCGTCGGCGCCTGCTTCGACCGCCGCGCGGGCGATGGCGCTGACATCCGTCACACTGGGTGAAAGCTTCACGATGAGTACTTTCTTGCCCGCCGCATTGCGCACCGCGGCAGTGATCTCGCTGACCTGGGCGGGGTCACGGCCGAAGCTGATGCCGCCCTTGGCCACGTTCGGGCAACTGATGTTCAGTTCGAAGCCCGCGATGGCCTGCACGCCGGCCAGTCGCTCGGTGACCGCGACGTACTCCTCGACTCGCTCGCCCGCGACGTTGACGAAGACCGGCACGGACATCTTCGCGATGGTCGGCAGCTTCTCCGAGAGAAAGCGGTCCAGCCCGACGTTCGCCAGCCCGATGGCGTTGAGCATGCCGGCGTCGGTCTCCACGATTCGCGGCGTGCGGTTGCCCTTGCGGGGTTTGAGCGTGATGCTCTTGGTGATGAAGCCGCCGAGGGCGTTGACGTCCATGAAGTCGCTCAGCTCATCGCCGTACCCGCACGTGCCGGACGCCGTGAAGACCGGATTCCTCAGCCGAAGCCCCGCGAAATCCACCGAGATGTCCGTTGTTGTCTTTGTCACTGTCTCCTCAAATGCCGCTATGGAAAGTACCGGTAGATATCTCGTCGGTGCAGGCATCGGACGAAAACAACTGTCTCTCGAACACGGCGTCTTGTCGCAGCATCCCCGAGAGCCTCCACGTCTTTCAGGAATGTCCGTTTGAACTCAGTTTTCAAGACTCTCGCTCCAGGGCTTTGAAGATCGTCGTTCTGTCCACGATCTCACTGTTCTGGCCCTCCTGGACAGCTTTGATCAGCCCGGCGTCTTCCACAAGTTCAGCAAGTGCGCCGTACAGAGTCTCGTCCTTTTCCTCCAGCAGCTCAATTAAAGCCTGTTTGAGCAATGCTTTTAATTCGTTGCTGTCAATCGTTATCGAGCTCATGTGCTACTCCTCGTGGCTGGGCGAACTTGTCCTCAGGTGCACGATCTCAGTATAGCATTGCGTCTCCATCGGAGGAAGGGGGTAGCTCCCTGTAAGCCGCTATCTTCATTCGCCGAAGACGATCTCTCGGGCGTCGAAGACCGGGCCGTCCTGGCAGCAGAGCTTGTACACGGCTTCCTGCGAGCCTTCGACGCGGCACTCCACGGCGCAGCTCTGGCATAGGCCGATGCCGCAGGCCATCCGCCGCTCCATGCTCACCTGGCAGTCGATGCCTCGTTGCTCTGCGATGTGGGCGACGGCCGCCAGCATGGGCTCGGGGCCGCAGGAGTACACTATCGTTTCTTTCGTCGACCAGTCCTTCTGTTCGTCGAGCCATTGAGAGAGTCGCTCGCTGATGAAACCCCGGTAGCCGGCCGATCCGTCGTTTGTGGCCACGGCCGAGGGGATGCCGAACCTTGCAAAGGCCGGGATGAAGGAATCGACCCCGGCAGAGATCTCGTCCAGATGCCCCTCGAAGGGTAGCGCCGCGGCGTTCTTGGCCCCTACGAAGGCGATGGCCTTCATCTCGGGATACTCGGCTCGCAGATACTTCGCGAGGCAGCGTATCGGCGGGGCGCCCATCCCGCCCACGACCAGCAGGGCCAATTGCTTGTGCCTGGGCACGGAGAAACCGTTGCCCAAAGGCCCGATGGTGCTGACGGAGTCGCCGGTCGTTAGCGAGGTCAATCGCACGGACGCCGGGCCAAGCACGCAGTAGAGCAGTTCAGCCGTGGTCCGGTCCATTTCGGCCGTGACATCGGCAAAGCTGAACGGCCGGCGGAGAAGAACGTTTCGCCTGCACGCGTCGCGCAGGTGCGCCGGGATATGGTCCTCGGGAGGCAATCCCACCTCGGAGACATCGATCTGGAGGAACTGACCGGGGTGGAACCTCGCAAAGGCCTTGGCCCCGCCGCCGGTGAACTCCAGCTCCATCTTCCAGAAACACTCGCCGATCCGGCGGTTGGAGAGGACCCCGGCTGTGAAGATCCCTTTTTTCGTCGGTGTATGACTCAAAGCAGCCCCTCATACAGTCGAACGCCATCCACCACCTTGCAGACGTGGGCCGCGTATTTGTTTGCGAAGGCCGGCCGGCTGCGCGGATAGGCGGCGTGCACCGCCTGTTTGACGGCCTCGACGCTCTCGGCCCGGACCAGGGCGCCGGATGCGCCTTTGTCGCCCCCGCCGAGCATTCGCTCGCCGAGCACGCCCGGGACCGTGCGGACGATGTCGCACATGGTTTCGAGCTCCGGCCCGGAGATCTTGTAGTCGTCGCGCAGGCCCAACCCATCCTGTCGGAAGATCGCACCCACGGTCTCGACGTCGCCTGCTCGCCAGGCATCCATCATCTTATAGAATCGCTGCTGGGCGTGGTAGATGTAGTTGAGCCGGTCGCAGAGGTCCGGATGGCTCTTGCCGAATTGGTCCATGATCCGGGCGTACATCACTTCGTCCTTCACGTCGGCCAGGCAGGTGATCTTGAAACCGGCCTTCTGGAGGATGCCGACCAGTTCCTCGCACTGCCTTCGCCGGACGGCGTACGTCGCCTTCTCCAGTCCCGGCCGGTCCGTCCCTGTATCGAGGACCACGATGCGGAAATCGATGGCTCCTTTGCCGATGGGCACGTACTCGATCGAGCGGTCTTTCGGGTTGTAATAGGTGCCCATGCCTTCTCTGGCGAACAGGACCATGGTTTGATCGAGCTTGCCGCAGGGCGAGCCGATGTAGTCGTTCTCGACCGCCTGGGCCAGGTCCACGATCTGGACCTGCTCTTTCACTTCGATGCCGTTGGCGTCGAAGAGCGACAGGATCAGATTGATGCATAGCGACGCCGAGCGGCTCATGCCGCCGCCGGGGATGTTGGCGAAGAGCACGCCGTCGATGCCCTGGGTGAGCTTGAATCCCTCCCGTTTGAGGATGTAGTCGATGCCGTAGGGGAATCGACCCCAGGTCTCCGCGATGGCTGCTGACTTGGGGGCCGGGACGTTGCCGATCGTGTACTCGATGACGCCGTCGTTGGGGAAATTGCCGCTGAAGAGCCGGACCTTGTTGGTGCTGTTGGGTTTGTAAGCCAGCCAGATGAATCGATCGGTGCCGACGCCGAACAGCTCGGTGCCGTTGTAGTCCCCGTGCTCGACCCCGAGACAGAACCGCGACGAGGTTCGCCGCATCTTGCCGCCGGCAATGTCGATCTGGTTTTCTCCCGCCAGGTGCCCAAGTTTCTCCAATGCGGTCCGATCTTCCTTCGTCAGCTCCATTGCGACCTCAATCCAAACGGGGTCCCCAAGTGCCTACTATCACAACGCCGCTGACTATAGTGCAAGCGGGACGGGGTATCAAGACCCAAATCGAGGTGCATGGCCGTTCCTGCGGCTCCCTCGCGCGGGGGGTGTTCCGGCGAATCCAAGGGGGGGGGCGTTTATCGCTTTGGGGGTACCAGCGGAGAGGGGGCACAGAAGCCTCGTCGCACGGTTGTTCGCAGGACGCTCGGCGCCTCGGAGGTCTCCCAAGGGGGCCCCCAACGAGCCAGGGGTTCCGGTGCCCCGTCCTCGCTGGGGAGCCTCTCGTCACCGACGGACGGTCCACGCTTTGGGGCCAGCCTTCTCCTCTCTCCCCGCTGGTATCCGCAACGCGCCAAACGCACGCCGCGAACGCGACCGGCCCCCGAGGCACGTGCGACCGCGGTCATGCGCCCGCCGCGAGATTCTTCCACGTTCCCATTGACCCTCCCGCAGGAATGGGTTAGAATCCCGGTCACGTGTGAAGGGGAATTCGATGCAGGCGGCAGTCAGCTTCCATAACCTACGCCACCGGGCCGAGATGGCCGAAGCCCAGATCAATGCCTTCCGGGCCCATCCGGCCGTCAAGGAGAAGTGTCCTCAACCGTGGACCTTCTGGCGTTCGCAGCCCGGTGGACGGGCTTTGATCAGGAGGCTCTTATGCCGATCCGCATAACATGGCGGAATAAATGCCGGGACCGGCGACAAACCATTGTGCGCAAAGGCTTGAGCGTGCCTTCGGTGGGAAATCCATAGGCGTGTTTAGCATCCTATGCGATGGAAAGCTCATCGCGGAGCGTCCGATCAGTGCAACGAGATTCATGAGCATCATGCATAGGAATGCAGAACAACCGGATCGAACGCGACTCCGGTAAGGCCGCCGCGGCCGGCGTCTTCACCGGAGCGGTTCATCCGTCACGTTGGCCAACGAGAGTATGTGGGGCCTCAATGAATGGGAAGCAGGATGAAAGAAACGTCAAATAATGGCATTGATCGTCCAGTCTCCTTGAAGCAGTTGGCAGAAGAATTGGGCTTTCATACCTCATCAGTACGAAAAGCTGTTGTCCGTCGAGGTTTCGTACCTTTTAGGTTGTCGGAGGGCAAGAACAAGCCCCTCTTCTTGAAATCTGCAGACGCAGAATCATTTAAACAGCAAATAGAGAATGAGCGTGATAATGCGGTAGTTTCAAAAGTCTGCATTTCTCCATCGAGAATATGCGGTGTATATTGTATTGAAGTTCCGTCATACGAAGGTAGAAACAGAATTAAAATCGGTTGGAGTGATAATCTCGCTGATCGTTTTTCGGCTTACCGCACAATTATTCCCGACCTTCGCATAAAGGCTGTTTGGCAAACAACAGACGCATGGTGTGAGAGAGCAGCACTGAAGTGTGCTGAAAGATTGGGCCGGCGTATTCACCAGGAATTATTCGAATTTGAAGACACTGACTCCGTCTTGTCTGAAGTGACCGCTCTTTTCTCAAAGATGGGCATAGAGAATAAGTATTAACAAAAATGCACAACAAAGCCCAACAATCGCTTCCAGTTGCCGCTCGTACCTCGCGCGGCTGAAGCACACGATGGGCGTACGGAGCAGGCCATGCCATTTACCCTTGATCCAAACACGTTCCCGCCTACGGGGGTATACGCACGAATCGAAGACGCTGGTGTTCTCGCCGACGCTGGCCGGTTCGAAGGAGCACTGCTGATGCTGCTCATCGGGGTCGCAGCCACCGCTCGGAAGCGCTATCCCGTGGATACGCCATCGCGGAAGCGGGCCAAGCAGAAGATGGGGGATCGTGAAGCCTTCACCGTCTTTCTGAACCACGAGATGTGGCGTCTCGTTCGGGAGCACAGCGACATTGTCCACTTTCGAGGACGAAAACGACCGATCGAAGAGTTCCTTTACGAGTTTCTTCGATGCGAGTTGGTTCACAACGCAGTAGTTCCGCCCGATCTCCAACCCTTGCGGAGTGAAGATTTGCTGACGCTTGGTCTGCCAGATGGCTCTATGATTGGCTTTTCGAAGCTCCTGCTGGTCAGACTCAACGATCTGATCTGGAGAGCGCCGGAGAACTCTTTCGCGGCAACTCAGGGCAAGATGGCGAAGCTGTCCAAGCGTACACCCAACCCGGCGCTCCAGGGTACGCGCGATGAAGCCGCGCCCCCCTGAGCTCGGGCGTTCTGCGCGAGCGGATCAAGCGGAAACCAATACCGACGTCATGAAACCAGATCCTGAGCCGAAACCGACCGTGGTTGAGCCGCTTGTGGGGTTGTTGTCTTGGGAGATCATCTTATGATCCGAGTAAACGGGAAGACCCTGCGGCGTTCTCCGATGGGCGGTTGGCTGGGCCTCATGGCGACAGTGCTCCTCGCGTCGCGTATCGCCGTCGCCGCCGGGGAAGGGGTGTTCGATGTCCGCGCGCACGGGGCGGCGGGGGACGGCAAGACGCTCGACACTGCTGCCATCAATAAGGCCGTGGAGGCTTGTGCCCAGGCCGGGGGCGGGCAGGTGCGATTCGGGCCGGGGCGGTATCTGTCCGCCACGGTGAACCTCAAGAGCCAAGTCACGCTGTACCTGGAGCCGGGGGCGGTGTTGGTCGGCGCGCCGGACCCCAACTCGTACCAACATCCGACGCTTCCCGATTTCATGCCGGAGGCACGCTGGGGCAAATGGCACCGGGCCCTGATCCTTGCCGACGGACTGGAGGACATCGGCATCGCCGGCGGGGGAACCATTGACGGCAACAAGGTCTTCGATCCCCGGGGCGAGGAGCGAATGCGCGGGCCGCACACCTTCGTGTTCGTCAATTGCCGCAACGTGACGGTCCGCGACGTGTCGTTCGTCGATTCGGCCAACTACGCGATCTTCTTCCAGATCAGCGACCAGGTGGACATCCGCAACGTCAAATTCATCGGCGGTTGGGACGGCGTGCATTGGCGCGGGGCTCCGGAGCGGCCGTGCCGGGACGTGAGCGTCACCAACTGCCGTTTCTACACGGGCGACGACTCCATCGCCGGCCGGTACTGGGAGAATACGGTGATCTCCGACTGCATCATCAATTCATCCTGCAACGGTATCCGCCTGATCGGGCCGGCCACCCACCTGATTATCCGCGATTGCCTGTTCTACGGTCCGGGCGTCCAGCCGCACCGCACCTCGAACCGCTACAACATGCTCGCGGGCATCAACCTCCAGCCGGGGGCCTGGGACGCGACCCAGGGCGAACTGGACGATGTGCTCATCAGCGACGTCACGATGCACAACGTGACGACGCCGTTTCACTTCATGATGAAGCCGGGCAATACCGCCGGGCGGATCACGGTTACCCGCGCATCGGCCACCGGCGTCTACCGTGCGGCCTGCTCGGTCGAGAGCTGGGCCGGCGCTCCCTTCAAGAACGTGACCTTCCGGGACGTGGACATCGAGTTCGAAGGCGGCGGCGCTCCGGATACGGCCCCTCGCGAAGTGAAAGCCCCCGGCGTGGACGCCCGACCGCTGCCCGCCTGGGGCTTCTACGCCCGCAACGTCGAAAAACTCACCTTCGAGGACGTTCGCCTGACTTGCACCCAACCCGACCGGCGGCCCGTGATGATCTGCGAGGATGTGAACGACCTGACCCTGGACGCCGTTCGGTTCCCACAGCATGAAGGCGTGCCGAACCCGGTCGTGCTGGAGGACGTTGAACGCGTCCGTCATGACCGCATGACGACCCGCCCAAGTCAGTAAGGTATCATACGGATTAGGAATGCCTTGTGCCTGCCGGAAACCCTGTCATCCTGAGCGACAGCGAAGGACCCGGGCATCGCGGCGGGAGGTTTCTCTCGGTCTCAGACCGGATGCTTCGCCCCGCTCAGCATGACATTGCCCGAATCGCCCTGCCCCTGAACCCAGAGAGAAAAACGGCCCTTCAGATGATCTTGAAGGGCCGTCTGTGAAGCGGCACTCTGTATGTCGGCAACTCCGTCGCGTCTGCGTGACAACAGGTGTGGAATTCCAGCCTACTTTGCGACTCCAAGCGGGCTGAAGATCACGTAAAGCGCCAGCGTGATGACCACGACGATGGCGCCGGCGAACATGGCGCCCTTGGACGACTTCAAATCCAACGCCGACTGCTGCTTGAACTCCATCGGCTGCGGCAGCGGCTTGAGGTACGTAATGATGGCCATCACGATCAGGCACAGGGCGAAGCACAGGGCCATACGGTTCAGGAAGTTGCCGATGACCACCCCCAGCGTCGGATTGGCCATGACCTGCGGGAGGGTGGACAAGTACCAGAGGAATCCGTATGCGGCGACGTTCAGCACAAGCCCCACGACGCCCGCAATCGGCGGGGCTTTGCGCACGAGCAGACCGAATGCGAATACGGAGAGGATTCCAGGCGAGAGGAATCCCTGACTGGCCTGGATGATCGTGAAGATGCTGTTGCTGATTTTGGGATCGCCGAGTTTCGGGGCCAGCCAGATCGCAATTCCGGTGAAGACGACGACGCACACGCGGCCGAGGAATACGACCGTTCCCTGGCCCGCGTTGGGGCTGATGTGTTTTTTGAAGATATCCATGCTGAAGATCGTCGAGGCAGCGTTCAACATGGCCGCCAGCGAGCTGACGATCGCGCCGAGCAGGGCGGCCAGGACAAACCCCACCAGGCCCGTCCGCTGTGGCAGCACGCTGCTGAGCAGTTGTCCCAGGGCCGTGTCGTACTTGTAGGCGATGAACTTCTCCGTGGCGACCTTGGCGCCGGCGGCCTGGGCGCTCTCCCGAACCTTCTGGTTGTAGGCGTCAAGCTCGGCGGCCAGTGCCGGAAAGGCGTGTCTCCATGCCTTGTCGTCGGATTCGAAGGCGGTATGCTCCGCAACGGTCAGTTTGTTGAACTCATCCTGGGTCAAGGGCAGCACAAAGGGGTTCTGAGTCTTGGCGGCCTTCATCCCGGTGTCGTCGGGATACACGGCAATCAGGAATCGCCCGGCCGGCCAGGCGGCGAGGGCCTCTTCGCTCGGGGCTTGGCCGATTTCCACCAGTTGAGTCTGCGGATTTGCCTGCAAGTACCTGGCGAGAACCGGGGCGTTGTCGCGCGCGGATTGATTCTGCATGTCCTTGGCGAACAGATTGAAGGCGATGATCCCGGGAATCACGACCACGAACGGAATCAGCAGCTTCATGAAGGCCGAGAACACGATGCCCTTCTGCCCCTCCGACAGGGACTTGGAGGCCAGCGTCCGCTGCGTGATGTACTGATTGAGACCCCAGTAATAGAAATTCGGAATCCACAGCCCCAACATCAGCGCGGTCCAGGGGAGCGTCTTATCGTCCTTGGGCAAAAACATGTTCATGCGGACCCTGTTCAACTCCCAGAACCGGTCTATCACTCCCGTGTCCTGCGCGAAGGTTTTCACTCCCAGCGCGCCGGTCTTGACGTTCTCCACGAAGGCGAGCTCATCCGTGGTGCCCCCAAGCTTCTTGAAGGCGAAGATCATGACGGCCGCCGAACCCAGGATCAGGGCGCTGCCCTGAATCAAGTCCGCCCACGCACAAGCCTTCAGCCCTCCGGCCACGACGTAGATCATGGCGATGATGCCGATGACCAGGGATGCCGTCAGAATGGACACGTCGTAGCCCATTTTGGCGGCCATCGTATGGGCGGTCAGCGCTCCGGAATAGGTGACGGAGCCCAGGAGCAGCATATAGACGAGCAACGTCAAGACGGCCATGATGGTGCGAGCGGTCGCGTTGTAGCGGTATTCGAGGAACTCGGGCATCGTGTAGATGCCCGCCCGCAGGAAGTAGGGCAGGAAGGCGAAGGCGACGACCACGAGCGTAATCGCGGCCATCCACTCATAGCTGGCGATGGCCAGGCCGATGTGACTGGCGGCATTGCCGCTCATGCCGACCAACTGCTCGGACGAGATGTTTGCGGCGATCAGCGAGAAGCCGATCAGCCACCACTTCAGCCCGCGTCCGGCCAGAAAATAGTCCTCGCTGGTCTTTTCGTGCCGGCTCTTGTACAGACCGGTCGCGACGACCGCCACGACGAACGCGACGAATACTGCGATGTCAAGGAAGCTGAACTCCAACGCCATAGTCAATCCTTTCCTTGCGTAACTCCCCTAACCTTGCACGACACACACGGACGGGCATTATAACCCGCCCCTCGTCGGCTGCAACAGAATCCTCTGCCGCCGTGCGGACGCCAGGCGGAACCGTCGCTCAAGAAACGAACACCTTGCAGTGCGGACTTCATGGAGACACGGCCTTTTTGAACGCCTCCGGCAGGACGTCGATGATGTCGGTGGCCATGAGGCTGATCTGTCCGAGCCGGCTCGCGGCGATGTCGCCGGCCAGGCCGTGGAGGTAGACGCCGAGGATGGCGGCATCCAGATTGCTCAGACCCTGGCCCATCAGGGCCGCGATCATGCCGGTGAGCACGTCGCCCGAGCCGGCGGTAGCCATGCCCGGGTTGCCTGTTGCGTTGACATACCTCCGCTGGCCGTCCGTGACCACTGTACCGGCGCCTTTGAGGGCGACGACTGCCCCGATTGTCTGGGCCATCTGCGTGGCGGTCTGTTGCCGATCCGTCGGTACCTCCTCACGGAAGAGCCCGGACCACAGCCGTTTCATCTCGCCCGGGTGCGGGGTCAGGACGACCTCCGCCTTACGCTGCCTTGGCCAACCCGCGAGCCTGCTGAGGTTATTCAGCCCATCCCCATCGATGAGCAACCGGAGGCCCTGTTGCCCAAGCAGGGCCTCGACGACGGATCGCAGGCCGGCGCTTTGGCCCGCACCCGGACCGAAGGCGACGACATCATTGTCCCGCACGGCGTCAAGGATCGCGTGCAGGGCTTTCCCCGAGATGCGTCCTTCGCCGTCCTCGGCCAGAGGGATCGTGGTGTAGCAGGGTTCGATGGCCGCGACGATGGGCAGGGCGCTCCTGGCGGTCGCGACGCGCACGAGTCCCGCGCCCGCCCGCAAGGCCGCACGGCCCGCCAGTGCCGCCGCCCCGGTCATGCCCACGCTGCCGGCGACGATGAGCACCCGGCCAAACGTGCCCTTATGTCCCTCGGCCGGACGTTGTTCGAGTCTGGGTATCGATTCTATCATCTGCATACTCACGGCAAATAGTATTCATACCATCCGGGCACATACGAATCGACAATGCGCTTCATGGTGCCGTCGTCGATCATGTGCTGTACCGTCTGTCCGAAAAGGTCCTTCCATCGCTCCGCCAACGCCGACCTCTTCGCCATCACCAGATAGCAGGGATGATACTCGCGGTACACGTAATCTGCGAGAGCGATTGGGTCCTTGTGTTCTCCCTCGTGAAAATGCCACATCGCACGCCATTGATTTATATGCACGGCATCGACGGTCCCCGCGAGGAGCATGTCAAAAGCCTCTGCGGGATTCCACCCGATGGTTGCCCTGTCCACGTTGGGATCGAGATCCACACGATCATAGCCGGCATCCACCAAGGCGACTTTCCTGCCGTGCATGTCCTCATGCCGGGCTATCGACACGCCTGAGCCGGCCTTGACATAGGTCAGGACCTCGAGTTTCGTGCGGAATGGCGGTTCGATGAAGAGCATGTACTCCGCACGTTCAGGGGTCTTGCGAACGCTGCAGAAGGCGTCGATGGAACCGTCTTCCATTGCCGTCTTCAAGTGGTCCATGCTCTCGATCCGGACGAACTCAATTTCAAGATTGTTTCGTCCGGCGATCTCCCGCCAGATATCGACGACGGCGCCGGAAAACTGACCGTCCTGAACGATGTTCCAGAAATAGTAGTTGCCAACGCCCAATCGAAGCACCGGTCTTGGCTTCGCCGGGTCCACCGTCTTGGATACACAACCGCCGAACAGGACAGCGATCGACAGGAGCAGCCACTTGGCCGTCCGGTAGCGAGGATTGGAGGAGTACCTCGAATCGGTAAGGTGCCTGTCACGCATGGCCCGTGAGTTCCTGATAGTCAGAGATGGAACTGTGTCGGCGTCGATTGTCAAACAGATTCCTGCGTTTCGCTCCCACTGGCAGTGGCTCGGTCGATCTTCCGGTTGATGATCGTCGCGCTGACCGCAGCGGAAAAGCCATTGTCGATGTTCACGACGGTCACGCCCGAAGCGCAGCTATTGAGCATGGTCAGCAGGGCCGAGACGCCCTGGAAGCTCGACCCATATCCGACGCTCGTCGGGACCGCGATGACCGGGCAGCTCACGAGCCCGCCCACGACGCTCGCCAGTGCCCCCTCCATGCCGGCCACGACGATCAGCACGTTGGCCTCGTTCAGCTTGGGGATGTACGCCAGGAGCCGGTGCAGGCCGGCCACGCCCACGTCGCAGACCAACTCGGTCCGCTGGCCCATGATCTCGGCGGTGACCTTGGCCTCCATCGCCACCGGGAGGTCCGCCGTGCCGGCCGTGACGATGGGCAGCACGCTCTTTGACGCCGGCAGCTCTCTCTGTCTTAGCATGATGGTGCGGGCCAGCTCATCGTATTGGACGCCCGGGACCTTGCCGGTCTTGACGAGGGCCTCGAAGGCATCGGGCTTCGCCCGTGTGGCCAGGACATTGTTGCCTCGCGAGGCGAGCGACTCGAAAATGCGAACGATCTGCTCGGTGGTCTTGCCGGGACAGAAGATCACCTCCGGGAACCCCTTGCGAAGCTGCCGATGGTGGTCCACCCGGGCGAATCCCAGGTCCTCGAACGGCAGGTGGCGAAGCCGTTCCATGGCCTCATCGACCTCGATCCGGCCGCTTTTGACCTGCTCCAGCAGTTGTCTCAAATGTTCCGGCTGAATGGCTTGGTTTCCTTCAAGTAATTTGAAATCCGAATATCGAAATCCAAAACAAATCCGAAGCGCAAAGTCCAAATGACCGAAACGCCGTCGCCGGCTGCGGACGCCGTTTTGAGTTTGAGGTTTCCGTCATTCGTGCTTGTTTCGGATTTCATACTTCGAATTTCGTGCTTGCTTTCTCTCAGCCCGTTGAACTCGGCTCCAGCGTCAGGGACGCGAACAGTCCGGCCCTGTACTTGTGATACGCCAACGAGGCTACCATAACCGCGTTGTCCGTGCAATACTGCTTCGGGGCCACCAGCAGTCGTCGCGGGGGCCAGCTCCGTCCGGCCATCTTCTGCATGGCCTCGCGGAGCGCGCCGTTGGCCGCGACGCCGCCGCCCATGAGGATGGTCTGTGCCCCGATCCGGTCGGCGGCCCGCTTGGTCTTCTTTACGAGCACGTCAATCACGGCGGCTTGGAACGACGCCGCGACGTCGGCAATCTGCTGCTCGGTCATCGAATCGACCTGGTCCTGCCCGGTCATGTCCTGGCCCCGGCAGTGATACAGCACCGCAGTCTTCAGACCGCTGAACGAGAAATCGAGCGACTCCCGGCCCAGCATGGACCGCGGGAAGTCGATGGCCTTTGGATCGCCTTTCTTGCTGAGCCGTTCGATGTTTGGCCCACCGGGGTAGGGGAGCTTCAGGATCGTGGCGACCTTGTCAAACGCTTCACCCGCCGCGTCGTCGATGGTCGTGCCCAGCAGCCTAAGCTCCAAGGGCGATTTCGCCTCATAGAGGCAGGTATGCCCGCCCGAGACGATCAGGGCGACCGCCGGCAGTTCCAACGTCTGCTCGCTGAGCATGGCCGATTGCAGGTGTGCGTGCAGATGGTTGATCGCGATGAGCGGCTTGTGCCACATGAAGCTCAGCGTCTTGGCCGCCGTGACGCCCACGACCAGAGCGATCGTCAATCCGGGCTGATTGGCCACAGCGACCGCGTCGATATCGTCTTTGCCGGCGCCGGCCCGCTCCAAGGCCTCGCTGATGACGGGATAGACCTTCTCGATGTGCGCCCGCGAGGCGATCTCCGGCACGACGCCGCCGTACTTCTCGTGCAGCTTGGTCTGCGAGGCCACGACGGATGATCGCACCTCGCGGCCGTCGGCCACGACCGCCGCCGCCGTCTCATCGCAGCTCGTTTCAATTCCCAGGATATTGACCGATTTCTGTTCCATGTCGTCGCCCGATCATAGCCCTGTACGCCGGCTGTGTCAACGTGTGCGAGGGGAGCGTGCATGGACCTATCGGACGAATAGGACCGATGGGACCCACAGCACCTGCGAAGCCGGCCTGTTCGTAGTGACGCCGTCAGATGCTATTCCTGTGTGCCCCGGCGGGCCCGCTTGCGGTCCATCTCGGCGCATTGGCGACAGCGGGTCAACTCCCGATCCGCCTCCTGGGGCGCATCCGGCGGATGGACCTGTGTCAACGGTCCGGCCGCGAACAGCCCCAGCAGCATCTTGGCATCCCGCCGGTCCGTCTTGACCCGATCTCCCGGTTTGATCGGCGCCAGCGACGGCGCGATCACCTGGCAGACACAGCAGAGAGCCGGTCGTTCCATATCTTCTACGAACCGGTTTGCTCATGAGATGTGCCGCTTCTGCCTTGCCATGCACCCGCCCGGCCTGCATACTCTGTGTGGTTTCGGCAAACGCATTTACGCCTTCGCGAGAATGCTGTCGCCCCCGCGCAGGCGGGGGTTGCCGATGGTGTGACCAGTTGTCGGAAACGGGCGGAAAGGAGTTGCTATGAACAGCAGGATGATGAAAGTGGTCGTCGTGTGCGTTGTATTGCCGATGCTGGTTTCCCGTGTGGCGGTTGCAGGCAGCGGCCAAAGCGCCCGGCAATCGTCCGAAGCCCCGACGACGGTCAACGCGAAGGATCATGGGGCCGCAGGAAACGGCCAAGCCGATGACACACAGGCTTTGCAGCGCGCGTTGAATGTGGCCGAGAAGGCCGGCCCGGTCTGCTGCCTGCCCGCCGGCCACTACCGGATAAACGGTTCGCTGATCGTACCGCCCGGCGTGACGTTGTGCGGCGCCTCCGGCGGCGTGCCCCACTCCGAGCACCCGATTGGCACCGTGTTGCTGGCCTACGGCGGCAAGGGCAAGGCCGACGGCGAGCCGCTCGTGACGCTCAAACCCAACGCCGTGATTCGAAACCTCGTGATCCACTATCCGGAACAGACCCTGCCGGAGGTCGTTGCCTATCCCTGGACGATCCGCGGCGACGGCGAGCTGTGCCAGGTCCTCGACATCACGATCACGAACCCCTACCAGGCCCTCGATTTCGGCACCCGCTGGAATGAGCTGCACCTGATCCGCAACGTCTTCGCCTGCCCACTCAAGACGGGCGTCTTCATCGACCAGTGCACGGACATCGGCCGGGTTGAGAACGTACACTTCAACCCGAACTTCTGGACGCGAATGGCCCTCAAGCCGGGTTTTCCCGGCGGCGACATCAAAGCCTACCTGGAGAAGAACCTCATCGGCTTCAAGATCGGCAAGACGGACTGGGAGTTCATGTCGAATTGCTTCGTCATCTTCCCCAAGGTCGGATTCCACTTCGACGATTTCGGCCACGGCCCGGGCAACGCGGTTGTCACGCAGTCCGGCTCGGACATCTGCCCGGTCGCGGTCCAGGTCGATAGGACCCAGGGCCACGCCGGCGTGCAGTTCGTCAACGGCCAGTTCATGTCCACGATCATCGTCGGCCCGGACAATCGAGGCCCGGTGAAGCTGGCGAATTGCGGCTTCTGGGGCGTCCCCGAGACCGCCGAGCAGATCATCAAGCACGGCCCAAGCTCCTTAGTCCTGAACGGCTGCCACTTCACAGGCTGGGACGCAGCCAAGAAGGGCGTCCCCTGCATCCGCGCCGATGGCGGTCGCATAGTGGTCAGCGGCTGCGAATTCATGGACGCCGGCAAAAAGGCGGTGCTTTTGGAGAAGGGCCTGAAGGCCGCAACGATCTCCACCTGCCTGCTACGAGGCGAAGACGCAATTCAAAACGACTCCGACGCCAACGTTCAGGTGGGCTTGAATACGACGCAGTAGTGCGTAGAAGCGTGAATGCGGTTTTGGGAACGGATGCTGTCAGTGCTCAGAACGAGCCTGTCGTCAACAACTCCGCAGGCGTTAGCACCGGCAATTCAGATCGTGGGAACGCCCGAGCATCCCGGCTGAATCTGGGGGCGCCATACTCAATTCGGACGCCGAAACAAGCAAGGTGAGACTATGTAGCAAGCCTCCTTCCGGTTCGTGGGCCGGTGGAGATAATGGTGCTATTTCGAAACCCCGGTAAGGAGACTTGCTATGCGGTACGTAGGACTGGATGTTCACTATGGGAGTTCGACGTATTGTGTTCTGGAGGCGAATGGACAGGAAGTCCAGTGCGAAACGATTCGCGGGCATTGGCCGAAGTTGTTGGATTGGCTCAAGGTCATCGAGGGACCGTGGCGGATCTGCTTCGAGGCCACGTGCGGCTATGGCTATCTGTATCGCGAGTTGTCCCGGATGGCTGCCCAGGTTGTGTCGGCGGCGCCGGAAGCCGGACGGCCTGGTCCGAGGGCGCGAAAACCGAGCGTCATCACATCCGCCTGAACTCTGAACACAAGCTTCATCCGGCGAAGCAGTCCAAGTCGAGGACGCGCGCCTTCGGCAGGTCGGACGAAGGCGATTCCGCTGGACGACCGAAGCGGTGACCTATACGAATTCAACAGCTAATTAGCCCTTTCGCCAGTTTCCTGGGTGCCCCAGAGCACCCAGGAAAGGTCTTCCCGCTCAGACGCTTCCCTCGCTCACGTCTCGGAATGCTTGACAACCTCCCGCCGTCGGCATTACCGTGATCGACCAGTCCTGACGGCTGGTGTTGATCGTGGAGTATCCAGGAAAGGTGGCAACATGGATGGATCGATGAGCAATCTGCGTCTTTGGTTGAGTCGCCGGGTTCTTGTGGCTTTGCTTGCGTTTGTGCCTGTTGCCTGCATCTTGGGCAATCTGCGCGCAGCCGAAGGGGCAAACACCGAGGCAACGGAACGCAAGCCCTACGCCTATCTGTTTTCGGCTGCATTGGGCAATCTGGCCGAGTACCTGCAGCGTCGAGAGATCGAGGTTCACGAGCTCCATGAGGATATCGACCTGGAGGTCACGCACGTCACGATCAAGCGAGTCGTTCGGGACGGAGAGGCTTCCGGCAGGCGGGGAGCAGTTTGGCTGGAGAACCAATCCGAACGGCAGGTCAGACGCTTCGAGGCTGGGACGATCCTGGTCAAGACCGGGCAGGATCTCGGCGAGGAGATTCACAGATTGCTCGATCCCGGGGCCCGGAAGAGCCCTCGCACGTGGCGACTGTTGGGCCGGCCCGGAGAAGGGGCTGTCTATCCCATCTATCAACTCGATTCTTACACGCCTGTGGCCCACGGGTCCGTCAGACCGCCTGCTGAGACGCGCGAGGTCAACAAACCGATCACATTTGAGACGGTGTACGGGCCGAAGGACCGGGTGAGTTTCCACGGCTCGCCCATCTCGGGCCCGACCTGGCTCGATGACGGCGAGCACTACCTCCAGGTCCGTGACGGCCGACTGTACAAGGTGCATGCGACAAGCGGGCGCTCGGTGCCGTTCCTTGATCCGAACGCTCTGTCTGCGGGACTGCGCCGGCTGCCTGCGATGCGGCCGAAAGATGCCGAAGCGATCTCCAAGCAACCGAGGCCCAACCTGAGCCCCGACCACAATGCGGTACTCATCGACTATGAAGACGACCTGTATTACCTCACAACCGACGGGCAGACCGCGGTCCGACTGACCAGCTCGCCGGGGCCGGAGAAATATGCGACCTTCGACCCGCAGGGCAAGTTCGTCGCCTTCGTCCGGGACGGCAACCTGTACGTGGTGGATGTCGCGACGCAGACCGAGCGGGCCTTGACCACCGACGGCGGCGGCTTGATCTACAACGGCGAGGCGGACTGGGTCTATTTTGAAGAGGTCCTTAATCGCCGGTGGAAGCTGTTCTGGTGGAGCCCGGATTCCTCGGCCATCGCCTTCCTGTGGACGGACGATGCCCTGGTGCCGGAGTATGCCGTCGTGAACGAGGCCTCGCGCCTGCGGGACGTGGAGCCGACGCGATATCCGCGGGCGGGCGAACCGAATCCGACGGTGAAACTGGGGATCGTCTCCACGGCCGGCGGGGCTGCGCGGTGGGTCGATCTAAGCGAGTACACGGAAGGGGCCTATCTCATCACAGGCGCAGGTTGGATGCCGGACAGCGAGCGGATCTATTTCTTCGTGCAGGACCGAGCGCAGAGGTGGCTCGATATCAGCACGGCCTCCCGGCGGGGGGGCGAGCCCAAGAGATTGCTTCGCGAGACCACCGAGGCGTGGGTGGAGCCGCCGGAGAAACTGGTGTTCCTCGTGGATGGCTCCTTTCTGCTGTCCAGCGAGCGGACCGGCTGGAAGCATCTGTACCTCTATGGCAAAGACGGCCAACTGAAGCACCCCGTGACGGAAGGGTCGTGGGAAGTCCGGGGTTTGCAGCGTGTGGACGAAGAGGGCGGATGGATCTACTTCACCGGGACGCGAGACAGCCACATCGCGGAGCATCTGTACCGCGTCAAGCCGGACGGAGGCGAGATTCAACGGCTCACGGAAGCGACGGGCCAGCATAGCGTCGAAGTGAGCCCCAACGGGAAGTACTTCATCGACACCTGGAGCAACGCAAGCACGCCGACCCAGGTGGCCCTTCGCGCGACCGATGGCACAAAGGTCCGCACGCTTGATACGAACCCGGTGTATGAGCGGGAAGAATACCGATTCGGTGGATACGAACAATTCCAGATCGAGATGTCCGATGGCTTTCTCGTCGAGGCGAGCCTGGTGAAGCCCCCGGACTTCGATAGCAGCAAGAAGTACCCGGTTTGGTTCACCACCTACGGCGGGCCCCATGCGCCGAGCATCTCCGACGCGTGGCAGGGGGGGCGGACATGGGACCAGATGCTCGCCCAAATGGGCGCGATCGTGTTCCACTGCGATCCTCGTCCCGCCAGCGGCAAGGGGGCCTGCTCCGCCTGGACGGCGTACCGGCAACTGGGTGTCCAAGAACTCAAGGATATCGAGGAAGCGATCCGATGGCTCACGAGCCGGCCCTACGTGGACGGCAAGCGGATCGGCATGAGCGGCCACAGCTACGGGGGCTTTATGACGGCTTACGCCCTGACGCACAGCACGTTGTTCGCCGGGGGGGTCGCCGGGGCGCCGCCCACGGACTGGCGTTTCTACGACACGATCTACACCGAGCGGTTCATGGATACGCCGCAGAACAATCCCGAGGGCTATGAGCGGACCTCCGTCGTCAAGGCTGCCAAGGACCTGCACGGGCGACTGCTCCTCATCCACGGCGGGATCGACGACAACGTCCACCTGCAGAACACTTTCACGCTCGTGGACGCCCTGCAACGGGCGGACAAGCCGTTCGAGCTCATGGTCTACCCGCAGTCGCGTCACGGCATCGGCGGCATGCACTACAATCGGCTGACGGTGGATTTCATTCGAGCCGTGCTGAGACTGCCCGATGGGGCGACTCAGGATTAGGTGGTGCCGGGGGTGGCAGGAAAAACGGCGCCCGATGATGGGTCGGGCGCCGGTCTGCTTGCGGAGGCTTCGCTTGTGTCCTCCGGGACGATATGGCCTGTGAAATCAAAGGCCGGACGGGTCCCGGTTAGAAGCCGTAGACGATTCTGAGCTGTTCATTGGTCGGCATCTCGGCGTAGTACTCCCCTCGCGGCCCCACGTACCAGGGGCCCTGGCGGGTCAGCCGAACAGTTGTCTTGGAGCCGTTGGAGTTGGTGATCCAGACGGTAATCGCGATTTCCTCGACCGACACAGGGGTGTTGATTGTGACCGTCGGCATGGGCTCAACGACCACCCGCCTGACCACGGGCGGAGGCACCACGACCGTCTCAATGCACGGCGGGCCCAGCCGGACGAACCGGTGTCGTGGAGGACCGTGGATCACAACGTGCCGATGGGGCGGCGGATAGCGCGGCGGCGTCACAATCGGCGAGCCGATCCGAACGCCCAATGCAATGCCCACGCCGGAACCCGAATGCGAGATGACCATCCCTGTGCCCGCCTGCAGCACGGTAGCCAGCGACAGAACCACGACAACGACAAGCACCGTTTTCGAGAATGTGTATCGTGCCATTGCCTTACCCTTTCCCTGAATCAGCCCCTATTTCTGCGGGCCGCCGCGCCGATGGCGGTTGCCCGCTATCCGATCTGACTATTGCTGTCTACCTATTCAAGGCAGCCGGTGGGCCGGGGGTAACGGCCTTCCTGGGGGCAGGCCGGCCGCTGTCGAATTCGGGAACCTTCGGGAATTCCTATGGCGGCACGGGTGTATGATAGGCAAAAGAACGGGGCCCCCGTTCGGAAACGAAGGCCCCGGATTGAGGCAGGAACACGCAACGACCAACTCTATGGGCCGAAGAACCGCGACGCGAATCGCTGCCTATCGACCGTCCTCAGACTATGGGACCCCTATGGTTACGCAGAGGTCATCGATGTAGATCGTGCCGGCGCCGCCTTGCGTCGGGCCGGCTTTGTCGCCCAGACCGATGTAGATTTTCTTGACCTTCGCGGCGTTCACGCCGGTGAACTCTGCCAAGGGGATCTTCCAGGGATTCCATGTGGTCGCCTGCACGATCGCGGCGTTGGGATGCTTGACCGTCGCGCTTTTATTGGAGCTATCCACCAGCGTGACGTACAGTGGCGTGGCAGGATTCACGACTTTGCCCCGGACGAAGAGAACCAATGTGTTGGCATCGTTGATCGTCCAGTTCTGCGCGCTGGTGAACTCCCGCTCGATCTCCGAGTAATACGGCGTCTTCACGTTGTTGAAGTCTATCGGCATGGACTGGCCGCCGCCATGAACAATGGTGATCTCGCCGAACGTGCCGCCGTTGGCGTTTTCATAGCCGACGTAGGAGCCGGAGCCGTTCGTGAGGCCGTCGACCCAGGTCTGCCAGATCGCCTCGCCGGCGTCCATGTTGTCGGTGTAGCTCTCGAAGTCGTCGATCGGTAGGCACGTGGTGAAGCTCCAGACGTCGCCCGTTCTGACACTGTTGTCGGTCAGCACCTCATCCACACGCCAGTAGTAGGTCGCCAGGGCATCCAGAGTGTCCGGGACATAGTTTGCATCCGCCAGCGCGCGTTCACCCTTGTTCGCTCCGGCAGCGCCCTCGGTGACGGCATCGAGATCGTCACTGAAATACAGTTGGTGTTTCACGGCCCCGGCGCCGGGAAGCCACGTCAGCATGGGATTGATCGACGCATCCGTGGCTGTGTCGGCCGGATCGGGATGGTACGCCGTCAGCGCTTGCACCAGGAAACTCCAGACCTTGCCGGTATGAACCGTGACAAGGTTCTTCTCGATCTCATCCACACGCCAGTAATAGGTCATTCCGGGTGTTACGCCCTCAAAACGGTAATAGAACGTGATGGCCAGAGGCTGGCGGGGCAGCACCATGTTGGCATCGGTCAACACGGGACTTGTGCCGAAATAGACGTTGTGGAACATGGCCGTGTCGCCGGCGGTCCACTGCATCAGGGGAATCTCCGGATTGAAGTCGAGAGCGCCGTTGGCCGGAATAGGCTTGCGTGCGATCAGGTTGAGCACAATCGTTGTGGAGAGGTAGCTTGCCGGAATGATCTGTCGTTCGAAACCGGGTCCGGCCCAGGAGAGTTGTATGACGGCGTCGCCGCCGTTCTCGTAGAATTCCAGCCTGATCCCAACCGGCTCGCCGGCCTCGAGCAGGACGGGCTGGCTCGTGTTCAAGGTGGACGAGTGGTCGCCCCAGTTGTTGATGACCAACTCTCCGCCGACCCACAGACGCACGCCGTCATCGGATTGCGTAGCGAATGTATATTCGCCCGTCTCCGGAGGCATGAGGCTGCCCGTCCATCGTACGGAGAAACTGTCGACGCCGATGGGGTCGCCGGGAGAGTTGCCGCCCCAGTTGAAATCCACGTTCTCTACCCGGGTCAACTTGGGTTCTCCGGTCAGATTCATGCCGCTGAAATACTCCCCCTTCAAGCCCTGGCCGAAGACGATCCCACACGGCGCCAGGAGCAACGTTATGATCAGAAATGATCTGGATTTGGGTGACATTGTAGTTCTCCTTCTACACCTGGTGAGTCTTTGCTTGTGATCGTGCCTTCAACGCGCCTCGTGTGCTGCAATTGGTGTTGAGAATTGCCTGACGCGATCTTCTCTGGGCGGGCATCACCTCCTTCCAAGAGCACGGCAATCGCGCACGAGCGGCCCGATCGAACCGCCCCCTTTGGTTTCGAACACCTGTCGAGATACTTCCCGTCCCCGCATAGAGAGACTACCCGGCCAACTTGTGCGGGCGTTCCCTAAGAATGAAAACGGGCAAATCACGAAACACCGAACCAACTACCTATATATCACATCGTCCTTGTGTCGTCAAGCCCCAAACTCAGGATTCTCCTTCGCGCGGCCGCATACAGTCTGCCTTCCGGCGGGCGCCCCCCCCCCGGCGGGGAGTCGAGAACGGCATTTCTGAGCGGCCTTCCGTTGTGTGAGAAGGCTCATTTGCGACGCCCCGATCTATCGCTTCTGGACTGGTTTTGTCTTGCACAAAGGCGGCTCGCCTGGTATGTTTGAGGTGCGACACTGAAGGAATCGGTGATTTCGTCATAGGGGGCCCCTGTGGCCGGACCGCGAAGACGCAAGCAGCACAAGCATGGGTCGGACAATAGATCGCCGCCTGGAAGTACACGTCCGTCCCCCGGAAATCGTGGTCGGGGCTCGCGAATATTGACCGGCCGGCGACTCTGGTGTGTCCGGCTTGCCCTGGTGTGCGCCGCTCCGGCGGTCTTTCTCCTGTTGCTGGAGGTGATCCTGGCGCTGGGTGGCGTCGGGTATCCCACCTCATTTTTCGTCAAGAGCGAGCGGCGGGGTTTCCTCACCACGAATCCTCATTTCGGATGGCACTATCAGCAGGAGACGCTCGTCGAGCCGCAACCGTGCCTGATTCCCCTCGACAAGCCCGCCGATGGCATCCGGGTCTTCGTTCTGGGCGAATCTGCCGCGATGGGCATGCCCGATCCTTCCTTCGGCTTCGCACGCATCCTGGAGGTCATGCTCCGCCATTGTTTTCCCGGTCGCCGCGTCGAGGTTGTCAATGCCGCCATGCGGGGCATCAACTCGCACCTTATCACGCAGATCTCCAAGGAGTGCGCGGGCCTGTACCCGGACGTGCTGGTCGTGTACGCCGGGAACAACGAATTCAACGGGCTTTACGGCCCCAAGACCTCGGTGAGTTTCTTCGGCAAACACCCGACCCTGATCCCTGCGTTTCATCTTGCCAAGCGGACTCGCACGGGGCAACTGTTTCGCAGGCTGCTCGGCGCCAATCCGGAGGCGCGCCAGAACCGCAGGCAGACTCGCGACAAGGGGTACTTCCAGGATTGCCGCACGGCGTTCGATGATCCGGAGAGGGACTGGGTCTACCGCAACTTCCGCGTCAATCTCGAACGAATCTGCCGACATGGGCTGGATGCAGGAGCAGACGTGGTTGTCTCGACAATCGGCGTCAACCTGCGGGACTGTCCGCCACTCGGCTCATTGCACCGCAGGGATTTGGACCTGCCTCAGCGCCGGCAGTGGGAACGGCTGCATCAGCAGGGCATCCGGTTCGAGACCGTGGGCGAAATCGAGCAGGCCGTCTGCCGCTATCAGGAGGCCCTGGAGATCGACGATCACTACGCCGAGCTCCATTTCCGCTTGGCCGGATGTCGGCTGGAAATCGGCGATCTTGAGGGGGCCCGACGCGGTTTTGCCCTGGCCAGGGATTGGGATGCCATGCAGTTCCGCGCGGACAGCCGGACCAATGAGATCATTCGCGAGGTTGCCGGCGGAAGGGCCCGGCTTGTGGAGATCGACAAAGCACTTGCCGAGAGCGAAGCGTGTCTCGACGAGATTCCCGGCAAGGAGTTCTTCTACGAGCATGTACACCTGCGTTTTCCCGGCGACTACGAGGTAGCCCGAGCGATGCTGTCGGCGATTCTCGAATGCCTGCGACAACGGGGCGCCATGCCGGCGGCGTCGGCCGAGATTCCCACGAGCCGGCAGTGCGCCAGGGAGCTGGCCTTCACGCCGTGGGATGAAGTGAACACGGCTGCGGCGATGGTGAAACTCACGGCCAACCCGCCTTTCACCGGGCAGCTTGAGCACGCTCGGAGGCAGGCCGAGGCGCAGAACGCGATCGCAACAGTCATGGACCGAGTGGATGAGCAGTTTATCAACGCGGTGCTTCTTCAGTACCGCCAGGCGATTGCCGCGAGGCCGGAGGACTGGGTCCTGCAGTACAATCTGGGGACGCTCCTGCATCAGCTCGGACGGCCCCAGGAGGCTGTGACCTGCTTCGAGCAGGTCGTGCAGACACTTCCTCACGTTGTCCCGTTTCGGGTCCTGCTGGGGCAGGCCCTTGGACAGGCGGGTTTGACGGATCAGGCGGTCCGGCAGTTCCGCGAGGCTCTCAGACGCGATCCTCGATATCCGCCGGCTCGCGAGGGCCTGACCTGGGCCGATGCGATGAGGAGAATGGGCCGCTGAGACCCCCCCAAAAAAAACGGAGCCCGCACCATACGGATACGGGCCCCGAATTCACTTCTGCAAGAAACGGATCACGAATCCTCAGCGTCGAGTGCCTCGGATATCGTCGATGAAGATGCGACCCTCGCCATCCGCAGTCGGATTCGCGGAGTCCCCCACACCGATGATCAGTTTCTTGACCTTGGTGAAGTTCACGCCGGCGAAGTCGGTCAGCGGGATCTTCACCTCGGTCCACGTGGCGCTGTTCACCGCCGTGTCGTTGGTTACGGTAGCCGTCTTGTTGGCGCTATCCACGACCGTCACATACAGCGGCTGTACACTGTTATGCACCGGCGAGTTGATGACAGCACCCTGCCAGGTCCCGGTAACACTACCCGTTGTGGAGAGGCTGCTGAACTCGAAGGTCCGGTTCTCACCCGCCTGGTGCGAAGTGACGCACAGACCGATGTAGACGGGATCGGTCATGGGAACAATCGCGGTGCCGAGCGGGCTCCAGACCGTGCCATCGAGAGACACATAGCCCGTGAAGCTATCGCCCATCCGCTCGATCTTGACCCAGTACGGTGGTGCGATGACCGTGCCCGACGTGGTGTTCGACGCGGCGTCGTTCGCGGCCTGATCCAGACCGTCCGTCGCACGATTCTGGAAAGCAGCTCCGTTGCCGTCGCCGCCGGTCAGTACCATCATGGCGTGGGCCGAGTTGCCGTTAAGGGTGCCCCGGATCATCACGCCGCCCTTGGCCCACGTGCTGGTTCCGGTACCGGTGCTGAGGACCTGCGCAATCATCGTGCCGTCGCCGGTGAGGGTCTTGTAGGCGTAGCTGAACTGATCGGAGGTGCCCCAGATATCCGCGCCGGCGCCGGTGAGGCTGATCTTGCCGCTGGTCTCAGTGACGTCAAACGTACCGACAACCGGGTAGCCCCGGACATACAGGGTCAGGGCGTTCACCTCGTTGACCGTCCAGTTCTGCACCGGCGAGAACTCTCTCTCGATCTCGCTGTAGAACGGAACCCCGGTTCTCTCATATTGGGCGTTGCCTTTGCGGAACGTGCCGTCGTTGTCGAAATAGAACGGCATGGACTGCCTGCTGGCGTTGTGAGTGATGGTCTGCTCGGCGAACGGGGAGTCATCGTATCCGACCTGCGAGCCGGTGCCGTTCGTGAGGCCGTCGATCCAGGTCTGCCAGATCGTGGTCTCGGCCTCCATATCGTCATCGTAGCTTTCCATGTCGTCGATGGGGAGGAAGTCCGCGGTCGTGAACGACCAGACCATGCCTTTCCACGATTCGGTGGCGCCGACCTCGTCCACGCGCCAGTAGTAGGTCTTGCCCCACTCCAGCTCGCCGGCGTCGAACGTGGTGCCCGCCTGGCGGCCCTTGAACAACGGGCTGCTCGCATCGGCTGCCGCCATGGCGTTCGGGTCATCGCCCAGATAGACCTCATGCTGCTGGGCAAACTCGCCGGCCTGCCAGCTCAGGGTCGGTGCATGAACCGTGTCGACCACTCCGTTGCCTGGGAGCGGGCCGAAGGCGATAAGCGGCTTCAGGGCGAACGCATCCACGTACTCGCTGGTGATGATCACGCGCGCGGGGATTCCCGGGCCTTGCCATGCGGCCGATGTGCTGTCGCCACCGCCGCCTTCCTTGCCGATGACCATGAAGAAATACTTCTCGCCGGCCTTCAGCGGAATCGCGGCAGACTTCTGGGCGGCACTTGCGGTACCACCGGCATTGTCGAAATCGCGTGCCCCGGTATAGCCGGCCACATTGGCGATCATCGTGGTGTTCGCGGGGTTGGCATCGGTGCTCAGCCAGAACTCTTGGTAATCATCGCCGGCCACCCAGAAGGTGTAGTCACCGGTCTCCGGGGGTTTCAACCAGCCCCAATACCGCTGGCCGTAGTTGTCGGCCCAGTCCACGGCGCTGTCGATCGAATCGACATACTCCACGTGATCCGGATTGTTCGGATACCGGGGATTACTGGTCAGGTTGCTGATTGCCGTGCCGCCGATGTTCAGCCAGTACTCATAGACGATTTTGTTGGCGGGACCAGCATCCAACGTGGTGAAGCTCCAGACGTCGCCTTCCACCACGCCATTCTTTGTGATGGTGTCCACTCGCCAGTAATAGGTCGTGGAGGCGCGGAGGGCGCCGGTATTGAACTCCGTTTCCTCGATGGTGCCTTGATCCACGGAGGCCGCACCTTCGGCAACAGCGGTCATATCGCTCCCGAAAAACACATGTTGGCCTGTGGCGTCTTTCCCGGCCATCCAGGTGAGAACCAGACCGGGAAGCACACCCGTCGCCCCGTCGGCCGGGCTCGGCGCGAAGGCGTCCAACGACTGGACCGTGAAGCTCCAGACGGGACCGTAGTGCATGGTGACGCCGTCGGCCTCGACCTCATCCACTTTCCAGTAGTACGTCTGGCCCGGCTCGAGACCCCCAGCCGCGAAGTACACGGTGAACGTCCGGCGATCGATGAACGGGGGATTCGGATCGGTGCCGAAGTAAAAATCATGCCATAGGGCTGTGACGCCCGCAGTCCACTGGATCAGGGGCATCGTGACGCCGATGGCCCCATCCGCCGGACTTGGACTCTGGGCGCCGAGCATGGGCTCCGGGTCCCGGATGAACGGCGCGAGGTACTTGCCGTCGACGAGGACAGGACCCGCGCCGATGCCCGGACCGCCCCATCCGACGCTGACGACGCCGCCGCCGGTGCCGTCCGAATGGTAGACCTCAACATAGTACCTCTTGCCGGCTTGCAGGGGGATGGCCGCAGATTTGTAGGTCGTGCCCGGCGAGCCCGTGCTGTACGACCAGTTCTGGTAATCCGTCCAGCCTTCAACGTTGCAGATCATCTTGACGTTGGCCGGACTGTCGTCCGTGCTCAGCCAGACTTCGCTGTCGTCGTCGCTGCACGTCCAGAACGTGTAGTCGCCGGTCTGGGGCGGGTAGATGTAGCCGCGCATCCTATCGCCCCAGTAGTCCTCGCCGCCGTCAGGCCGGTCCATCGCCTTGACCCAGTAGCTCCTGGTCGGCAGGTTCCCCGCATTGATGTAGCTGTGGAGGGTGTCCACATTGTCGGTGACGGCCCCCCCTGTATTGTGCCATTCCTCAATAAGAATGTTGCCCTTGCCGATGTCGGCGCCCATGGCGGAGCCTGCCGACCACGCTATCGCAAGAGCGATGACGAGATACGAAATCTTTTTACCCATAATGCTCCTCCTTCTGAGGAAGAAGTGGAAGTACGTGTGCCGGCCACACCCCGGCCACACTTGACAATCTCCCCCTGGCCCTCTGCGGGTCCCCACAGCGCCTGTTCCACGGTACGGCGACCCGGCAGATGGCGATGCTATTTGCCCCGGACGCTAGTTGTGCGAGCTACTCGATCTGCGCCACCTCCTTTCTGCAAACGTCGTTCTTGCCATACCCGACAGGATGGCAAAAGACACTCCTGCAGCACGGATGCGATACTCGTTGCAGAGAATCCATCCTCCCTATCACCGGATTCCACCGTTCCTTCGGTTCGGACGCAGGTCATGGTCGCAACGCGATCCTTGCTGATGCCCGACCCATATTCCTGTATATCATATCGGCTATTCTTCGTCAAGGCTTCTGACGATTATTTCGGACTTGTTCGTCACGGTTGCCCTGGACGAGAGGTACTCCGGTGAAAAGCCGGGGATTGCAATGAGGTGGGTCTCGGGAGATAATACCTTCCGTGGCACGACAGGCGTTGCGGTGTTTTGCGGAACAAAGGAATCCTGGGGATTCCGCAGCAGTGAAGGAGACCGACGATGAGATCCTGCAGGTACTTGGCCAACCTATCGGTGACAGTCCTCATGGCAGCCGGGGTATTGATTTGCCCGTCGGCTGCAACTCGGTGTCCGGCCGCGGCCGGCACGGCGGATGGCAGGCTGCGCATCCTCGTGTTCGGGGCCCACCCCGACGACTGCGAGCTGAAAGCCGCCGGCACGGCCGCCTTGTGGGTTGCCCAGGGCCACCATGTGAAGTTCGTCTCGGTGACGAATGGAGACATCGGGCACGCCGAGATGGCCGGCGGCGAATTGGCCCAGCGTCGCACCGCCGAGGTCAAGGAGGCCGCGAAAGTTCTCGGCATCGAGGCGGAGGTCCTCGACATCCATGACGGTGAATTGCTGCCCACGCTGGAGAACCGCAAGGCGTTTGTCCGGCTGATCCGCGAATGGAAAGCCGATGTCGTGATGGGCCACCGACCCAACGACTACCACCCGGACCACCGATACGTGGGGGTCCTGATGCAGGACGCCGCCTACATGGTGACGGTGCGATTCTTCTGCCCGGATGTGCCACAACTGGCAAAGAACCCGGTGTTCCTGTATCTCTCCGACAACTTCCAAAAGCCCAACCCCTTTGCACCGGACGTGGTCGTGGCCACCGACGCCGTGATCCCCAAGAAGCTGGACGCCATCTGGAAGCTCGAATCGCAGATCGAGTCGCTCTGGGCGACCGGCAACTTCGAGAACGTGGTCCCGATCCCGCAGGACCCGCAGGGCCGCGAGGAGCGCCGCAAGCAGGTCCACGAGCGGATTGCCCAGCGGGACAAGGGGGTTGCCCAGAAGTACCGTGACAAGCTGGTGGAGCTCTACGGGCAGGAGAAGGCCAAGGGAATACAACACGCCGAGGCGTTCGAGCTGTGCGAATACGGCCGCCGGCCTTCGCCGGAGGAATTGAGGAGACTGTTCCCGGTCTCCGTCGAGAAGGAGTAGGGTTGCGTGTCGTGCGAACCAGTGGAAGGTGTCCGCGCTCCCGCTCCCGCGGGAATGGCGTCCATTGTTCGTTAGCAGAGGGAGAACGGCGTGCGGCGTACGATATTCATGACGAGACTTGTGTGTGGAACCGGCGGGTCTTGGGGAGTTGTGCCCAAGGGCAACTGGGCTATCGGGCGGTTTTGACGCCGACGTACTGGGTTCGGGCTTCGCCGAGGAGCTTGAGCATCTGATCGGCCTGGCGCCGGATCGACGGGTCCGTGCTGATGACCCGCGAGCTCCATTTGGCGTACTCGCGGTTCAATTGGACACGGGTTTCGTCCTGGCTCATGGTCTCGGTGACACCGAGGATCATCTCGGCGTCGTGGCCCTGGTGCATCTCCACGGGGAGGATTTTCTCCACCATGATTCGAAGCCTGGCGCGATCGACCTGCAACCAATCGGAGAGGTCCTTCAGGAGTTTGAGCTCTGTGGTGGACACCTGCCCCTTGGCTGCCGCGACGCGCAGGCACAGGTCGAGAATCTCGATCCGACCGATCAGCGGGGCGATCTCGACGATTTCGCCGCAGATCTCCCGCAGATCGAGGGTCCCGCCGCGACGAAAGAAGCTCGCGGTCTTTTGCAGGGCCCGCTCCAGCTCCAGCCTTGCGCCGGCGGAGGCGTCCGCCGACCCGAAGTTGGTCTTGGCCCACGCGCAGATCACATTGACCTCGGGATCGAGCAGGTGGCCGTTGGCCGCCCCGACGCTGAAGGCTACCCCGACGGCGAGCGTCTTGGCCCTCTGGATGTTGTCCTCGACGTCGAGATACCCGATCTCGGTATTTTCGTAGATGACGATGCAATCGGCGCCGGCAAGCTGCTCGCCGGTCTGTCGAGACACGACCGACGTGCGGCACTGGAGCCGCCGCCGGCCGGTGCGCGGCAGGACGAACCAGTCCGGCGAGATCTGGCCGACCGCGGTCCAGTCCTCCAGCAGGGTTCTCTGGCGGCACAATCTCCCCATGTCGCACCGGTAGGCGAAATGGGAGGACGGGTTCAAGGGGCCTTGCTTGGGCCGGTTCAGGATCGACAACGACTCGCTTTCGCTGTCCGTTACGTCTTTGATCGCGACGCACAGCTCCACCTCGTGCCCATCGGCAGGGGCCTGGATGGTGCCACAGATATCGACCACGATCACCGATTTCCACGATTCGCCATCGGGCTGTCGGCCGATCCTCGCACGACAGTTGAATACGTTGAGGTCGAGGGGGCGGCTCAGTTCGGCGGGTACCTCCGAGTCGTCACGGCTGGCCGCGAGCTTGCTGACGTGGTCCCATGCCTTGCCCAAGCGGGCAGTCGCGGCCGCGGGCAACTGTGGCGCCTTGCTCGAACGCAGTCGCTCCAGAACGCCGAAACAGGCGTTTTTGACTGCTGCGATGATCCTGGTCAATCCTGCGTGCATATACCTGGCCTGTACTCTTGGGACCAAGCCGCCGTGAGGGCGGGCTTATTGCACCTTGAATGGCTCCAATTGTGCGGTCGCTTTTTCGTCTGCGTTGTCTGCGATGCCGCCGTTCTCATCCAGCGAGAAATCAAGTTCCAATAGCCGCCCGGACTCGACGTCCTGGAACGCGCAGTGCATTCGCTGGTTCAAATCGTAGCTGTAGGTCACCTGGATCGGCCGCTCGGCCGGACGATCCGGGGGCAAATCGAGGCTGTGTGTCGCGATCCGGTTGACGTATGCCGGGTCGGTGTCCTCACCTTGAGTGATCGTGACCTCCACTCGCTTTTGACCTTCGGAAACCGTATAGAACGTTTGAGATATATCGCACGGCAACGGGGTGTTCTTCTTCAGAATGATGCGGTTCTGTATGACCCGCCGGCCGGTTTCCTTGTCGATCGGAGCGCAGATCGTGCCGTAGCTGTGGTTGCATACGTCGGTCAGGCTGATGTCCTTGAGACCTTCGCGAATGCCGGCCGCCACGTTGTCGGGGTCCTGGCGGAGCTTTGTGATGCCCGCGTGCAGCGCGGCGCCGAGGGCCACGCATTCATCCACGTTGATCGAGCACTCCGGCGGGAAGCCGAAGATCGCTTCGAGATGCGTGCGAATCAGAGGCACCCGCGTGCTGCCGCCGACCAGCAGGACCGTGTTCACGTCCGAGGGTTTGACGCCTGCTTCGTCCAGGACCACTTCCACGAGCATGTCGGCCCTCGCCACCAGCGAGGTGATTCCCTGCTCGAACATCTCGCGGTTGACTTCGGCACGCATGCTGCCGCTGGGGCCGTAGAGCATCGTTTTGGCGATGGGCCGACGGGAGAGCGTCTTCTTGATGTCCTCTGCCTCGTCCTCGTACTTGGCCCGGTCCTCCTCGGTGGTGATCAGGTCCGCCCCGAATTTGTCGTGGTACATCTTGAGGAGAAGGTCGAGCACCGTTTTATCAAAGTCGATGCCGCCCAGGGCATGGTCGCCCTGGGAGCAGATGATCTCCATGTCCAGGCCCTTGACGTCCATGAGTGTGACGTCGAAGGTTCCACCGCCGAGGTCGTATACGAGGACCCGCCCGGAGACCTGCCGCGTCGTGGCATAGCACAGCGCGGCCGCCACGGGCTCGTTCACGATACCGATCACATTGAATCCGGCGGCCGTCCCGGCGTCCATCGTTGCTTTGCGGCGAATCTCATCGAAGTGGGCCGGCACGGAGATCACGGCGTCGCGGATCTCGCCCGCCTGGGCGGAACAATCCTGCCTGAGTTTCTTCAGGATCAGGGCGGACAGCTCCGTGGGAGTCCAGTCCTTGCCGTCGATGGCCACCTTGAAGTCGGAGTCGCCCATGTGACGCTTCACCCAGCGGACCGAACGCGAGGCATTGAGGTGCCGCGAGTTGATGGCCTCGATGCCCACGCGGATGACGCCCCCATTGTCTTCGTCAAAGAAGATCGCCGACGGCGTCAGCCGATCGCCGTCCGCATTCGGGATAATCTCCGGCTTGCCAATGGCGTTGAGCATGGCCAGGGACGAAAACGTTGTCCCAAGATCTATGCCGACGATGTTACTCATATTCTTCTCCTGTGTTCAACCAAGCCGTGCCACGTTCTCCGGCGTCGATACCACCGCATCATCCGAAGAGCTTGACCTGTGCCGTTCTGACCACCTTATAGTTCTCGTCGTCCATCATGTACCGATACCCGGGCCGAATGACCTGGGCGATCCTGCCGACCTGTTCGGGCTTCCCGGCAGGCTGTTTGTCCTTGATTGCCTCCGCGAGCTTCTCCTGACCGCGGTAGTCGCTGCCGATTTCGGGCTTGAACTGCTCGATCCCACTGGATTCCATCGCGAAAAGCAACTCGTCCCGCACTTCCTCCAGATAGATGAGATCGGCACAGTCCTGCGGGGGGTTGTCGATCCGGTTCTCGATGTTGTCGATGCACCGGATGACCCGCAGACCGAACGTTCGGATGATGCCCCAGTCATAGCCGTCCTGGAGCTTCTCGACGCGGTCCTGTTGGCAGGCCGCGTATTCGCGAATGGCCGATACCTGCTGCGCCAACTCCTTAAGTGTACTGCTCAAGGGTTCGGACTGCTCCCGTGAGGCCTGCTGAACACTCTGAGCCACCTGCTTGAACTCGGCGATCTGCTTTTGTAGACCCTCCGCCTGTTCTTTCAGCGTGTCCTCCACCATGGATGTCGCCTCGTGAGATTGAGCCATGGGAGGTCTCGTTCTGTTCGTCGGTTGTGGTTCCTTCGGTATTGCGAGGGTCGAGATCCCGCTCCCGCCCTGGAGCGACCACTGCGCATCAGGCGACCATTCCATCTCCTGCGACGGTTCGTCGGCCAGCAGCACGGCCACGCCGCTGTCCTCGTCGGCAAGCTGCACCGCCACGGGTGAGCGGCTCATCCGCGCACGCGCCGCCACGAGGGGGGAAAGGAATTCCTCGCCTGTCGTCGGGCTGGGTGGCGAGGAGTCGTCGGAAAGGGACGTCATGGCCGGCTCCGACCGGGCCAATCGTTTCCGTCCCTGCCTGGGTTGCTCTTCGGGGAGCGGAAGATTCTCCTGCGGCTCCTCGGGTTCAATGTCCATCAACTCGGATTTTGGCTGCGGCTCCAACTCTCGTCGAGGAGATCGTTGTCGTAGTCTCAGGACGGCCCGCACAATCGCTCGAATCGTCCAGATGATGATGCACAGCACAAAGAGGACGCCGCCAATGGATAGGCACACGATCGAGATGATCTGTGTGATCTCCATCTGTTCCTTGAGTTTCTTGTACCGTTCGACCTCGTTTTCCCAGCTGGCGCCATAGAGGATGTCGGCGATCTCGCCGGGATCCATCTGTCGGGCGGCCAGTTTCTCCAGGTCGGCCCGCAGCCGTGCCTGTTGTTCCTGGGCCAGTTCTCCCGGCGTCTTGTCCTGGCGGTCTTTGTCAAGCTCAAGGACGAGTTGATTCTGCTGCTCCGGACTGAGTTGGTACCAGCGGCCGTACTTGTCGAGGTATTCCTCCGGACCAAGGGAGTGTTTGACTCCGGGGGCGGGGGTGTGCGCCTGTTCCGTACGCGTCTCGTTGCGGACCCACGCCATTGCGAGACCGCCGACGAGCAGCAGAGCCAATCCAAGGATCGCACACTTCTTGAGCATGATTACGTCAGTTCCCAAATCCTGTTGGAGCCAATCCGTCTATTCAATCGGCTCTCTCGACGAGCCAATTGAGAATGTCTTGTCGTGGATGCCGGTCCCCGAGGGTCTGATGCCATGTCCCGATGTACGATTCGTTGTACCGATAATTCGCCAATCCTGCGACAAGACGGCTTTGCGGCGGGACGCCCCGTGCCGACGGACACCTAAAATATAAGAAACGAGGATTCCGGGCCAAACAGGCTCGAACGAGCCGGGAAATGCGGGAAAAATTGCAGCGGACTGCCATCGTCCCATAACGGCCATCCCCTGCGGCATTGTGCGGAAAGTCATGCCAATTCTTGTGCAAAATCCCTTGCAATCCCGCCGGCGAGGCAGTACACTTACCGTTTCGGTGCAGTGAAGGCACCGGAATCCGGCGATTTCGGTCGGCGGTTTCGGGTGATTAGCTCAGTTGGTAGAGCAGCTGACTCTTAATCAGCCGGTCGAAGGTTCGAATCCTTCATCACCCATTGCACAAGTCTTCAGGGAAGCGGTACTTTTGTATACCCCGTCTCGGCCGTTCTCGCTCGACAGGTCACACAGAAGGTGATAGCCCGCTTGGGGATCCGTGAAGAAAAACGCACTTTCCGCCAACGGGGCCCTATCCCTGTGCGTTATCATCTTAGACGGCCGAAAAGTGGGCAGGAATGCATGTGCACAGTGCAGAACCGTAGTCGAGATTCCGTTGAAGACGTTGGGCCTGCGGGTCGGGAGCCGTCTCCGCCGCGTCTTCTGGACGTGTTCCTGCGAGAGCATGAGCATCTCAGGCGGATCGCGGCCGGTATGGGAATGGATCGAGCCGACGCGGATGATGTCCTCCAGGATGTGTCGATCCAGGTGTTGAAGAACGCCGTTCCGTTCGAGCAGGAGACCGGGATGATGAAGTGGCTGATCACAACGACGGTAAATCGGTGCCTGACGGAGCACCGCAGGCGGTTCCGGCATAGTGCGTCCCGGATTCTGAGGCGCCGGCCGGACATGGCCGAAGGTCTCACGGCGGATTGTGGCGGTGCGGATCGCGTGGGTCTCAGCGAGGAGCTTGAGGTGGTCCGGCGGACGCTGGTCGAACTCGATCCGTCGCTACTGCTGGCGGTGGTCTTGCGGTACTTCTGCGACATGAGTTCGAACGAGATCGCCAAGGCCCTGGAATGGAACGCCTCGACGGTGCGATGCCGGCTTCGAGAGGCCCGAATGATCCTGGCCAAAAAAGTGGTGCAACGAGGTGTGGAGCCGTGAAGGGTTCGTGCGAAGAATTCGCGGATGCAATCGTCGAGTACGTGGACGGCGAACTGCCGGAAGGCGAGGCGAGGTTGGTGGCGGAGCACCTGGCCGGGTGCGAGCGCTGCCAGCAGACGGCACAGGCGCTGAAACACTCGCTCGGGTTGGCGAGGGTCGTCTGGTCCGACAATCTGGGCGAGTGTGAATCGGCAGTCTCAGCCGCACCCGCAGGAAGATCTCGCCCCAGGCAATTCTACGCGGTCGCGGCAAGTATTCTCATCACCGCCTCGGTTCTCGTGCTCATGGTCATTGGGCGACACCCTCAAAAGCCCGCCGTTCACTTCAAGGAAGTGGAGCGTCAGATTACCCGGGCCGGTTCCGCCGCCGAACTTCTCGCTGCTACGCAGATCATCGCCCGGTGCGAAGGCACCGAGGCCATCGTCGAACGACAATACCAGTTTATCATGAAGGAGTACGCCGGCACGCCGGCGGCTGAAGGCATCCGAGCCCAATACGGTTCACGTGTGGGAGGTACGCACAATGACTAGTCTCAGGAATCGTCCGGCGGCACTCGTCGCCGCTGTTCTGTTGTTCGCCCCGACGATGTGGTCGGCGGAGCCCAATGACGTCGCGGCCCCGCTCAGATACGAGATTGTCTCCACACCCATCCAGATCTCCCAACCCTGGGACGTCCTGGCGGGTCCCCAGCCACCTCGGACTGCATTCGGTATATGGAGGCCGCCTTATGCCATTGGGATTCCCGTGGATGGACCCACGCAATTCCTCCCATTCCTTGAAGGAAAGGATGATCGCAGTTTCCGTGGGTTTGCCGAACGCAGTGAGAAGCTCTCGCAGCGACAGAAGGAGTTCCTGGATGCCACGCAGTGGGTATTCCAATCCCAGAATCCTCTCACGTTCCACAGACCCAGGGATCCAAATCGGCCTCGGGGGTTCCTTTTGTACGCGCTGACCCTGGAGGATGCCAAGGGATTGGCGCAGGTCTACGTCGACTTTTCGGTGGGGGGCTTCAAAAAGTGGATCGAATTCCACGAGAACCGCCTCAGAGAGGCCGAGGCCATGACGGACACGTTGGTGAAGCAGAAGCACGAGCTCGAAGCCGCGACCCGGAGCGCCGAGGCCTCCGTTGCCGAGGTCCAGAAGAGAGTCGGATACCGCACGAGACAGGAGGCAATGGAAGCCATCGCCGAGTTGGACAGGATGCGCAACGCGGCCCAGGTCGATATCGCCGGGATTCAGGCGAAAATCGCCGCCATTCAGAAGTGGCAAAGTGAGCATCCCGGCCCAGTGGTTCTCGAGCAATTGAAGGCCATGTTCGTGGAAGAATCGATCTCCCTCCAAGCCGCTGAGGCCAGGAGGACGATGGCCACGCAGCTTCGCGCCGATGCCAACAAGTTCGCCGATGCCCGCCGGATTCTTGATAATGCCAGTGGTGAGAAGGAAAAGCTCCTCGCGGATATGGATAGGAACAAGAGCAATGTTGCTGACCTGCGGGCGGGGCTGGAAAGCAGCAGGAAATTGAGGCCGTGGATCACGGACCGGCCGATCGTGATCTATCCGCTCGAATGGGTGGTGAGCGATTCAGACAGGTGAGCGGCTCGATGTTTTGCCTTGCTTCTCGGGCAGGATACACTATGATGCATCCGTGCTGTGAAGACAGTGTACGCGTGGGTGGAGAACGCGCCCTACGATTATGGAAAGGAGATGCATCAGATGGGACATGTTGGCCTCAAACAGATTGCTTGCCTGGGATTGATTCATTGCTTTGCCGCCGGTCTGCTGGCGGGGCCTTTCATGGGAGAGTATGAAGGGACCTTCCACCCGGACCCGAAGGTCACGTTCAAGGCTATCGGCAAGGTCGTGCAGGAGGGCGAGAACCTGTATCGGATCGTGCTGTACACGGGTTCGGAGACGCCGGTGACGGAAGGGGCCTATGTCGAGATCTATGGGGCCGCTCAGGGACCCGAAGTCCAGATCACCGGCCGCTCAGGTGGCTACGGCTGGGGTGGTCAGATCAAGGACGGCAATCTCAGAGCCCAGAGTGGATATGGGCAGTACTGGGAGCTCAAGAGGATCGAGAGCCAGTCGCCCCGGGCGGGCGTGAAGCCGCCGGAAGGGGCGGTGGTCGTGCTGGCGTTCGAGCCCGGTAAGGCGCCGGACATGAGCGGCTGGACCAATCGGGAGTGGAAGGCCCTGGAGAACGGCGCCATGCAATGTGCGCCGGGCAAGGGGGCCAACCGGACCAAGCAGCAGTTCGGCGACATCAAGCATCTTCACATCGAGTTCAAGCTGCCCCTGGAGCCGCTCAATCGTGGACAGGGCCGCGCCAACAGCGGCGTCTACCTCTCGGATCACTACGAGGTCCAGGTGCTGGACTCGTTTGGATTGACACACACCTCAGGCGATTGCGGCGGGCTCTACAACATCGCTCGCGCCACGGTCAACGCGTGCCTGCCGCCGGAGACCTGGCAGACGTACGACATCACATTCCGGGCGCCGAGGCTGGACGAGTCCGGCAAGGCGAAGGAACTGCCCCGGATCACGGTCCTCCACAACGGCGTGAAAATTCACGACAACATCGAGATCCCCCTGAACAACCACCGCACCAAGGGGCCGCTCCAGCTTCAGGACCACGGCCACCCGATCCAGTTCCGCAATGTCTGGGTGGTGGAATAGCTCGAAGCACGAAATTCGATATTCCGATTTCGCGATTAACCCGAAGGCAGATAGGGGCGATGGATCTCGCCGGGTCCGCGGCCGACGCATCTACATGCCGCTGTAGCCTTCTATCAGGACGAGGGCCTTGTAGGCGGCTTGCTGAACGTCGCGGTCCTCATCCTCGGTGTAGGCCTGCTTCAAAGCGGGCACAGTCTCGGGATCTTTCAGGCGGCTGAATAGTTCTGCTGCCGCCTTGCGAACCTGTGGATCTCGGTCTTTGGACAGGACCTGCTCCAGCGTAGTCCGGACGTTCTGGTCGCGGGCGAATGGCTCCAGGTCTCGTACGGCCTGGGCTCGATTGCCGACGTCGCCGATCTTGAGCATCTTGAGCAGTTTGCTTCGCTTCTGCTGCTGCTTCTCGGATAGCGGCGCAGCCCTCTCGACCTTCGGCAGCGGCGGGGCCGGTCTGTGCTCTTCGATGACGACGCGTCGTTCCCGCACGACCACCGACGGGGCCACCACAACGGGATATGGCTCCCACCACGGGTCATACCAGTAAGAGTGTGGCCACGCGTGCCAGCCGCCGTACCATCCGTGAACGGGGTGATGATGGCGGGGGCCAACGACCGTTCCGAATCCTATGCCGACGTGGACACCGGCCGAGGCCGTGGTAGGCATCAGCAACGCGAAGCACGCCAATGCTACGATAATGGGCTCGTACTGTATTCTATTCGCACACATCGGAGTCAACCAGCCTTTCGTACCGTCTTCTCACTATACGACGGACTTGCACGGACAGATCACGGCATTTTGACCGTTATACCGGCACGGCAGGGAATATCCAGATCCGCTCATCCCTCTGCCACTATTATGGCTGCTGTCTCACATCGTAGCACCAGAGCGTATCGTGGTAGCGCAGATACAGGCAGCCATCGAGCAAAACAGGGTGCGTCCAGGCGTCGCGGACCTGTTCTGTCGTCAGTTGGAATTGGCTGACGACTTCGAGGCTATCGGGGCCGGGCTTGAGCAGGGCGGTCGTGCCCCGTTCGTCGAGCACGTAGAGCCGCTGATCGGCGTAGATGGCGGCGCCCGTGGTCAGACCCTTCATCTCGCATCTGGTCTTGCCCGTTTGCCAGTCGATGCCCATCCACCATTTCACATCGCGATAGCCCGAGACGAAGAGAGTGTCGCCGATGAACACGCCGCAGCCGGTCACGGCGTCGATTGGTGATGTCCAGACATGCTCGGCGCTCATGCCTTGCCCATCCGAGAGAAGCCGGTAAAGCCGCCCGTGCTCCGCGTAGGGGGTCGTAAAAAAGACACATCCGGAGCCGTAGATCGGCGTGGAGACGTTGACGCCGTGCGGGTTCTTCAGTGGGATCGTCCAGAGCAGCCTGCCGGTGTCGGCATCGACGCCGAAACCATGTGCCGACGAGCAATTGGCGATGATCCGACGACCGGCGTATCGGAACAGGATGGGCGAGGAATGCGACGTGCGGTCGCCTTTCAGCGGCTCGGTCCTCCACAGGATTTCGCCCGTGCATTTGTCCAGGCCGGCCATCAGGGCCTCGGTCCCGCCCGGCGTGACGATGACCCGCGGACCATCGACGAGCAGGCACTCGCTGAGGGCCCAGGTGATGTTTCTGGCCTTGAACCTTTCGAGGATGTCGACCGCCCACTGCTCCTGGCCCGAGGCGGCGTCGAGGCATGCCAGCCTGCCGTGGGCGTTCAGGTTGTACACCCAGCCCGCGGAATAGGCACAGCAGGCCCTCGCCCCGGGATAGGGGGTCTTCCAGGCGAGCCCATTCTTCACCCGCCACTGGATGACACCGGCTGTATCAAGGGCATACACGACCAGATCATCGCCCACGTCGCCCGTGATGTAGATTCGTTCGCCGACGATGATCGGCGAAGACCAGCCGGCGCCCAGGCCATCCAGCCTCCAGAGCAGCTTGGGTCCGCCTTGTGGCCAGCCCTGCAGCAGACCTCTCTCGTCCGAGACTCCATCGCGCCGGGGACCCCGCCACTGCGGCCAACCCGGCTCCGGCGATGCGATCAGGCTGTTGGCGGACACCTCGGCCTGAACACTTGTGGCGAGTACACCCAAGAGGCAAGATGCTATGGACAGATTTATCCACCGCATTGATTGACGCATGTCATGGGGCATTATTGGCGGATTGACCATCGATGACCTCGATTCTGCATTTGGGAATGGCGGCGAGGAACTGGCCGCCGTAACGCTTGTTCACGATCCGGCTGTCGAGGACGACCACGATGCCGCTGTCCGTCTTGCTGCGGATCAACCGGCCGAAGCCCTGCTTGAACTTGATGATCGCCGAGGGAAGCTGGTAGTCGTTGAACGGGTTGCCGCCTTGCTCGCGGATCTGTTCGAGCCGGCCTGCCAACAGCGGCTGATCGGGCACCGCAAACGGCAAGCGGACGATGATTACGTTCGAGAGCGCCGCGCCCGGGACATCGACGCCTTGCCAGAAGCTGTCCGTGCCGAAGAGGACGCAGTTGTCGCTGCTCTTGAAATGGGCGATCATGGCGCTGCGATCCATTTCGGCGCCCTGTCGGAGCAGGCCAAAGTTGTTGTCGGTCAGCCAGTCGTCGAGCTGTCCGGCCATGTTTTCGAGCATCTGGTAACTGGTGAACAGGACGAAGGCCCGCCCGGCGGTTTTCCGGACATACTTCTTGATGGCCTCCGCGGCGGCGCCGAGGAACCCGGGATCGTTCGGGTTCGGCATGTCCTTCTCAATGAAGAGCGCGACCTGTCTCTGGTAGTCGAACGGGGAATCGAGCCGCAGGCCGTGGAAATCGGTCAGGCCGATGCGGCCGGCGAAGAACTCGAAACCGCCGTGGGCGCCCGTGCTCAGGGTGGCGCTCGTGAGGATGACCGAATTGTACTTGCTGAACAGACATCGCTGGACATCCGGCCCCACGTTTAGCGGAGCGGCCCTCAGGCGGATCGTCCGGCCCGTCTTGCCTTCGGCCTCGACCCAGTAGATGCGATCCGGCTGCTCCTGCGCCAGGAAATTGTCCAGGTCCTGGATCAAGGCGTCGCAGTGGTTTGCACAGCGGCTGAACTCGGCTTGCTTGTCCGAATCGTCCGTCTCTTTGCCCAGTCTGCCCAGAGCCTTGCGGAGCTCCTTGAGACTCGCCGACAGCGTATCGTTGACGAAGCGGGCGGGGCATCGGCCGGCGGTCTTGTCCTTCTCGGTCTCATACCAGGCCTGGACTTTCCCGAAGAAATCGCCGGCGGCGCCGCCGGTCTCGCTGACCAGCTTGATGATCTCGTCTCCATCGCTGTGGGCGAGCAGGCCCCTGTGTGTGCGGGGGTTGTAGAGCTCGTCGAGGAGGTACTTCGCCCGGTGGTTCGTGATGTCGATGCCGAAGTGCTCCTCGGCCACGCGCTCGAGATTGTGCGCCTCGTCGAGGACGACGATCTTGTAGTCGGGCAGCAATCCGACCCCTTGCTCCTTGAGCGTCAGATCGCTGAGGAGCAGGGCATGGTTGGCGACGATGAGATCGGCCTGGTCCCACGTCTTCCTTGCATGGGCGTAGAAGCAGCCGCGATAGTGGGGGCACTTTCGCCCGCGGCAATTGCCGTGCTCGCTGCGGACCTTGTCCCATGTCGTGCGGCTCGGGAGAAACGACAGATCGCTGAGTGAGCCATCCTCGGTGGTCTGGGCCCACCGGCGGATGGCGTCGAGCTCGTGCGAGGCGGGTCCGAAGAGCGACTGCTGCATCCGCCAGGCAAAATCGAGCCTTCGTTTGCACAGGTAGTTGCCGCGACCTTTCGCGAGGACCGCCTCGAACGACCGGGGGAGACACCCCTTCAGGAACGGGATATCCTTGTTGCCGAGCTGTTCCTGGAGGGTGATCGTGAATGTGCTGACGACGGCCTTGTGGCCGGTCTCCCATACATGCTGAATGACCGGGACCAGGTAGGCGAAGCTCTTGCCGACGCCGGTGCCGGCCTCGACGGCCAGGTGCTGGCCCTCGGCGAACGCTCGCTGAATCGCGTGCGCCATCCGAATCTGTTGCGGACGGGCCTCGAAGCCCGGCATCGCCGCCGCGATGGGCCCGCTTGGACCCCAGAACTCCTGTGCGTCCGTCGTATGTCTATCCTGCATCACTTTGATACCTCGAACCTCAGAAGTATCGAATGGTACTGCAAGGTCTGACGTGCTGCAAGTCCGGAGGAAGGGGCATCTGCCCCATGACAGCGCCCCGGACCGATAACGTTTTGCCCCGAGGACGCTGTGTGATATAATGCCGAGAGAGAAATCTCGGGATTTTCGTCATCATTGAACCGATAGTATTAAACGTGTGTCACACAGTTGCCAGTCCAGACCACACCGCCGCCCACGCGTGGGGAAGGGGGTGCTGTGCCGTCGGAGGAGCCTGTTTCATGATCCCAAAACCGCTGTCGATTCTACTGGGCCTTTTTTGCACCTTCTCGCTGGGCGCGGCGGTTCGCCCCGTTGGCGACATCAACGGGGACCAGAAGGTGGATTTCTACGACCTGCGAATCCTGTCGGCGAACTGGCTCAATGAGGATTGTGCACAGTCCGGTTGCGAAGCGGACGTGGATGGGGCCGGGCGCGTGAATCTGGCTGATTTCGCGTGGCTGGCGGCCAATTGGCGGGCCGACCTGACGGGGCCGGTCATCAACGAGTTCATGGCCGGCAACGGTAGTACGGCGCCGCTGACCGATGGCGAGATCCTCGATGCCGACGGCGATTCCTCCGACTGGATCGAGTTGTATAATCCAACCCAACGAACCTTCGACCTGGGCGGCTGGTATCTGACCGATGATTCCGACGATCTGACGCGCTGGCGGCTTCCGCCCGGGACCCTGATCGCCCCGAACGGGTACCTGCTCGTCTTCGCCTCGGGCAAGGACCGCACGAGCGGGCAATTGCACACGAATTTCCGGCTCAGCGTGGACGGGGGATACCTGGCCCTGGTGATGCCCGACGGCCGGACCGTGGCCCACGACTATGGCCTGGGTTATCCGCTTCAACTGACGAACATCTCCTACGGCCTCGCACAGCACGCGGTTCATTTCGTCAACTCCGGCTCCACGGTGTCCTACCACGTGCCGACGCAGGCTGACGGCGGACTTGCCTGGACCGCGTTGGATTTCGACGACGAAAGCTGGCCCACGGGGCAGGGGAGCCTCAGTTTGTCGCCGGCATCGCAATTGATCGGTCGGGACATCGGGAATCCGTCGATTCCCGGCGGATATTCGCCCCAGGGGGCGGGCGTGTTCATGGTTTACGGCGACGGCGCCGATATCGGAGGGACCGCCGACTCCTTCTACTATCTCTTTACGCCTCTTCAGGGAGATGGCGAGCTGACGGCCCGTGTCCTCGGGTTAGTCAATACGAACGGATGGGCCAAGGCGGGAGTCATGATTCGCGAGACCCTCACGCCGGGCTCGAAACACGCCATGGAGGTCATGACACCGAGCAACGGGGTCGCCTTCCAGCGGCGGACCGCCACGAACGCAACCTCCCTCTCGTCGCAGGGCAACAGCCTGGCGGCGCCGTATTGGGTCCGGATTACCAGACGCGGCAATGTGTTTACCGGCTATCACTCGGTCGATGGCGTCACCTGGACGCAACAGGGGGCCGAGACGATCGCCATGTCCCAGGCGGCGCACATCGGTCTGTGCGTGACGTCCCATGCGCAGGGGACCTCGTGCGCCGCCGTGCTCGGCGAGGTAAGTTTCGCGAGTCAGGCCAATACCCGCCTCACGGACGAGATGTTGGGTAAGAACGCCTCGCTCTGGACGCGGGTCGTGTTCGAGGCCGAGGAGACGGATTTCTTCGATTCTCTGTTGCTGGGGATGCGGTACGAGGACGGCTTCGTCGCCTGGCTCAATGGGGCCGAGGTTGCGAGGGACAACGCCGCGGGGGCGCCGCAGTGGAATTCCGCCGCCGCCGGCGACCGCGTCGATACGTTGACGGGTCAATCGGTCGTTTTCGACGTCTCCGGTCGCATGGGGCTTTTGCGGGAAGGACGAAATGTCCTCGCGATCCAGGGGCTCAATGACGACAAGAGCGACGAAACGTTTTTCCTTGCGCCGGAGCTCACCGCCTCCGGCCGGGTCAGGATCCCGCAGTATTTCGCCACGGCGACGCCGGGTCGAGCGAACATCTCGGGCGCCGTGGACGTGGTCGCGCGCCCACGATTCAGCCCCGAGCGGGGGTTTTATACCGCGCCGTTCGCGCTCACTCTGTCGTGCGACACTCCCGGCGCCATGATTCGCTATACGACCGACGGCCACCCGCCAACGGAAGCCAGCGGGCAGATCTACAGCGAGCCGATCCCGGTCTACCGAACCACGTGCGTTCGTGCGGCGGCCTTCAAGTCCGGCTGGATGTCCAGCGGGGTCGATACGCACACGTACCTCCAGATCGACCAGGTTGCGAGCCAGCCGGCCAAGCCAACAGGCTTCCCGACCGCCTGGGGCAGCACGCAAGCGGACTACGAGATGGACCCGGACGTGGTGAACAACGCCCTGTACCGTGGCCAGATGAGGGCCGCTCTGCTATCCCTGCCGACGATGTCCATCGTGACGACGGTGGACAACCTGTTCGGGACACAGGGAATCCACGCGAACCCATGGGGCGAGGGAGTTGAGTGGGAGCGCCCGGTGTCCGTCGAGTGGATCCATCCGGATGGGACGACGGGCTTCCAGGTCGGTGCCGGCTTGCGAATCTACGGCGGCGCGTTCCGCGGGTACAATCTGACCCGCAAGAAGACGTTCCGCCTGCTGTTCAAGCGGGACTATGGTCCGACGAAGCTGAACTTCCCCTTGTTCGAGGAGCCGGATGCGACCACCAGTTTCGACATGATCATCTTGCGGGGCGGGGCCAACGACGCCTGGAACGACTGGGGCCGGGGCAGCACGCAGTACATCGTTGATGAGTTCATGCGCCGCACGCAACTGGCGTTTGGCCGGCCGGCGGTCCATGGGACGTTCGTACACCTGTACCTCAACGGGCTGTACTGGGGTCTGTATAATGTGACGGAGCGGCCGGTCGAGTCGTTCTGCGCCGCCTATTTCGGCGGCGACGAGGAGGAATGGGACGCCATCAATCGCGGCGAACCCAGGGGCGACAGCAACCTCACCACCTGGAGCGCGATGCTCAGCCGGGCCAGGGCGGGACTGTCCGATGTCGCCTCCTACCAGCGGATCCAGGGCAACTACCCGGACGGAACGCGCAATCCCGCCTACGACGATCTGCTCGACGTGGACAATTACATCGACTACATGCTCTCCAACTTCTGGGGCGGCACCGGCGACTGGCCTGGACACAATTATTACGCCGCCTGCCGCCGACCCCCGAACTCTACCGGCTTCAAGTTCTTTAACTGGGACTCCGAGGGAGCGATTGTCATCTGGGCCAACCTGAACAGCAACGTGACCGGCGTGAGCGATGGCGCCGCGATACCCTATGCCGCCCTGCGGCAGAACCCGGAGTTCTGCCTGCTCTTTGCCGACCATGTGCAGAAACACCTCTTCAACGGCGGGCCGGGTACGGTGGAGCCTTCTTACGCCCGCTACAAAAAGCTGGCCGACCAGGTGGAGTTGGCGATCATCGCCGAGTCGGCGCGCTGGGGAGATCAATCCAGCGCCACGCCATACACCCTCGCCGATTGGCGCGCGATGCGGGATTACATTCTGAACACCTACATGCCGCAGCGGCCCGCGATCGTACTGGGACAGTTGAAGAACGCAGGGCTCTACCCCGCAATCACCGCACCGGCCTTCCAGGTCAATGGCGTGGCCCGGCACGGGGGCGTGGTCCCCTCAAACAGCCTCCTGACCATGACCGCCGCCGGCGGGGCGAGTGTCTACTACACCACCGACGGCTCCGACCCCCGTTTGCCCGCGGGCGTATCGGCGGACAACAAGATCGTGACGCTGCTCCGAGAGGACGCATCGAAGCGCGTCCTGGTCCCAAGCGTCGCCAACGGCGGGAACCTGCTGAGCAACCTGCCTGCCGGCTTCGAGGTCACCTTCTACAAGGCGAATGGGACGGTGGACAGCATCGCGGCGGCTGAGGCCGTGATCGCCAATCCCACGAGACGCACCACCACGGCCAAGGAGCAGGCCCAGACAATCAACTACTTCAACACCGGGGATCTCGGCGAATTCGGCGCGGACCGTCCGTTCCCGGGCACGACGATCAACGTGGACGTCGAGGATTTCGTGATCCTTGTCACCGGCAAGGTCATCATCCCGCAGACCGGCAACTGGACGTTCGGCGTCAGCAGCGACGACGGGTACTCCATGACGTTGACCAAGCGGGGCAAGACGTACACCAGCGCCTATCCCGACCCGCGCAGCCCCGCCAGCACGGTGACCGTTTTCAACATCACGGAGTCCGGCGCACACGATCTGCGGCTGGTCTTCTACGAGCGGGGCGGCGGCTCGGAACTGGAGCTGTTCGCGGCGCGCGGCAGCTTCACCACCTTCTCCTCGGCGAGTTTCCGCCTGGTCGGCGACGTGTCCCACGGCGGCCTCCAGGTCGGCGAGGGCAACGTCTGGTACACCAATTCCTTCGATGATTCCTCCTGGCGGCTCGGGACCGGCGGCGTCGGCTACGAGACCTCCACCGGCTATGCGCCGTACTTCAAAATCGACGTTCGAACCGAGATGTACAACGTCAACGGAAGCTGCTACATCCGCATCCCATTCGTGGCGGGTGACGCGGAGTTCTCGAACGTGCAGCTCAAGGTTCGATACGACGACGGATTCGTCGCCTATCTCAACGGCTCGGAAGTCGCCCGCCGCAATTTTGCCGGCGACCCGCTCTGGAACTCCGTCGCCAGTGCGGGAAACTCCGACGAGGCCGCCGTGCAGCAGGCCATCGTCGATATCTCCGACTACGCGGGCCTGCTCTGGGATGGCGCCAATCTGCTGGCGATCCACGCGATGAACACGCCGATCGACAGCTCGGACTTCCTGTTCTCGGTCGAGCTGGTGGCGGGCGAGATCAGCCAGGGGGCGGTTTCGCCGACCGCAATTCCCTATATGGCCCCCGTCTCGCTGACGCAAAGCACGGTCGTCAAGGCGCGAGCTTTCGATGGCAGGTGGAGTGCGCTGAATGAGGCCGTCTTTGCGGTGGGGCCCGTGGCCGAGAGCCTGCGGGTCAGCGAGATCATGTACCATCCCGCCGACACCGGCGATCCCATCGACCCCAACACCGAGTACATCGAGTTGACGAATGTCGGTTCGCAGACGATCAATCTGAACCTGGCGCGATTCACAAAGGGAATCGATTTCACGTTCCCGAGCGTGCTGCTGCCTGCCGGCGGCTATTGCCTCCTCGTCAAGGACATCGTCGCGTTTGAGGCCCGGTATGGAAGTGATCTCCCTGTGGTCGGCCAATACGTCGGCAGCCTGAGCAACGCCGGCGAGCGAATCGAGCTGCTCGACGCGATGGACAACACCATCCAGAGCTTCGAGTACAGCGACGAATGGTTCGATTTGACCGATGGGCTGGGTTTCTCACTCACGGTCACAAACCCCCAGACCGCCGATCTCAACGACAAGAGCGCCTGGCGGCCCAGTGCGTATTCGGGTGGCTCGCCCGGCGCCGACGACGGCGGCCTGGTTCCCGAGCTTGGCTCTGTTGTCATCAATGAGCTGCTGGCGAACTCCGCCGGGGGCGGTCCCGACTGGATCGAATTGTACAATGCGACCGCCCAGGACATCGATATCGGCGGCTGGTACTTAAGCGACGACGGCAACGACCTGACGAAGTACCGCATCGCGCCGGGCACAGTCATTCCTGCCGGCGGCTATCTGGTGTTCTACGAGAGCCTGCACTTCGACAACGAGTACGATCCCGGATGCCGGGAGCCCTTCGGCCTGAGCAAAGAGGGTGAAACAGTGTATTTGCACTCAGGCGAGGCAGGGGTCCTCACCGGCTACAGCGAACAGCAAGAGTTCGGGCCCTCCGAGGCAGGCGTGTCTCTGGGCCGCTGGCAGGGGAGCGCGGGGTCCTACGTCTTCGTGGCTCTCAAGGAGCCTACGCCCGGTGCGGCCAATGCCGAACCATCGCCGACGCCGGAGCAATGACGGCTGCTTTCTCGGATAGACCAAGGGAGAGGGACGCCGGGGCTGCTGCTACTGTTCGGATCGAAGTCGAATGAGGGCCACGCCGTGCCGCGGGATGGTTGTGGCGAAGCGCCCCTCGAATGTGCCGAGGTCTTTCTGCCGCCAGAGGTCGCGGATGTGCCGCTTGCCCTGGATTCCGAGCAACGACCAGTCAACCGCCACCTCGCGAGGCCATTCCGCCAGGTTGAACAGGCCGACTGCCAGTGAGCCGTCCTCCAGGGGTTTGGCCAGGATCAGCGTCAGATCGTCCTGGACGAGCGGCTTGGCCTGCTTGCCCAGCGGGTCCTGATCGACCTCGATCACCTCGGCGCTGCACAGCACGCCCAGCGTGAAATCGTCGAGGATCGCCATATCGCCCGAGAAGAACAGCGGGGCGGCCATCAGGCACCACATGGACATGTAGCTGTACTGCTCATTCGGCGTCAGCTTCGTCGGGATGGGCGGGTCGTCCTGGCTGCGGGCGTTGCCGACGTAACCGATCAGGATGTAGTCCGGGTCGTTCCAGCCCCCCGGTCCTGCATGCTCATGGTGTGCGGCGTTGCTCAGACCGATGTGGTAAAAACCCGGCAGCAGGCTGTCCTGAGCCAGGCCCAGATCGCCCGTGGTCCGCCAGCAGTGGCCGGTCTCGGCGCCCCACGTCCAGACAGCCGCCATGCCGTACTGGCACAGGTTGTGGACGATGTCGCGGTTCAGCGTCTTGAGGATGTCGCCCATCTTCCGGTATGGCCGCTTCATGTGTTCGAGGGTGTTGCCGCCGGCAACGTCGGTGTACGAGCACCAGTCGTACTTGAGGAAGTCGAAACCCCATTCCGCGAACTTCTCCGCGTCGATCCGCTCGTGCTCGTGGGTGCCGACGTAGCCTGCGCAGGTCCACGGCCCGGGCGACGTGTACAGCCCGGCCTTGAGGCCCTTGCTGTGAATGTAATCCACCATGCCCTTGATGTCGGGGAACTTGGAATTCGGCAGGATGGCTCCGTGCTCGTCGCGGTAGGGCTCGTCGCCTCGCCTCTTCATCCAGCAGTCGTCGATGTTGACGTATTGGTATCCGTAGTCGGCCATGCCGGAGGCGATCATCACGTCGGCGGCCTTTCGCATGTGCTCTTCGGTGACCCGGTGATAGTGAATGTACCAACTATTCCAGCCCATCGGCGGGGTTAAGGCCAGCGTGTCGCCCACCACGATCTTGAATAGTCGCTCGTCTTTCCCATGCCCATTTGCGGCCTTCAAAGCAACGGCGTATTCGCCGGGCCTGTCCGGAACACGGCCTGTGATGATGCCCGTGCTCGCATCGAGCCGCAGACCCTGGGGCAGGTTGCCGGCGGTGAACCGGATCGGGCGTGTTCCTGAGCAGGGAATCCGGTAAAGGAAGGGCCGTCGGGGCCGGGCGCCGTACACCCTGGGCCCATTGATTCGCGGCTGCGGCCCGGGTTTCGGCGTCAGGATCACCCTCTCCTCCGCCGGCGGTTTCGGGGTATCCACCGCCAGCGGCTTCTCGCCCGCGAAGACGATCTCGGCCTGGGCCCAGTTTGCATGGTCGAAGTCGATCCCATCGCCCGCCGAGCCGGCCAGCAGCAGCAATTTCCGCACGCCCGCCAGGGGGATATCCACGGCCTTCGCCTCCTGCCCGCCTCTCATGACGCCGCTGTTGAACAGGCTCTTGCCGTCGCCATACACGCGGAACACGATGGTCCCTCGTCCGTTCGTCGCATCGTCCACCCCGACGCTGGCCCGGAACCGCTCCGTTTTGCCGTCCAGGTCCACATACAGCATCGACTCGGTGTGCGTCCCCACGCCGTCCTCAAACGCCCGCCCGGCGATGGAGATGGTCTTGCCCGTGACGCTCTGATCCGCGAGCGGCCGGCCCCACCCGCTCGACATTTTCGTGATATCCAGGTCTCCCAGCCGCACAAGCTCACCTTGCACACCGGCGCCTGCACCGCCGATGAGGGCGAGCACGATGAGAATCCACGGACGAATGCCTCTGCACATGATTCCCGACCTTTCAATTATGGAGGATCTCGGATTTCGGTTCGCGTATGGGCTGTGATCCTACCAGAACGGTTTCGGCTCGGCAAGCAGGAGCGGCAAATGGCGAGAATTCGCAGGGCAAGATATCCTTACGGGATGCACAAAAAAGAATTTGCATGGACCGGACGACTGTGATATACTGCATTTGTGTGGTTTGGATACGGCCCTTTCCTATCCACACGGATACGGAGCCTGCGGGCTTCGGGACAAGCCGGGTACCGGCTTTACATGAGGCGGTGAATGCAGGATCGGAGATCGGGGTGAGTATGAAATTCGGGGCGATCTGTGCAACGCGCGATCCCCCTGCGCTTCAGAATCATCCCCCCCCCGGCGTTCACGACGGCCAATCGCTGGCAGGAAGGAGGTGATCAGTCAAGTCCGGATTCTACCGCGCTATGGCGCACACGCGCGAATTCCACGAGAAAACTCAAGGTAGGTGAGACCCGTTGTCGCAGGGAACCGTATCGGGGGTCCCAGGCGCGACTTGTTGCGTTTGGGGGCTCGACGCACGCCTGTGAGGCAGACGCCTTGGCGTGTGAGAGGGGTCCCAGACGCGATTCGTCGCGGTTGGGGGCCCAGCATCAGTTTGAAGTGGTGATTTTTTTGTATGGAGGACGTTATGTTTCGAAAGTGTGTATGTGTGGCTGCCGTATGCCTGACGCTCGCTATCGCGGGCGGGGCCGGCGCGCAGCAAAGCGGAGTACTGTTTGAGTATTTCGACAACATTGGTAGTGGCACGGTCGTCAGCGACCTGACGAGCCATCCCAACTACCCCGACAAACCCACCGTTTCGGAGATCAAAGATGTTTTCCAGAGCACCGCGGGCCGCGCCGACAACTACGGCTGCCGGGCCCGTGCGTATCTGACCCCGCCCGAGACGGGCGACTACACCTTCTGGGTCGCCGGCGATGACTACTGCCAACTCTGGCTGAGCACCGACGACACCGCCGCCAAGGCGAAGATGATCGCGCAGGTCCCCGGCTGGACGGGCGTCGCGGAGTGGGGCAAGTATGCCGAGCAGAAATCGGCCCCCGTATCCCTCGTGGCCGGCCAGATGTACTACATCGAGGCCCTGATGAAAGAGGGCGGCGGCGGTGACAGCCTGGACGTCGGCTGGGCCGGTCCCGGCATCGGCGACGCGACGGTGGCCATTGCAGGCCAGTACTGCACCGCCTTTGTGCGTTTGCAGGCACGGGCCCCCTCGCCGGCCGATGGCGCAGTCGATGTGACGAGCCCGCTGTTCGAGTGGATCGTCGGCGACACGGCCTCCAGCTATCTCGTGTACTTCGGGACCACGCCGGAGCTGACCGCCGCGGACAACAAAGGCATGTGGGCCAACATGTACTACCATGCCGACACCATGGAGCCGGGCGCCACGTACTACTGGCGGGTCGACGGGATGGANNCGCCGTACCCGGCTGATGGCGTTGTCAATGCGCCGCTGGATCTTGCGCTCAGTTGGAAGGCCGGCCAGGGCGCGATGACTCACGATGTGTATTTCGGCACGGATCAGGACGCTGTGGCGGCCGGTGATCCCAACTTCCTGGTGGGGACGGTTGCAGAGACCCAGTATCCACTGACCGCGCTCGATCTGGCCACGACGTATTTCTGGCGCGTGGACGAGTTGGACGGCGCCGTCGGCCTGGTCGAAGGCGAGGTCTGGAGTTTCACGACGGTAGATCTGGTCGAACCGGCCGGAGAGCCGAATCTGGTGGGCTGGTGGACGTTTGACACCGAGCCTGCAAACAGCATGATGGCCCTGGATATGACGGGCAACGGCCGCCACGGCCTGCTCGTCGGCGACGGCCTGGCCTTCGTGACGACGCCCTACATGGGCTCGGTCCTGAAGCTGCCCGGCGGCAACGGCAAGTACGTGAGCGTCGGCGCCGTCGGCATCAGCGGCAACGATCCGACCACGATCGCCTGCTGGGCCAAGGCCGACCACACCAGCATCCCCGACTGGACGCTGGTCTTCGGGTTCACCGGGACTGAAGCAGGCGAGGGCGGCAACGGCAGCCACCTGAACATCGGCAGCCTGGGCGGGCCCGGCGGCGTCGGCGCCCATTGCTGGGGCTGGGAAGAGACGATCTTCACGGACCAGGAAGCCCTCGAATGGCACCACTATGCCGTCACGTATGATGGCACCACGATCCAGTACTATGGCGACGGTGTCGCGATGGACACCGATCCCGCCAAGTCCAACGTGCAGGATCTGGCGATCCGTGGCGACCGCGTCCACATCGGCAAACGCCGGACACAGGAAAGCTCGTTCCCCGGCCTGGTCGATGATTGCCGCGTCTACAACCGCGTCCTGACGGCCGAGGAGATCGCAGAGATCGGCGGCCCCGCGCGGGCAGATGTCACGGCGCCGGGCGATACGGTCCAGGGCATCCCGACCGGTCTTCCGTGCGGTGGCAATCCTGCCACGAATTACACGCCCTGTGGCGAGCTGCCGCCCATGGTGATTGACAACCTGAGCACGACGAAATACCTGAATTTCGGCGGGAATTTCGATCCCGGCGAGAGTGCCTCCGGTTTCCAGGTGGCGCCGTCGGCCGGCAAGTCCGTTGTTACGGGCCTAACGTTCACCACGGCCAATGACGCCGCCGAGCGCGATCCGACTGCATTCGAGCTCTATGGCTCGAACGAGAGCATCGATGGACCGTACGAGCTGATCGCCAGCGGCGACATTGTCGATTTCGCCCAGGCCGCCGAGTGGCCGCGATTCACCATGAACGCGACGCCCATCCTGTTCGAGAACAAGACCGCGTACAAGTTCTATCAAATCCTGTTCACCGCCATCCGAAACCCCGCGACCGCCAACAGCATGCAGATCGCCGAGGTGGAATTCCTGGGCGTCGTTGTGCCTGTGCCTGTGCTCTTCGCGGAGGACTTCGAGTCCTACGAGGCCGGCAGCGCCCTGCATGGCCAGGGTGGATGGAAGGGCTGGGGCGGTGATGCCGGCGCCGGCGCACCGGCATCGGACGCGTATGCCTTCAGCGGAACCAACTCGGTCGAGATCATCAGCAGCGCCGACCTGGTCCACGAGTTTGATTTTGCGGGCGGCGTCGTGGAACTCTCCGCCATGCAGTACATTCCTTCCGGCTCCACGGGTGAGACGTTCTTCATCCTGCTGAACCAGTATGATGACCCTGGGGAGACGAATGACTGGTCGGTCCAGATGAAGTTCAACCTGGGCACCGGCGTGATGACTGCCGAGGCAGAAGGCGGCAACGCGACAGCCACGATCATCTACGATGAGTGGGTCGAGCTCAAGTTCGTCATCGACCTCGACGCCAACACCTGTGATTGGTCCTATGGCTCGGAGACGGGTTCTCATCAATGGGATAACGATGCCCATGGGACGCTCCAGGCGATCGACCTGTACAGCGCCAGCGCATCATCGGTCTGGTACGACGACATCGTGATCAAGTAACTGTCGCCAGTAGCGACGAGGACCGTATGCCGAGTTCTGCGGCCTACGATGCTCCGGCATCCAGGGTCGGGAAATCGGGATCAGGTCCGGCAATTTGGGTAGCCATGTAAAGGCGGCCCCGGCGAATCTGCTGGGGCCGCCTGTCTTTTTCAAACCCGCATGGAACCCGCATAGGCATCCGCCCATCGATCTTTCACCCCGCCCGGCAATCTTTGCTGTGGGCCTTCCCGAGCGATTTCTTGACGGTTTCCCGGCCCTCGCTTACAGTGGATGTCCCGGCGTCGGTCCAATACCTGAGAAATGAGGGTTTTATGGGAAAACTACCGATGAACCTGAGTCCGTTGAGATTCGCAGCGTGTATTTTGTTGTGGCTGTCCCCGGGCGGACAGGCTGCGCCGAGCGGCAGCAGCACGGATTGGTTGCGGGACGCGAAGTACGGTGTATTCATGCACTTGCTGCCTGGGGACGCGGCGGGCCTGGCCCGGGTCCAGGAGTTTGACGTGGACGGCCTGGCCCGGCAAGTGGAGTCCATCGGGGCCAAGTACCTGGTCATTACGCTGGGCCAGAATTCAGGTTTCTTCAACTCGCCGAATGCCGCCTATGATCGATACACCGGTTACGCGCCCGGCGAACGCTGCTCGACCCGCGATCTGCCGCTGGACCTGCATCGAGCACTGAGGCCCAAAGGCATTCGGCTGATGCTCTATCTGCCCTGTCAAACTCCCAACGCAGAGGCTCGCGCCCAGAAGGCATTTGGATTGCCCGAGGGCAAACGGGATCAGCCGGTCAGTCTCGAGTTCGCCCGCAAGTGGGCCGAGGTGATTCAGGAATGGTCCGACCGCTACGGGGACAAGGTGGCCGGCTGGTGGTTCGACGGCGGCTACGAGCACATCCGCTTCAACGAACAGATCGCCCAGGTTTATAAGGCAGCGGTCAAGCACGGCAATCCGAACGCCATCGTAACCTTCAACCCCGGCGTCAAGCTCATCCGATACACTCAGGCGGAGGACTATACCGCGGGCGAATTGAACGAGCCCTTCGATGTGCTCCCTTCATCCCGATGGGTGAACGGGTCCCAGTGGCACGCGCTGACCTACATCGGCTCTCAGTGGTCCGCGCGAGACACGCGGCATCCTGCGGAGCAGTGGGCCAAATGGGTCAGCACGGCGGTGTCCAGAGGCGGGGTCGTTACCCTCGACGTGGGACCGAACTGGGACCCACAGGCCGGACCGATTGGCTCGCTCGCCGATGCGCAGATGGACCAGGTCCGGACCATTCAGGCCGCGGTAGAGGCGACTCTTGTCCTGCCCGATTCCAAGGACCGCGAGCATCCTTCCCGTCCGGCCGTCGAGCTGCGTGCCCGCAACGGACTGGCGAACTTCTTCGCCAAGGCGAGGGCCGGTGGGAAGATGACCGTGGCCTACTTCGGCGGCAGCATCACGGCCGCCAACGGCTGGCGGCCCCAGACGACGGCCTGGCTGCAACAACGATACCCGAAGGCCCAGTTCGCGGAGGTCAACGCGGCCATCGGCGGCACCGGCTCGGACCTCGGCGTCTACCGGCTCAGGCAGGATGTCCTGGTGCATCGACCCGACCTGGTGTTCGTCGAATTCGCGGTCAATGATGGGGGCGCCCCGCCGGAGCAGATTTACCGCTGCATGGAGGGCATCGTTCGGCAGATCCGTCGCACCGATCCGGCCACTGAAGTCTGCTTCGTCTATACGATGCACGACGGAATGCTCAAGGACCTGGCGGCCGGCCGGCTGCCTCGCTCGGCCTCGGCGATGGAGCTGATCGCGGATCACTATGGGATTCCGTCCATCCACCTCGCCCAGGAGCCGGCTCGGCGGATCAATGCCGGCGAGTGGGTCTTCACCGCTCCGAAGCCGGAGGTCCCCGCCGATCCGGACAAAGGGATTCCGGCACGGCCGGCGTTCGCACCGGACAGTTGCCACCCGTTCGCCGAGACCGGGCACCGGCTCTATACCGAGGCAATCGCCCGCTCCTTCGACGTGATGGAGGGCCTTGGTGTGCCCGGCCCCCGTTCACTCCCTGCGTCGTTCACGCCGGACAACCACGAGTCGGCCAAGCTCATTCCACTGACCGCCGCGATGCTCGGCGACGGGTGGCAGACGCTCGATCCTCAGACAGACTCGATTGCCAGGAGTTTCTCGCAGCGATTGCCGGTCTTATGGCGAACGGACAAACCGGGTGCGACGCTGACTTTCTCCTTTCATGGCCGTGCGGCGGCGATCTACGACCTGCTCGGTCCCGACGGCGGCGAATTGGAGGTGCTCGTGGACGATCGGCCCTCGAGGGCGGCGCGGCGGTTCGACGCCTACTGCACGTACCACCGATTGGGCACGACGGCCCTGTTGTCGCAGACTCAGGCCGGCGATCATGCCGTGACGGTGCGCCTGACCGGCAATGCCTTCGACAAGGCCGAGATTCTCAGCCGCAACAAGAACAAGATCGACGACCCCGCCCGTTATGCGCCACTGCGGTGGTATGCCGGGGCGCTGCTGATCGATGGGGAATTGAAACCCGGCGGGACCGAAAGTGCGAGCACAATCTTCCCCGAACGCCTGACACGGGCGGAGAGCTTCCTCGGAATCCACTACGATTTCCACGCGGGGCCGGACTGCAAGGAGATCGGTAAGAACACGACTCGCGCGATGATCGAGAACGTCATCGACCAGGTCCACCCGGACTACATCCAGATCGACTGCAAGGGGCATCCGGGGCTTTCAAGTTATCCGACGAAAGTGGGCAATCGTGCGCCGGGCTTCGTCGGCGACCCGTTGCGGCTGTGGCGACAAGTGACGGCCGAGCGAGGCGTTGCGCTCTACATGCACTACTCCGGCGTGTGGGACTCCGAGGCGATTCGCCGCCATCCGGACTGGGGCGTCGTCAACGCGGACGGCAAGACGAGTGACACGGCCACTTCGCGTTTTGGCCCCTATGCGGACAGCTTGCTGATCCCTCAGTTGTGCGAGTTGGCCTGTGATTATGGCGTGGACGGGGTCTGGGTGGACGGCGATTGCTGGGCCTCGGTAGTGGACTACCGCGAGCCGGCGCTGAAGGCGTTTCGAGAAGCGACGGGTATCGAGACCATCCCACGCAAACCGAGCGATCCCCATTGGTTCGAGTTCCTCCAATTCCATCGCGAGGCGTTCCGCCAATACGTGCGTCACTACATCGCGGAAGTAAAGAAGGCGAATCCCGATTTCCAACTGTGCAGCAACTGGGCCTTTTCCGACCACATGCCGGAGCCGGTCAGTGCGCCGGTGGATTTCCTCTCAGGGGACTACTCGCCGGAGGACAGCGTCAACTCCGCCCGCTTGTCGGGACGGTACCTGGCCCACCAGGGCAAGCCGTGGGACCTGATGGCGTGGAGCTTCTCCCGCACCCGGAGCAAAGATGGGCGGAACCAGAAGACCGCCGTCCAATTACAGCGGGAGGCCGCGGTGGTGCTGGCTCTGGGTGGGGGCTTCCAGGCGTATTTCAACCAGCGGAGGGATGGTTCCATCCGCGATGAGACCGTGCCCGTGATGGCCGAGGTGGCGAAGTTCTGCCGCGCCCGGCAGGCGATCTGCCATCGGGCGACGCAGGTGCCCCAGGTGGCGATGCTGTACTCCACGGCCGCGCACTATCGCAGGAACAACGGGCTCTTCCAGCGGGACCTGGCCCGGATGAGCGGCGTGCTGCAAGCCTTGCTGGAGGGCCAGCAATCAGTGGATCTCGTCGGCGAGCATTCTCTCACGGGCCGCATGGCCGACTATCCGCTCATCGTCGTGCCCGAGTGGGAATACCTTGATCCGCAGTTCAAAGGCGAGCTGACGGCGTATGTGAAGAGCGGCGGCAGTCTGCTGCTCATTGGACCCGGGACGGCGGCCATGTTTCAAACCGAGCTCGATGTCACACTGGAGGGTGGGTCACAGTCTGCGAAAGACCGGCGTCTCGCATACAACGGAGGACTGGTCTCGATCTATGGGCAGGTGCAATCGCCGAAGTTGGGTCCGAAGTGCAACGTGCTCGGCCGGCTTCAGATGAGCGATGAGGCCGATTCACCTTCGCAGCCCGCCGCCTCCGTCAGCGAATTCGGGCGGGGCAAGATCGCGGCCATCTACTTCACCTTCGGCCAAGGCTATGTGGACGCGCGGACCGTCTTGGCGAGGCAGTTCCTGAATGATCTGGCACATGAACTCTTCCCCGACCCGATGGTGGAAGTCAAAGGCTCGTCGGACGTGGATGTGGTGGTCAATCGCCTGGACGGCAAGCTGGCGGTGAACCTCGTGAACAGCGCCGGGCCGCACCGGACCGAGCCGATCCTGGATTCCATTCCGCCCGTGGGCCCGCTCGATGTGACGATCCGCCAGGCTGTGAGGCCAACGAGGGTTATGCTGGAACCCGCGGGCATTTCGCTGCCTTTCGAGTACCGCGATGGTGAAATCCACCTCACCGTGCCTCGTGTGGATATTCACGACGTCATCATCGTTGAGACGCCTTGAGCGGGTTCTCGCCTTCCGTTGGATTGCCGGCCGTTGCGGAACGCTGGGGATTTCAGCGGCCTCGCCACTCGCCCAGCATCCGTTTGAGGCGATGCAGGATGCCGTCGCGCGCCAGGTCGGGTGGGACCACCGCAGAGGCGCGCAGCTTCTCCAATGACTCGGCGTTCTGTGCCGCACGAGCCGCCGCCAGGTCGGAGAGCAGCCGGGGAATCTCCTCCCGTAGCGACAGGAGATGGGAAAAAGCGTTGCGGTCGAATTCGAGCAACTCACAATTCGCGGCGGCCGTCATAGTCGCGCTTCGGGGCAAACCGGTCAACAGGCTCATCTCGCCGAAGAGGGCGCCGGGCTGCAATTCGAACTCGATGGGCCGGGCCGCGTCGGAATTGGCGATACTGCCCTTCACGCTCCCCTGGACCAGGACATAGAATGATTCACCCGCTTCATTCTGCCGCATGAGGGTTTCGCCATAGGTGAAGCGGGTACGCTTGACATCTCTGGCTACTGCTTTCAACTCGTCTCGACTGAGCATACAGACGCCGTTGGGATCGGCCATGAGCTTGCGGCCGAAGTCGCTGCGGACCAGATCGTCCACGATCCGTTCGAGCTCCGAGGCCAGGGGTTTTTCGAATTTCTGCGCATGCACCGCCTCCAGGAAGTTGCCAAGCAGGCGGCCGCTCATGGGGAAGGGGATCTCGATTCCCCGGCGGTTGAACTTGTACCAGATCATCCGCATCACGTCGCCCTCGATCGGCGTGCGGCGCTCGTATTGCTTCGAGTAGAACCGCAGCACGTACTCGATGCAGAAATCCTTGAATCCGGTGATGTAGGCGTCCGGCGCCGGATGCTTCTCGACGATCGGCACACAGTCGGCGGCCTCGAGCAGGGCGGCGATCACGTCGCCCGGCGTATCCCCGTAGCTGGCGGCCACGGGCACCACGTGCCGGCGCAGGGTGGTAGGCGACGAGAAGTTGCGGATGGTCGTATCGGCGAGCTTGCCGTTGGGGACGATCACCACGTGGCCCCCGGTGGTGCGCAGACGCGTCTCACGCCAGCTCACCAGGGTCACCTGCCCGATGGTGCCATCGACCTCGATCCAGTCGCCTGCCCCGATGGACCGGCACGCGTGCAGGGACATCCCCGCCAGCAGGTTGCCCAGGACCCCTTGCATGGCGAAGCCGATGACGCCGGTCACGATCGCCGTCGAGGTCAGCAGCACGCCGATTTGGCGTCCCATCTGGTAGCGGATCAGAACGAAGGCGATGCCCAACATGATCGCCAGTCGCAACATGCCCCGAGTCAGCCGGCTGAGGGGGCATGCCCGCCCGAACTGCGCGAAACCCTCGACGAACAGCCCTTCCACAAGTCGCACGATGGCATAGATACCCCAGAACGACAACCATGCCCGGTGGAAATCCGACCATCCCGGCTTGCCCCGATTGAGCCAGTAGATCACGGGGACGGACAGCACCAGCACGAGCGCCGCGAACCCCAGATAGCTCAGAAGCACGCCCACGAAGTGCGCGCCGGTGTGACGCCTTCCTTCTACACCGTCGGACGGGGCATATCGCCGACGAACGGGCGTCGTCAGAATGTACGCAAGGAGCAACACCGTGATCCCGAGCAGGGCGTCCTGAACGTAGAGCAGCACCTCCTTGAGAGGCATCTCCTTGGGAGTCTCCGCCGCCGTCGCCAACAGGATGCTCTGAATGTGCGAGGTCAGCGATTGAAGATGTTCAAGCATGTTGATTCCTCAGTCACAGATCGTCAGCCATTGTCCGGCTCGTGCGAGCATGGCGCCGCGCGAGAGCCGGTTCACCTGTTCCTCGGCGGCTCGCAGCGCCTTGTCGTCGGCGCCCGGTGCGTGGTGCCCGAGGAGCACTCTCCGGATGCCTGCCGCCTCGGCGACTGCCAAGTCGTCCTCGCGGCAACTGTGCCCCCAACCCGCGAAGGCTTCCTTCTCCGCTTCAGCGAAGTGCGCATCAATGACGAGCATGTCCGCCGGCTTCGGGGCCGAGCACATCGTCATGAACGCCGTCTCGTCCGCAGCCGTGCGCTTACGCCATTCGATGTCGGTTGCGAAGACCACTGCAGCGCCGCAGCCATCGTCGTCGATGCGATAGGCCAGACAACCACCGGGGTGCGGCACGGGACACCCTTGCACCTGCAGACCTCCGACACGAATCCCCGCCGCCGGGAACTCGTTGAAGTCCAGCCGGGCAGTCATTTGTCTCCAGGATATCGGCCAGTAGGGATGGGCAAGCAGCCCCGTCGCGGCACTGCGAACGCCGCCATCGGCAAAGGTAGGGCCAACGAATTTGAAGGACCATTGCGGCTTGTAAAACAGGGGATTCATCGTCAGTCCTGCCAAGTGGTCCAGGTGATAATGCGAGAACAGCACCGTCACTTCGCCCGGGTCCGCCCGGGCCAGTTGCCCGGCGACCGCCCGCATCCCGGTGCCGGCGTCGAGCACCAAGCGCTCGCCTTGCGACCCGATCAGCAGCAGCGATGTCGTGTCGCCGCCGAATTCATCGAAGGCCGCTCCAGTGGCGGGCTGGCTTCCCCGCATTCCGCCGATGAACAAACGCAAGCTCATTTCTCGGTCAACCCCCACACACCATCCCAGGAGGCCGGGGGATGGGTGGATAAGCTCGCACAACGCTGGACGTAGCTCCGCGCGGCCGGATCGTCGGGCAACTGCTCGAAGATCGCCTTGGCTGCGGCGAAGTCGCCTTCATGGAAGCGACTTAGTCCGGCGGCGAAGGCTTCCCAGCCGGCGGGCGTTGCCTCCCCCGCGAATCCCGTCAGTTCATACACGGGCACGGCCGTCTTGCGGCCCACCACTCGCAGATCCGCCAGCTTGCGGCCGCAAAACTGGTCCGATGACTTTTCCCACGTGCTCCCTGAGACCATGGTTTCCGTTCCGAATGCCTTGTTGGCGCCTTCCAGGCGGGACGCGAGATTTGCGGCGTCTCCGAGAATCGTGTAGTTGAATCGTTTGCGGGACCCCATGTTCCCCACGACGACGTCGCCGGTGTTGAGGCCCACCCTCATCCGCAGGACTGCTCCGGTCCGTTGCTGGAAGGCGTCGCGGAGCTCGGCCAGCCGGCGCTGGCACCGCATCGCCGCCCGGCAGGCTCTCACCGCGTGGTCCGGCTGCTCCAGCGGGGCGTTCCAAAAGGCAATGATCGCATCGCCCTCATACTTGTCGAGCGTGCCGCCCTCCTCCATGATGATGTCCGTCATCTCAGTGAGGTAGTCGTTGAGCAAGGTCGTCAGCTCGACCGGGCCCAGCTTCTCGGAGAACGTCGAGAACCCCGCCAGGTCCGTGAACATGATCGTCAACTGGCGCTTCTCGCCGCCCAACTGGAGGTGCTTGGGATCGCAGATGATCTTGTCGATCACCTCGCCGCTCAAGTAGTGGCGGAACGCCTGCTTGATGAACGCCTTCTGGCGTCCCTCCGTCCAGTAGTTCGCGACGAGCGCGCCGACCATGCCCAGCGCCGAGGCGCTCGCCTGGGCGACGACCGGCCACCAGAGTCCCTTGGCGTAAGCGGCAAGTCCAAGGATCATCGGCGCCGCCAGCCAAAGGAAGGCCAGCGGTCCTGCCTGCCACCATTTGCCCCCGTAGGTCAGGGAGACTGCTGCGGCAAGGGCCGCCGCCATCACGCCAAGGATCACCATGGGAGTCGGTGCTTCGGCGATAAAGGAGTCCGTGAGCAGGTTGTCCAGAAAGGTCGTGTGCAGCGCGACCCCCGGAGACTTCGGATTAACCGGGGTTGGACGTAGGTCCAGCAGACCCGGAGCGCTGCAGCCCAGGAAGACGTAGCAATCGTTGAAGTCCCCAGGCGATACGGTGGGCTCATTGCCATCCTGCATCCTCAGTTCGGACTGGATGATCGCCGCAACGGAATTCGCATCCGGCAGACCGTCACGGCCCCGGAATCGCAGGATTACATCGCCGTGCCGGTCGAGAGGAATGATCTTATCGCCGATCCGTAATTGCCCGTCTGATGCCGTTATCGTTGGCATTTCGACGGGAGGGGCCGCAACGGCATTGGGGTCCGCCGCAGGAGTCGAGGCCATGGGCAGCCAGGCCGCCAGTCCGAATACGGGGATCGAGACCCCGTCAAATTTGCAGAAGGGCACGATTCGGCGGAATACGCCGTCGGCATCCGGAGCGCCGACGACGTGTCCCATGGCCGCCGCACCAGCGGCCACCTCCGCCACCGGGAACAACAGGTTCTTCGCCTCACCCACAGTGGGCAGATCGGCCTTCAGGTCGGGACGTGGCAAGTCGTCCGGCCACGTCTCCCGGCTTCCGCCGGGTATGACCGCCAGGACCGTCGGCGCGCCCGCCTTCAGGCCCTGGCCCATGTCCACATCGTCCGGAACGCCCAGAGTCGAAGACTCTGTGTACAGCATGTCAAGGCACAGGACCCGAGCGCCCGCCCGTTTGCAGAACGCCGAGACGACGCCGTACACCACGCGGGGCCATGGCCAACCCCAGCCCTGTTCCTCCTGTGCCCAGTCGAGGCTCGGCTGGTCCAGCAGGATCAGCTTGACCTTGGGCGAGGGAGTCTCTCGTTGTGAGAAGAACGTGGCCCGCCACGTCCACGTTGGGGCCTCCCACGAGTCGAGCCAGCCCAGTCGCCACGCAATTAATGCGATGATCCCGGCGGCCAAGCCGATCCCCAATCCGCGCAGGCACTTGCTGACATAGCTGGACATACGGTTTTTCCGTCCGCAGGATTTACTTGCCTGCCACGACAGATTGCATGGCTGCGGCAAAGCGTTGCTGCCTGACGGTATCGGCGGCCCCGGAAGCGGCAACCGTCGGACGCAGCGCATCGGCCCGGCTGGCAGCGGAGGGATGTGTCTTGGCGAACCCGAGCCCTCCGGCGTTGCCCAGCCGCTGATCCATACGCTCCAGCATCGTAATCATGGCGGTCTCCGGATAACCCGCCCGACGCAGCAGTTCCACGGCGGCGGCGTCCGCGCGGGTCTCCTGCTTCCGCGAGTAACCGCTGGTCGTAAGGGTCAGCACGACGTCTCCCACCGATCCTGTGAATTCCTCCGTCAAGGCCGCCAGGTCTTCTCCCCCCAGTTGCTTGGCGGACTCGGAGGCGATGATCGTGAATGTCGTAGTCAAGCGGCCCTGCTTGATCGAGCTGAGCCCATGTTTCATCGCGACGTGGCCGATCTCGTGCGCCAGCACCGCGGCCAGCTCATCCTCGTTCCGGCAGCACTGCAGCATTCCGCGTGACACGAGGATCAGTCCGCCCGGCGCCGCAAACGCATTGATCTCGTCCGAGTCGAGCAGCAGGAAGTGGTAGCCGCCGAAAGTCTCGGGACGGTCGGAGAAGACGACCAGCGACTGACCGAGCAGATTCAGATAAGTGTTCGCCTCCGGCCGATCCAGGGGGGGGTAACTCTGGAACACCGAGGCCGCTACGGCTCGGCCGATGTAGTACTCCTGTTCCGGCGTCAGGTCCTGCCAGGTCCTTTCCACGGCCTGCGCGCTGCGCTTGACCGATTCCGCCTCGGAATCGGTCAGCACACCCGTGGCCCGCCCGATCTCCGCGCCGACCTCGCCGACGCCCTCGCACCCGCAGAAGAGCACTGCACCCAGCAAGCTCACGGCCACGATTGCCGCCAACAGATGCCTCTCGTTCATCGGGCACCTCCCGGCAGATTGCCTTGTGCTCGGAACAGCGCGATCTGGTCGGCCGGCACCTCGAATCGGGACATTTTGTCCACCCACGTGTAATCCAGCTTCCCATCCGCCCTGACCTTGGCCTCCACCTGTTCGTTGAAGCCCTTGCCCGCCAGGGCGACCTCATCGGAGGAAACGCCCGTAGCGGCGTCACCGGTCCCCGCGCGCATGGTGACGGCTTTCTTGGAGAGGGCCGACTCATGCAGCCAGCCCGTCTTGCCGTCGGCCAGGGTTACCGGGTACCACCCATTCTGCAACGTCCCGGCCTGGACGACGGCACCGTAGTCTACGGTGGCGACGACACTGCCCAGCTGCGAGGGGGTCGCTCGCACCTTGCCGTTGCGCACCTGCACACTCAGCGGCGCCGCGAGCGCCACGCCCGCCGAGATCGCCAGCAGCGCCGCAACAACTTTGATCCTCATACGTGTCTCCCTTGAAATCACATTTCCTTGCCGCTGTCCGAGGCCCGAAACATACATCGGATAGCACCGGGTACAATGATATCGACCGCCGCTCCAAAAGCAAGCGGTCATGTGCTGCGATCCGTGCGGGCAAATCTCGCGCCGGGCCGGCGGCCATTCATCCCAGCGACGGAATGTCCAGACTGAGCGGTGCACGATATGCACCATCTTCATCTGGCACCAAATGCTGCCCTATGGTACCATGACAACCGCATTGTGTGCGAGCATGACAGGTGGAGTCACGCGGGAGACCTCGACGGGCAAGGGGGTCTGCCAATCGAAAGGGTGTTGTGATGATGAATTGGGCAAGGACTGTGATGGCTGTTGCGGCCGCAGTAGTCGTAGCAGTGTCGGCATCGCGGGCGGGAGAATTCGTGTGGCTGGAGGGGGAGGCGGGCCGAGCGAATGTGACGGTCAACAACAGCGGCTGGGGCAACGCCCAGTTCCTCTCTGACGGCCGGTGGATGCACCTGGCAGTTGACGCCGAGAAGGTCGAGGCCGAGGTGAAGGCCGATGCGGCTGTCATTCAGTACCGATTTGAGGTGGAGAAGGCGGGGGTGTATGAGGTCTGGAGCCGGATCGGTTTTGAGTTTGCCCGCTCGTCGTTCGAGTATCGCATCGACGAGGGCTCGTGGAAGGCGATCAGTCCGGACAATCTCACCACGGACCTGATGGAGATCGCCTTCTTCTGCGAGGTCGCCTGGCTTCACATGGGCGACGTGCAACTGGCCGCAGGCATGCACAGCCTGGAGATCCGCATCCCCAAGACGAAGGACAATGACGGCAAGCCGCAACGCATCCTCTACGCCTGCGATGCGATCTGTCTGACCGAAGGCCGGTTCCACCCCAACTCCAAGTGCAAGCCCGGCGAGACGGGCCGGGATGAGAAAGACGAGGCGGCGTCCAGACATGTCTTCGAGCTTCCCGACGCCCCCGCGGGGCAACGCTCCAGTGTCCCGCTGAAAGGCGTGTGGGAAGTGACCCGCGATGATGAGCAGATGCCCGGCGAAGTCGCCGAGCCGATTCGGGTGCTGCCGGAAGTGACGTTCTTTAAGGCCATCGAGGTGCCCTCGGACAAGAACGTAAGCCGGCCGGACCTGCTCTTCGCCCACCGGCTCTGGTATCGCACGAGGGTGCATGTGCCGGCGCGCTTGGCCGGCCGGTCGTTCCACATCGATTTCCCTCAGAACAACTTGAACACGACGGTCTACGTCAATGGCGTCTACTGCGGGTTCGAGAAGGACCCGTTCTGCCGGTTCCAGATCGACGTGACGAAGGGCGTCAAGCCGGGCCGGACGAATGAGGTCTGGGTGGGCATCCGCGACGCCTGGTACGGCCGGACGGCGGACCCGGATCGCCCGCTCAAGCTTCGCAGAACCTTCAATGTGCCGATCAAGTTCTTCCACGACGGGTTCCAGGACCTGGATTACCCGATCTGGAATTCGCCGCAGTCGGGCATCCTGTGCACACCCCGATTCGTCGCGGCCGGCGGCGTCTACGCATCCGATGTGTTCGTCAAGCCGCTGGTGGACAAGAAACAGCTCGAGGCTGATGTCACGTTGACCAACAACACCGGCCGGGACGCCTCCGGCGAGATCCGCTGGGAGGCCGTCAATGACGAGACCGGGCAGGTGGAGAAGGTCTTCACCGCCAGGTCCTTCACAGTCGCGACCGGCAGGATGCAGACTCTCACGCTCAACGACGGCTGGGAGAATCCCCGGCTTTGGTGGCCGGATACACCCAATCTCTACCGGCTTCGCACGGTTGTCGCTGTCGATGGCAACGTAGTGGATGCGAAAGAGACGACCTTCGGTTGTCGCCAATGGAAAATCGAAGGCCGCAAGTTCACGCTCAACGGCGTGGTGTGGCACCTGTGGGCGGACCTGATCGGAGACCGAGGGACGACGGCCGAGAGCTTTGTCCAGGCATATCGGCAGGCCAACGTCCGCCTGATGCGTTATGCGACCGCGGGGCAGGGCGGCGACAACACGCTTTGGTATGGTATGGAGCCCCCCGATGCGCTGGATTTCATGGACAGAAACGGCCTGGTGGTCCGCCGGAACACCTCGCTCGACGGCGAAACCATCGGCTCGAACTTCTCCGAGAGCGACCCTGAGATTCGCAAGAAGCAGGGCGGCTCGGAGATGAAGGTCAAGCTCATGGAGAATTGGCGGGACCAGTGCGTTGCCCAGGTCAAGGGCGAACGCAATCACCCGTCAATCCAAATCTGGTCCATCGAGAACGAGTTCGCTTTCATCAACCTGATCAACCTGCTGGGCAATAGCCCGCTGATGGATGAGTACGAGGTCCAGATCGCCAAGTGCCACAACGCGGTCATGGCGGCCGACCCGACACGCAGCGTCATGACCGACGGCGGCGGCGCAATGAAGGACAACACGCTCGGCGTGCATGGCGACCACTACGTCGCGACGCTCGACGTTCGCTACCCCGATCTGGCCTATGAGCCGTTCGTCGAAGGCGGCGGCCGGGGCCGGTGGAAGTGGGACATGACCCGCCCCCGTTACATCGGCGAGGACTTCTACGCGACGGGCATCAACCCGGCCGACTACGCGATATGGGGCGGCGAGATCGCGTTCCAGGGCAAGGCGACAACGAGAGAGGCCGTCGCGACGTGCTATCGTATGTTGCAGGAAGGCTACCGCTGGGGCGGTTTCTACGCCGGGTGGCATTTCTGGGTGGGCGGCGAGGGGGGCGAGCGATCCCGCATCGCCAATGCCCCTCGCGCAGCCCTGGTGCGGCAGTGGGATTGGACGTTCGCCTCGGGGGCGACGGTCACTCGCACGTTTGGCGTCTTCAACGACACACAGTACGCCGACCCGATCACGTTCACCCGCGTACTGACTCTGGGTGGCAAGGAGGTCTATCGCAAGACCTCGCGGCACGACGTGAAGCCCGGGACGGCTGAGAAATTCGACGAAGAGATCCCCATGCCGCGAGTGGATGTCCGCCAAGAAGGCGCATTGCTCCTGACGCTCTCCGTCAACGGAAAGGAGGTCTTCCGCGATACGAAGGTTGTCTCCGTTTTGCCGCCGGCGAAGGCGATGGGCGCTGCCGATGTCGCCGTGTACGATCCCAAGGGGAAGCTCAAGACCTTCCTCGATATCACCGGCATCGGGCACATTCAACTCGCCGGTCTTGAGAATCTGCCGCCGGGCAAGGTGCTGCTTGTCGGCCCTGATGCGATGAGCGAAGCCGACGCCACATCGACTGCACTGGCCGCCTTTGCCTCAAGTGGCAGGGTGGTCATTGTGCTCGATCAGACGAACGTCCTGAAGTATCAGGCGCTGCCGGCCGAGATGGACCTTGCCGAGCGAACGCGGCGAAGCGATTTCGGCGAGCAAGTGCCCGCCGCCGACGGCAAGACCGCGTTTCTCGAAGACGCCTCTCATCCGGTTCTCAAGGGCCTGCGGGACAAGGATTTCTTCACGTGGCCGGGCGATCATTGGGTGTACCGCAACGCCTACGTCAAGCCGGTTCGAGGCGGCAAGAGCCTGATCCAGGTCGGCCCGCGTCTGCTCAACAGCGCGCTGGTCGAAGTGCCGGTCGGCAAAGGGGTGATGTACCTGTGCCAACTCGTCATCGGGGACAAACTCGATCAGTCAGCGGTGGCCCAGGTGCTCGTAAGGAACCTGGTGGTGCACGGCCGGGAATACAGACAGGAGACCGCCAGTGTTTTGGCTGTGATCGCCGACGAGCAGCTTGGCAAGGCGCTGGACGCAATCGGCGTACAGTATGGCAGGGCTGCCGACGCGCTTTCTGCAATTGGCGATCCGGACAAGAGAATCGCCGTGATCTCCGCGACGCCTGCCCATCTCAAGGTCCTCGCCGGCGCCATGGCCAAGGTCGAGACCTTCTGGAATCGCGGCGGCTGCATCGTCTTTCACGGCCTGACGCCCGAGGGGATGGCGGACTACAACAAGATCGTCGGGTTCGACCACGTCATTCGCAAGTTCAAGCGGGAGCGTGTGACCTTCCCGGCCGTCCGCAACCCGCTCACCAGCGGCCTGACGACCGGCGATGTCGTCATGCTCTCGGGCCGGCGAATCTTCGGCTGGACGGCCGACGAGTACGTCGCCCCCGACGTGTTTACCTACGTCGTCGATCATGACGAGATCGCACCGTTCGCCACGAGCACCTTCTTGGGTTGGGACAACATGACGAACGGTTTCGTCGGCTCCGACGGTTGGCCGCTCATCATGGATTTCGCAGCCCCAGCCGATGGCTCGCCCTACGAGTTCACAATCACGCTGCCGCACGAGGAGACGATCACGGAATACGTCCACGATCAGTCGGTCAACTACAACCCGACGGGCAATGTCACCCTGCTTTTCGACGGCAAAGACCCCGTGGAGTTCGACCTGACGCTCGACGGCGAGGCGGTGAGCTGCCCGATCGACCCGCCTCGCGAGGCGAAGGTAATCACCGTCCGGCTTGGCGGCTACGAGTTCGCCCCGGACAAGGCGAAGAATATCGGCATGGACAACATCCAGATCAAGGTCCAGCGTCCGGCCCAGTTCACGCAGACCGTCAGGCCGATGCTGAACATCGGCGCGATGCTGCAATACGTCAAGGGCCGGACCGAGACCGGTGGTGTGATCCTCTGCAATCTGAACCTCCAGGAAACCGAGCCCGTCCCGGTGAACAAGACGAAGAAGCGGGCCATCCTTGCGACCGTGCTGCGGAACCTCAAGGCGCCGTTTGCCGGTAAGACCGTCATCGCCGGCGGGGACCTGGATTATACGACCATCGACATCCACACGAAGGCGACCACCTACAGGGATGAGCGGGGTTTCTTCGGGGCCGGCCGCCGTACTTTCAGGGGTCTTCCCCAGGGCAGACAGCGCTTCGCCGGCGTGGACTACGACATCTACGAAATGCCGACTTCGCCCGTGCCGCAGGTGCTCATGCTTGGCGGCAACGGCCTGCCCAAGGATCTGCCCACGGAGATCACCGGCATCCCGATCCACGCGAAGGCCGATGCATTGTTCTTCCTGCACACCGCCCGGCTGGACCGGCGGATGAACGACGAGGACAGGCGGGAGCACAGGAGGTTCGCGATCTTCAAGTACGTGGTGCATTACGCCGACGGCCAGACCGAAGAAGTGCCCATCTACTCCGAGATCGATATCGACCACTATGTGCAGCAGCGGCCCCTCGTCCTGCCGGGGGCCCAGATCGCCTGGGTCGGTCCCTACGACAATAGCGATGACAAGGCGGTGGCCTACGCGAAACAGTGGAACAATCCGCGTCCCGACGTGGAGATTGCATCGGTGGACATGGTGTACGTTGATCGAGACAGAGGTATTCCGGCCCTCTTGGCAATCACGGCCGCGAGGGCGAAGTAGGTGTCCAGAGCCGTTGAAAGGGCTTCACGGCTGTCTATTGAAAAGGAGAAACCGATATGAACATCCGCAGGCTTATGACGGCCAGTTTCATTGCCTTGATTGTCGGCGGCTCGTGGGTATTCACGCGTCAGTCGCCCGGGGAAGAGCCGGTCCCCAGGACTCTAACCGTCCGTCGAACGGAGGACTTCGCCGTGACCGGCAGGGGGGATTCGCCCGCCTGGGAGAAGGCTCCTTGGGAGCCGCTGCACGCCCGTGCGGCCGGCGGGCATCCCTATCAGACCCGCGTCAAGGCGCTCTACTCGCAGGCCGGGCTGTACGTGCTTATGGACGCACGGGATCGCACGATCACCGCGACGATGGCCGAGGATTTTCTCGACCTGTGGAACGAGGACGTATTCGAGTTCTTTCTGTGGCCGGACGAGCGATATCCGGTCTACTTCGAATACGAGATTTCGCCCTTGGGTTTCGAGTTGCCCATCCTGATCCCAAACTTCGAGGGGCAGTTTCTCGGCTGGCGGCCCTGGCACTACGAAGGGGATCGAAGGACCCGCAAAGCCACGACAACCATGGGCGGTCCGAAACAGTCCGGAGCGGCGGTAACAGGCTGGCGGGCGGAGGTGTTCGTCCCCTATGATCTGCTCAAACCCCTGCGGAACGTGCCGCCGCGGCCGGGCACGCGATGGCGAGCCAACTTCTACCGGGTGGACTACGACGACGGCAAAACCGCCGCCTGGGACTGGACGCGGGTGGGCCCGAGCTTCCACGAGTTCGAGAAGTTCGGCACACTGGTCTTCGAGTAGCCCAACGACGCAGAGGACAAGATGACAGGCGGTTCGAAGCGGTCAGTGCGAATCACTGAGCCACCGTAGCTGCCGTCTGCCTTCTTTTCGACCTTGATCATACTATTCTTACAACTGCCGGACTGACATATGTTTCATTTCCAAGATTGGGCGTTTTCCAGACAAGATTGCCTGTGAGTTTATCATAAGCAACCACACCCGCTTCAGGAGCTTGGGATGCTATAATCAGCAAATCACCGTAAGTAAGTGAATGCTCCCTCGCCTAAAGGCGAGGGCTTCGTTTTTTCGGCTAAAGCCGAAGGTTCCGGCTAAAGCCGGCTTCAAGGACCCCGCTGCAAGCGGGCTTAAGACAAAGGGGGCTCCACCGGAGGTGGGCCCTCCCCTTCGATCCGAAATCCGTCGTCCTGCTCGTGCCGCTGGCTCTCGAGGTACGCCTTGATCACCTCGTCCGTCACGTTGCCGCTGCTACAGCAGAAGTACCCGCGGGCCCACAAATGCCGGCCCCAAAACGCCTTCCGCAGATGGGCAAATTCCCGCAGCAGCGTGTACGAGGTCTTGCCCTTCAACCGCTGCACCAACCGACTCAGCGTCACGTCCGGCGGCACCGACACGAACAGATGAACATGGTTCGATGACACATGCCCGCGTAGGATCTCCACCTCGTCCCGACGGCATAGCTCCCGGATGATATCCCGTACCCGCACGGCCACCTCGCCCGTCAGGGCCCGCTTACGATACTTCGTGATCCACACCAAGTGCAGGTGGATGGTGAACACCGAATGACTCCCATGCCGATACGACTCCATCCCCCTATTATGCTAAAGCTGTCGCCTAAAGGCGAGGGTTTTAACCCTCCCAAGCGGTGACAGTGAATGCTCCTTTTCACGAAACTAATTGTGAAAATCAAGCGTTGGGATCTGCCGGCAGTTCGGGCGGTCTTGCCCCTTCGCGGTCCATGAACGGTCCCGGCGGTCCACCCTCGGGGGGACCTTCCCGGCCTCCGAACCGACCCGGGGGCCTGTCGCCACGGCGCTCGTTCGGGTCCATTCGCCAGTCACGCGGCCTGTCGCCTCGCGGCCCGCCACGGCCGCCCGGGCGTCCTTCGAACGGCCGCATGCCCCGGAAATGCTCGAACCTCTTCTTCAGATCGCCCTCCCATTTCTCGTATTGCTCGGGAGTCAGGATCTTCTTCATGGCCTCGGCGAACCTCTGACGCTGCGTCTGCTCCGCCTGCATGAACCTCTGCCAGAGTTCCCGCGTGCCCACCCACTGCTCGGTGAGCGTCTCCTTCACCTGTTCAGCCTGTATATCGGACAGACCGTAGTCGCGCGTCCAGTGCTCCACAAGGAAGTTGGGCTCCGGTCCCGGTCCCGGATCCGGAGGCAACAGCTTGATCTTGGGGATGATTCGATCCTTGAGGGCCAGGATGGCGCCGCCGGAGCCGATGCAGATGCCGGAAATGAGAATGACCGCCGCGACGCCGATTTGGGCGAGAAGCTGGCGGCGCGCAAATGGCGGCCGGTGGTGCGGTACCACGGGATGTTCGGGTTTCGCGGGCTCTACCATAACCGCATCTCCGGCAGGGGAGCGACCAACTCCATGACAGGACTACTCATGTACTTCCAGAACTCGATGGCCAGGAACAAGGTGATCGAGGCCGCCACGGCGGACAAGCCCCCGAACAGGCCCAGCGGGATCAGCGTGACCGACGCCGGTTTCTCGGACCGGATCCGCAGCCGCACCTCGTCCGCCACGTTGAAGATCGGTATCGGTTCCTCACGTGCCCTGCGGGCCAGTCGCGCCAGAGCCTCTAAAGCGTCCATCCGAGTTTCTCCAAAAGGTGTTCTCTCTCGGCGATTTCTTTGATCTTCCTGCGGGCCCGGAGCGCCTGGGTCTTGACCTTGGCCCGGCTCCAGCCCATTCTTTCGGCAACTTCCTGGGTGCTGCATCCCTCAAAATACATGAGTGTCAGGGCCATGCGGTCGTCGGCCGGCAGGCGGGCAAGCAGGGCTTGCAGGACCGCCGCCGCCTCGGCCGGATCGATTTCGTCGTCACGTGCCGCCTGGATCTGTTCCAGGACGTCCGAATCCGGCAGTGTTGTCTCTGCCGGTTCCCGGGTCCTCTCCCGCCAGTAATGATAGCCCGTGCGTGTAGCGATTTTCCGCAACCAATGCAGCAGCGGAGCGTCGCCGCGATAGGTCTTCAGGCTGAAGTAGGCATCGACAAACACCTGTTGCACGAGTTCCTCACACTGCGTCGGGTCGCGAGTGAAACGCCAAAGCAGACCGGTAATGGGTTTCTCGTACCGCCGCACCAAGCGGCCATACGCGTCATCATCACCATTGAGCGAAGCGACTACATCGGACCAGTCTGTGTTTTCCACACGCCCATTCTATCGTATCGTTGTAGATGGTCCAGCCCTTGCCGGGCAACTTCATTTCTGCATCGTGCGCTCGCCGTTCATCCCTGCCTTCACTCCATTATAGTGGCACGATGCACGTCGTGGTGACAGGAAATTTGCTCCTTTTTCCTAGTCGCACGATGGTTTTACAAAACGCCGGTTTTCCTGTAACCACCTCCAGGACCCGGCCACTTACTGGGTGTTCGACGGAACATCGCTCATAAGAGAACCCCGGAAGACCCGATAAACAGGGAGTCAGAGCTATGAGTTCTGAGGAAATGAGAATTGAACTGGAACGATTCGTCAACACAGGGTTGCAGGAAGGCTGGACCGGCTGGCCGGTGAAGGTTGGGACTTGCACGTCGAGTCGATTCACCGGACAATGGTCCGGTGTCTCAGGAAGGTCCTGGCTGGGCGGTTGTGATGGGGCGGTCCGTCCGATGGGGTTGGAAAGTGCGTTTGCCTCCTTGCACTCGCTGTGCTGAAGGAGGATGGATTCGGGCGCAAGTCCGATAAGTAGGTACCGGTAAGCATGGTTTACTGAGGTTCTGAAAGGAGTAGTACAATGCAGAAAAAGATGATCACGATCGGTGTCGTGGGTTGTGTCCTGGCCTTGGCGGCAGGAGGGCCGTGCATGGCTCAACCTCCGCAAGGCGGCGGTCCGGGCGGTTTTGGGGGCCCTGGCGGCCAGTTCGATCCGGCCCAAATGCGACAGAGAATGATGGAGAACTGGAAGCAGCAGCTCGGCGCCGATGATGATGCCTGGAAGGTCATCGAGCCCCGGCTGACGAAGGTCATGGAGCTCAACCGCCAGACGATGAGCGGCGGCATGTTCGGCATGCGCGGCATGCGTGGTACGCGTGCCGGCCGCGGCGGGGACCAGGGCGATCGTGGCGGCCGCGCCGGCCAGCAGGGCGACAGGCCACGGTTCCCCGGACAAGAGGACAGAGAGCCTACGGCTGTGGAGAAGGCTGCGGAGACGTTGAGCACTACACTGGAGAACGAGTCCGCATCGGCCGATACAATCAAGCAGCAGCTCACGGCCCTGCGGGCGGCCCGCGAGAAGGCAAAGCAGGAACTGGCTGCGGCGCAGCAGGACCTGAGGCAGATCCTTACCGTCCGGCAGGAAGCCGTGCTGGTTCTCAATGGGATGTTGAACTAAGGCGCGACCGATCCGATGAATGCAATCGTAAACAGAATGCTCGATCAGGGTTTGATTGACGAATCCGCGGCCCGGGGGATCAACGGTTTGCTCGCAGAGGGCGAGCCGCCGACCCGGGCCTTTGCGGTCTGCGGCGTGGCGGACGAACCCTTGCTGCGGTTCCTGGCTCGCGAGTTGGGACTGGTGTTTGTGGAACTCGAGCCGTATACATTCACACGGGAGTTCCTCGCCCAGTTCCCCGCCCGCATCCTTCTCGACAAACACATCGTTCCGGTGCAGGGGGATGACGGCGAGCTTCTCGCCGTTACAAGCGATCCCTTCGACACCTCGGCGATCGATGAGCTGCGGCTGGCTACGGGCCGGGACTACCAAGTGGCGCTGGCGCCGCTGGCCGATATCGACCGATGCATCAAGAAACATCTGGGCGTGGGGGCCGACACGGTCCAATCGATGATCTCGGAGGCCGGAGACAACGGCCTGCAGGTCATCGACACCGATGCGGACGACGATATGGACTTGACGGAGGCCGCAGAAGGCGCTTCCATCATCCGTTTTGTCAATCAGATCCTGACCGAAGCTATCGAGCTGCGCGCGACAGACGTGCATATCGAGCCGTTTGAGGAGAGTCTCCGCGTACGCTATCGTATCGACGGCGTGCTGCAGGAGGCCTCCATCGCGGCCGAGGTCAAGCAATTCCAGGCGGCCATCGTCTCACGTCTGAAGATTCTGGCCAAGCTGGACATCGCGGAAAAGCGGATCCCGCAGGACGGCCGGATCAAGATCATCATCTCGGGTCGGGAGATCGACGTTCGCGTCTCCGTGATCCCGATGATCTATGGCGAGGCAGTCGTGCTGCGTCTGCTGGACCGCTCTTCCGTTCTGCTCGGGATGGACAAGCTGGGGATGTCTCCGAGAGATCTCAAGATCACGGAAATAATCCTCGAACGGCCGCACGGAATCATCCTTGTGACGGGACCGACCGGCAGCGGCAAGACCACGACGCTGTATGCGGCCTTGTCGCACATCAACGATATCCAGCGCAAGATCATCACCATCGAGGACCCCATCGAGTATCAGCTCCACGGGATCAACCAGATTCAGATCTCGCGCAAGGCCGGGCTGACGTTTGCCAGCGGGCTTCGCTCCATCCTGCGTCATGACCCGGATGTCGTTCTGGTCGGCGAGATTCGCGACTCCGAAACGGCGGAGATCGCGATTCAGGCCTCGCTGACCGGCCACCTCGTCTTCTCGACGCTGCACACCAACGATGCCCCGAGCGCATTGACCCGTCTGGTCGATATGGGGATCGAGCCGTATCTGGTGGCCTCCTCGCTGGAGGCAGTACTGGCGCAGCGACTGATTCGCGTGATCTGCAAGCATTGCAGGGAACCGTTGTCGGCCGGGGAGATGGCCCCGTTGAAACGTCGGTTCGGCGACCGGCTGCCCGAAGTCCTCTACAAGGGGCGGGGCTGCCGTCAGTGCCAGGGCACGGGCTACCGAGGGCGAATCGGCATCTTCGAGATGATGGTGGTGACGGACGACGTCCGGTCCCTCATCATTGAGAGCGCCTCGGCGCCGGAGCTTCGCAAGGTCGCCGTCAAGCAGGGCATGAGGAGTCTCCGCGACGATGGATTCCGGCACCTGAACGAAGAACGCTCGACCATCGAGGAGATCCTGCGGGTGACGAAGGATGAAACCTTCGGGCTGACCGATTTCGTGGATCAGGAACTGGAGAAGAAATAGGAACACACGATGGCAACCTTCCTCTACAAGGCGCTCGATGCACAGGGCCGCCAGGTGGCCGACAAGCTCGTCGCGGCCGACCGGGCGTCGGCCATTGAACAGCTCTTCGAGCGCAGCCTCAGCCCGGTCTCCATGGAGCGGCAGGAAGATCGCCCGACGGAAGGGCTGTTCTCTCACGTCGGTCGAGTCTCGAAGGCCGAGGTCGAGGCCTTCACCCGGCAGTTGGCCAACCTCCTGGCAGCCGGCGTGCCGCTGAGCCGGGCCCTGAGCATCCTGAGTCGCGAGGCCTCAAAACCCGCGGCCGGCAAGCTCTGGGCAACCGTGCACGATCAGGTCTCCGGCGGCATGGCGCTGGCCGAGGCGCTCGGCCAGAATCCCCGTGCGTTCCCACCGGTTTACGTGGCCATGGTGCGAGCCGGGGAAACCGGCGGCTTTCTTGACGTCGTGCTCGATCAGATCGCCACGTTTCGCGCTCGCGAGCAGGAGCTCAAGGAGAAGATCACCTCGGCGATGCTGTACCCGGCAATCCTGTCGGTGCTCGCCACGGGCATCCTGGTGTTCCTGCTGATTTACTTCATCCCCCGATTCTCGACGATGTTCGCGGAGTATGGCGGTTCGCTGCCCTCATTGACGAAAGCGATCGTCGCGGTCAGCGAGATGGTCGTGCGCTACTGGTTCGTCCTGGTGCTGGCGGTTGCCCTGGGCGTCTTTGTGATTCAGCGGACGACGGCCACCGAAGAGGGACGCCGCGTCCTGGAGCGCACGATGCTTCGCATGCCTCTGATGGGCCGGGCCGTCGCGCGATTTGCCCTGGTCCGGTTCTGCCGGATGCTGGGCACGCTGGTAGGCGCGGGGGTGCCGCTCGTCGCGGCGCTTCGAGTCGCGAAAGAGGCCATCGGCAACCAGGTCCTGGCCGATACGGTGGACAGTGCGATCGACGACGTCCAGCGAGGGGCCTCCCTGGCTCGCAGTCTGGAGGGGTGCCGCGTGTTGTTCCCCGCTTCGGTGATCGAGATGGTTTCCGTCGCGGAGGAAAGCGGCGGTTTGGACAAGGAGCTGGTCCGTCTGGCCGGCGCGTATGAGCAGGAATTGGATCGCTACCTGAAGATGTTGGTGGCGATGGCTGAGCCGGCGCTGCTATTTCTCATGGCGGCACTGGTGGGCACGATTGTCATCGGCATGATTCTGCCGATATTCAACATGCAGGAGTTGATCCGCTGAGCGGTTCGTTCGGCATACGTGATGTTTTTGGGTTGGGATGCAATATGAAATCGTGGGTTGAGAGCAGGAAGAGACCGTTGAGACGTAAGAGAGCGCAGGATTCGGGCTTCACACTGATCGAGCTACTGTTGGTGCTGGTGATTCTGGCGACGTTGGCGGCGATTGTGACGCCGAAGTTTGCCAAACGCGGGCAGCAGGCGAAGATCACGGCGACCCAGACGCAGATTTCACAACTGGAAGTGGCCCTGGATGCCTTCGAGATCGACGTCAGCCGCTATCCGACGACGGTCGAGGGGCTGCGGGCCCTGGTCGAGCAACCGACCTCCAACGCCCAGGGCTGGCAACAGCCGTACATGAACAAAGGAATTCCCAAGGACCCCTGGGGCAACGACTACGTCTACCGGTATCCGGGGCAGTACAACCAGGATGGGTATGACCTGTATTCCTATGGTCCCGACGGCAGACAGGGCGGCGGCGACGATATCACCAACTGGTCGGAAGACAACTGAGGCGACGGGGGGGAGTCCTCGGCCGGGTCCGGGTGAAGATGCCTCTGTGTACAACGGGTCCTCCTTCACAAGGTGAGAAAGGCAACGCAAGAACGGTTGGGATGTTCTCTCTCCGCAGGCGGCAAGATGAGCACGAGTTGGCGACAACAGGAAACAGATCGCGGCATGACGCTCTTGGAGTTGATCCTGGTGATGGTGATTCTATCGACCGTCCTGGCGATGGCGGCGCCGTCGCTTCGCGGATTCTTCACGTCCCGGCGGGGTGATGATGCGGCCGCCCAGATTCTTGCCCTGACCCAATTCGCCCGTTCTCAGGCTGTCAGTGAGGGGATCATCTACCGGCTGAACTTTGACACCCAGGAACGGACGTGCTGGCTGACGGCGCAGAAATCCGGGACGTATGAGCGGCTCCAGACCGGGTTTGGAAAGGCTTTCACAATTCCGAAAGACCTTGCTCTGGAGCTGGAGGATATCCAGCAGGAGGATCGCAAGACGTTCGTGGTGTTCACGCCGTATGGCACGGTGACCGCCGCAACGATCCGGCTCATCGATCGTCGCGGGCGGGCCCTGGAGATCGCCTGTCCCACGGTCACTGAGGTCTTTTCCATCGTGGAATCCGATCAGATCTACACGAAATATGTATCCAGATAAACCGTCAATGTGGTTCAGCCATCCTCGGCTTGAAATGAATCGCTCGCGGACGCGGGGACGCAACGAGGGCTTCACGTTCATCGAGCTGTTGGCCACGGTTGTGCTGATTGCCGTGATCATGCCGGTCGCGATGCGAAGCATCGCACTGTGCACCCGGCTGGCCGGCCAGTCTCGCAGGCAGGTCGAAGCGGCGTCACTGGCCAAGGCCAAGCTGACGGAGCTGATCGTCACCGGGGACTGGGAAAAAGGCAACAAACGGGGGGATTTCGACAAGGACTGGCCCGATTACGAGTGGTCGCTCGACGTGACGAACTGGACGGACACCTTGGTTCGCGAGCTTGCTCTGACGGTGTCGTGGCGATCCGCGGGCCGCCAGCGCGGGGTGATTCTCAGCACGCTGATCTACCCGGAGGAAAGCTGACGTGGCGACGTACGGCAGAACAAGCTGGAAATCGAATGCGGCAGGCTTCACCCTTCTGGAGCTGCTGGCGGCCATGGCGCTGATGGTGGTCGTAGGCTCGTGTCTTTATACCGCGCTGCACACGGGTTTCCGCGCCTATCGCAGCGCCCTGCTGGCGGTGGAACCGACATCGCAGGCCATCAACGCGATCGAGCTGCTCAAGCAGGATGTCCAGGGTGTTTTGCCGCCGGGCAGCAACGGCCTGGCCGTGGCGTTCATCGGCACGGATTCGAGGGGCATCAAGGGTGTGGACGCGGATTCTATCGAATTCTATACCACGCACGTCTATGCCGATGACAAATCCCTGAGCGGCGGTCTGGGCAAGGTTGTGCTGCTCCTGGAAGAGGACAAGGATTCCGGCTACGGAAACTACACCACTTACCAGCTTGTGCGGCAGGTTACGACGAATCTCCTGGCCCCCCGAGAGGTGGATCCGGACGAGCAGACCCTGTGCCGCAACGTGCTTTCTTTGAATCTGCGCTATTTCGATGGCGATAGTTGGCTGGGAGAATGGGATTCCACGGAGGATGCCAACAGCCTGCCTCGGGCCGTCGAGGTCGATATTGAAGTTGCCTGCTTCGGCAAGAGCAGCCGGAGCACTGGAGGCGGTCGCAGCACCAACAAGGAGCCCGAGAAACGGCGGCTCGTTCAGAGCTTCGCCATCCCCTGCGAGGCCGCCGCAGAGACGTCGACCGGAACGACAACAAGCGGCGCCGCGTCAGGCGCCTCGACAGGAAGTGGAGTCTCTTCGGGCGCGACGGCATCGACGGGAGGGGGAAGATGAAAAAGATGAGACGGATGATTGGACAATCCGAGGTGCAACGCCGGACGAGTCCGTTGAGGATCCGACGAGCGGCCGGGACGGTGCTCATCGTCACGATCTGGGTTGTTCTCGTGCTGGCCGGCCTGGCCATGGTGTTCGCGAGATCGGTGCGTGTCTCGGCCGCCGTGGCGGCCAATCAGGTGGCGGCTCTCCAGGCCGAATGCATTGCGGAGGGCGCCCTGCAGTACGTTGTGGCCAGGATCACGCAGGCGGCCGAAGAGGAAGAAGAGGTCGCCGGCTCCGATAACAGTGAAGATTACGAGGCGCAAGAGGTGGGAAACGGCCACTTCTGGATCCTCCGTTCGAACCTGGAGAGCGACCGGGAGTTCGATTATGGCCTGACCGACGAGGCAGGCAAGATCAATCTGAACTCGGCCTCGCTGGAAATGCTCCAGAAGCTGCCGGGTATGACGGCCGAGCTGGCCGCCTCGATCATCGACTGGCGGGATGAAGATAGCGACGTCACCACCGGCGGCGCCGAGAGCGAGTATTACCTGCTGCAATCTCCGAACTACCAGTGCAAAAACCTGCCGCTGGAGACCGTCGATGAGATTCTTCTGATCAAGGGGGCTTCCGAGGAGTTGCTCTACGGCGAGGACATCAACCTGAATGGCTACCTCGACGACCACGAGAACGACGGCGACGAGAGCGAGCCGGACGACAACCACAACGGCCGCCTCGATGCCGGGTTCTACGATTACGTCACGGTCTATAGCAAGGAAGCCAACGTTAATTCCGACGGCAATGCCCGCATCAATGTCACCGATACTTCCAGCGTGTCGGATCTACAGACGCTGCTTACGGAACAATTCAAGGAAGATCGCGCCATCGAGATCATGATAGCCAGCGGGGTCAGTTCGAACCCGAGTTTCGAGAACATTCTCCAGTTCTACTATAGATCGGGGATGACGTCCGAGGAGTTCTCGCAGATCGCCGACAAGCTGACAGCGAGCAGTGAAACGACGCTTTCCGGCCTGGTGAACGTGAACACCGCTCCCAAGGAGGTGTTGCTGTGTCTGCCGGGACTGGAGGAAAGCGACGCGGAGGCCCTCGTTTCGTATCGGGAATCCAACGGCGACAGCCCCGATTCGATCGCCTGGGTGACGGAGGTCCTGGACGAGGAGAAGGCGGTGGGAATCGGCAGCTACATCACCGTTCGTTCGTATCAATACTCCGCGGATATCATCTGTCTGTCCGGCAACGGGCGGGCGTACAGGCGGTATCGGGCGGTCATAGACACCCAGGCCGGGTCGCCCCGGGTCGTTTATTGGCGGAGTCTTACCCATTTCGGCTGGCCCTTGCAGCCGGAGATCGTGGAGGCCCTGAAGAAGGGGCAGCCCCTGAACAGCGTCGTCTTGAGTATGCATTGACGGGACATGAACATGGTCGGCACACGCCACATATTGGGACTGGCTATCGACGATTCCGGCGTCGTCGCGACGGAGATGTGTCTCCGTGCGGGCCGCGTCGAGATGCGAGGCACCGGCGAGTTTTCCTGGGATAGGGAACTGACGCCGGACAATGTGAAAGAACTGGGCCAGGGGCTCCGACAATTCCTGCGAGAGCAGGGGTTCACGGCCAAGCGGGTCGTGATCGGGCTGGCAGCCAAGTGGGTCCTGGCCAAGGAGGTCGAGGCGCCGCCGGCGCCGCCGGAGGTTTTGGCCGGGATCCTCGGCATCCAGGCCGAGCGGGTGTTCTCGATGAACCCCGACGACCTGGTCTTTGACTACTGCGGCAAGCCCAGCGCGACCGAGAAGAGCCATGTGCTTCTGCTGGCGGCTCGTCGGCAGGTCGTCGATCGGATGAAGGAATTGGCCGAGGCGGCCGGTCTGCAAGTGCAGTCCATCACCGTTTCGGCGTTTGCCTGCGGCGCGGCGGCGTCCGAGAACGGGACCGCCTGCCGCTACGGGCTATACACGCGGCCGACCTATTGTGAGTTCTGGGGCCAGTTCGACGGCAGCCCTCGGTTCATCAAGCACATCCCGATGGCCGTGGATGGAGATTCCTCGGAGTATGCGGATTTGCTGTCCACCACAATTCAACGGCAGGTCCTGCTGTCGTCGCGGCAGGATCAGTCGCCGCCCCATCACGTGACGGCGTATGACGCCTGCGGGCTTCCGGCGGATGTCTTCGACCGGCTCAACAGGCGGCTCGGACCTCAGATCACGGTCCGCAACGGACGCGCCGGGTTGCTGGCCGAGGGCGCTGCAACATCCGACGGCCTGCCGGAGACCCGCACGGTGGCCGCTGCGGCGGTGGCCCTCCTCGCCGTCGGGCCGGAGAAACCGGCGGTCGATTTTCTGAACCCCCGCATCGGCGAGAAGAAGAAAGCGGGCCACAAGCGTGCCATGGTCTGGGGGGCTGTTGTTGCGGCCGTATGCCTGATCGCCCTGGCTGCGTGGGTTCTGGATTGGCAAAACGACCGAAGGGCCGTCGCCACCTACAAACAACAGTTGGAGGACATGAGTGAGGATCTGGTCGCCGCCAAGAGCGTCGTGGACCGCTTGAGCTATGCCGACAGTTGGGGTTCCACGGAGCCACGGTTTCTCAACTGTCTGCGAGAGCTGACCCAGGCGTTTCCGGAGGAAGGCACGATTTGGGCCACCAGCCTGGCGCTGAACGAAACCGGGACCGGGTCCGTGGTGGGCAAAGCGACGAGCGAGGCCAGCTTCTATGAGGTCCTCGACAAGATCAAGGACGATCAGGCGTTTTCCGAACCCAGGATGATCCACCTCCGCGACGCCGGGCGGAACTCCCGTGAAAAGGAATTCGCCATTAGTTTTGTCTTCAAAGGGGCGAAGTAGACATGGTTCTATCGAAACGAGAACGCATCCTGGCGATTGCCACGCTGCTGGTTCTGGGGGCGCTGGCCGCCAATGCCATGATCATCAGCCCGCTGGACAAGAGGCGGCAGCGGACCACGAACGAGAAGCTCGAGCTGGAAGCCCAGGTCGCACAGGCGCAGAACCTGTTCGATCGCAGGAAGATGCTGGAGCGCAAGTGGAAGGGGCTCTTGTCCGAAGGGATGCGCAGCGACGCGGACGCGGAGAGCCGTATCGCCAGGGCATTAGACGAGTGGTCCAGGCAAACAAGGCTGGAACTGAGCTCGGTGAAGCCGGAGCGCACGAGCACCGAGAAGGGGATGAACGAGATCACCTTCGTCGTGGCCGGGCGGGGCGGCCTCGATGCCGTGGCGTCATTCCTCTACAAAGTGGAAACATCGGAGCTGCCTGTGAAGGTCACGGATATGCAGCTTGGCTCGGCCGGTGAATCCGGCGACAGCATGTCGCTGCAGCTTCGGATCTCTGCCATGTACATGGGCGCTTCGCAAAAGACATCCGAGAAACCATCGCAGAAGCAACCGGAGGCGAACGATCACGATGAAGAACAATTGTTCTAAGCAGGTGCGTATCTTGTCGATCCTGACGGCCGCCGTGGGGGTGGTCCTGGTTCTGTGGCCGGCGGCCGGCTACAGTCAACGGTCGTCGCGTCGGCAATCTCGCCCATCGACCGTGTCCGTTGATCCGAATGCAACCGAGCCGCAAGGCTCGTGGGCCAGTTTCGACATCATCCTCAAACGCAATATCTTCTCGCGTCAGCGGACCCCCGCGAGGCAACGCCAGGAGGTCCCGGAGACCCGGCACGTCGTCACCCGCAATCCTGAGTCCTACTATGTGCTCAAAGGCGTCGTCCAGGAGAACGACGATTTCATCGCGTTCATCGAGGACACTCAGAGCGGCACGGTCTTGCGGCTGCACCGGGGCGACCCCGTGGCGCGGGGCGCGATCAAGACCCTGACCCTCGACGGGCTCGAGTATCAGATGGAGGATAAGACATTCGTCGTCCGGCTGGGGTTGGATCTCGAAGGCGGTCACGGCGTCCTGACGACCCGTCAGATGCTGGACCTGGCTTCGATGCCGGCGTCGTCCACGTCCGGCCAAACGACCGAGAACAGCCCGGAAACGGCGGATATTCTCAAACGGCTGATGGAACAACGTAGACAACAAATGGGGCAGTAGTGTCCCGTCCGATGCGTCTTGTCATAGACCTGTACGAAGGAGTACGTGCAATGCGATCGTGTAAAATCATTCTGGTTGGCTTGATCCTGGCGGTTGCCCTCATCACGGTGCCCGGCGATACCGCCGCGAAGGAATCCTCCGGCTCGCCGCCTCAGGCGGGGACCGAGCCGATCGAAGTGGTCAAGGTCAACGGGGACACGAAGGTCAAGCTCAATTTCCAGGACACGCCGCTCCAAACGGTCCTCGAGTATCTGTCCGAGACGGCAGGACTCACCATTGTGTCGGATGAGCCGCTTTCCGACACTCGGATGACGGTGATCAGCCGCCAGCCGATCGCCCTGGACCAGGCCTTGGCCCTCATCAACTCGATCTTGAAGGAGAAGAGTCTGACCACGGTCCTTACCGGCAAGACCCTCAAGGTGGTGACGCTGGCAAACGCCAAGAAAGAGAACCTCCCCGTTCTCACGGGCCGAGACCCGAGCGTCATCGTTGCCAATGACAGCGTCGTCACCTACGTGATCCCGGTCGGACACGTGACGGCCACGGCCTTGAAACAGAACCTGGAGGTCCTGCGTCCGGACTATGCCAGCATCGAGGCCAACGAGGACGGGAACGTCCTGATCATCACCGACACCACGGCCAACATCAAGCGTCTGATGCAGATCGTCGTGGCGCTGGACCAGCACATGGCTTCGGTGGCGGAGATCCGGGTTTTCCGGCTGGTGAACGCCGACGCCACGAGCACGGCCACATTGATCAACAATCTGTTTCAGCAACAGGCGCAGGGCGGCACGAATCGCAACCGTCAGAACGTCCGCGGTGGCAACCCCTTTGAGATGATGATGCAGATGCGCGGAGGAGACCGCGGCGCGCGGGGAGGCGATACGCAGAGCCAGAGCGGGCAGGCAGGGGGCTCGATGAACGTGCAGGTCGTCGCGGCAGCCGATGCACAGACGAACTCCGTGGTGGTGCGTGGGTCGTCGGAAGCCCTGGATCTCGTGAATGATATCATTGAATCGCTCGACAACAAGACCACCAAGGTCGCGGATGTCCGGGTCTTTCAGCTTCGGTACGCCGACGCCACGAACACGGCCGACGTGATCAACCAGCTCTTCAACCAGAGCCAGTCGTCCACTTCCCGAACCGGCAGGACGGGCCGCACCGGCGCCGGCATGGACGGCGGGCCCATGATGTTCCGCGGCCCGTTCGGCGGTGGCATGCCGGGTGCGGACCAGCAGGCGGAGGGCAGCACGACGGTGCAGGTGACCGCCGCAGCGGACAGCCGCACGAATACCGTGGTAGTCACCGGTCCCGAAGCGATCCTCAATGTCGTGGCCGGGGTCATTGAGAAGCTCGATTCCCAAATCCCCAACGTGGCCGATGTGAAGGTCTTCCACCTGGAGTATGCGGATGCCACCGACACCTCCGAGCTGATCAACGATGTCTTCGGCGGCCAGACCACCTCGTCATCGCGGTCGTCGTCGCGAAACCAGCAAAACCAACAGGTGATGTTCGGGATGAGAGGCGGCGGCCCGATGGGCATGATGGGCGGCACGACGCAGAGTTCCAGCAGCATCTCGGACGTGTCTGTCATTGCCTCGGCCGATTCGCGAACGAACTCCGTGGTGGTCAGCGGCCCGCCCGAGACGCTGCTGATTATCGCCCAGGTCATCAAGGAGCTGGACGAGAACCCCGAGCAGGAGCGGCGGATCTTCATCTACGCCCTCGAAAACGCCAACGCCACGAACCTCATGACAATCTTGAACAACCTGTTCTCGGAGATGGCGGCGCTGCAACAACAGGGTACTTCGCGGGCCGGCCAGCAGTTCCAGGGGGCGACCCAGCGAGGAGGAACGACCGGCGCGCAGGGCGGCACCTCGTCCAGTTCATCGAGCAACGATGACCTCTCCGAGGAGACCTACTTCGAGGCCGATCCGAACACGAACTCGCTGCTGTGCATGACCTCGACGAAGAACTATGAGAAGATCAGGCCGATCATCGAGGAACTGGACAAGCCGGTCGGCCAGGTTCTCATCAAGATCCTGTTTGCCGAGGTCACTCACAGCAACACCCTGGACCTGGGAACGGAGTTCTCCATGCTGAATCTCCGTAGTGGCGGCGGTAGCACGCAGTCCATCGGAATCTTCGGCAAGCCGACCACGCTGACCACAGAGGGTGGGCTGAGCAGTCCGACAGGCCTGTCGATACGCACCATCGAGGGGGATCTGGACTTCACGTTACGCGCCTTGCAGGAAACCGGGAAGCTGAATGTTTTGTCGCGACCTTATGTTTTGACCCGGAACAACCAGATGGCCACGATCACAGTGGCGGAAGAAGTACCGATCCCGACCAGCAGCACCAGCACCACGGGTGGCACAGGCGTTGGCACGCAGACCAGTTTCAGTTACCGTGACGACATTGGTATCGTTTTGGAGGTTACGCCATCGATCAACCACAAGGGGCTGGTTAACATGACGGTCAGCCCGAAGATCACGACGCGGACGGGCGAAACGGTCCAGATCTCGGAAAGCCTCAACCCGGTGGTCTTCGCGACGCGTTCGGCCAGCACGAGAGTAGCTGTGCTGGACGGCCAGACCATTGTTATCGGTGGTCTCATCGAGGATCAGGTCAGCGAGACAACGAAAAAGGTCCCCCTGCTCGGCGATATTCCCCTCGCGGGCGCCCTCTTCAGGCGGCAGATCAAGGAGAAGTCCAAGACAGAGCTGCTGATCTTCCTGACTCCGCACGTAGCCGCGGTGCCGGATATGCTCACGACGATTTCCGATCTCGAACGGTCGCGGAGTAGTCTGAGCTCGGACAAGACCGCTGCCGAGATATTTGAGAAACACATGAATGGCATGCAGGGTCCTCCGAAGGAGTCGGCGGCCGAACCGAAGGAGCAATAGACGCGGCGGACCGTTCCGCATCGTCGTGGACGACCTCATGATCCGTATCAGGGGGCCTCGACGCCACACCAATAGCGTGAGGTGTTTTCCTGGGCGGACAGCCAGACGCAATGGCCGTCAAAAAAGAGGTTGTTGCAGCCTTTGGTGCGACGGCGGCTGCCGAACGGCCCGCCGACAGGTTCCACCCGGGCGCAGGGAGCGAGGTTGTTCTATCCGAGGGGCGAGGCGATGTATTTGATGATGTCGGCGCGGCTGACGATACCCACGAGCTTGCCCCCGGACAGGATCGGGACCCGACGGAAATGATTCTTCATGAGACACTCGCAGATGGCAATGAAGTCGTCATCGGCATCGAAGGTGACGACGTCCCGCGTCATGTACTGCTCCGCCGTCCCGGCGGCACACTTGGTGTCGGCCAGCAGGGAAAGGATATCCTTCTCCGTCACGATCCCTGCAAGGGTCCCATCGTCGTTCACCACCGGTATGCCTGTGATGTCCTTGGCCACAAGCAACTCGACTGCTTCGGAGATCGGCGTGTCCGGTTTGACGCTGACCACATCAGTCGACATGATGGTCCTGGTTTCAAACATGGCGGTTCGCCTCAGAAGACCAGTTCAAGAAGGCTGTCTTTCAGGGCCTGGTCCTCATGCTTTAGGTCTCTGATATAGTTGATGATGTCTCTTCGGCTGATGATCCCTACGAGCCGGCCTTTGTCGAGGATCGGGACCCGTCGGAAATGGTTCGTCCGCAGGGCCTCCACGACATCGTTGAGATCATCTTCCTGCTCGAAGCAGACCACGTTGGCGGTCAGGAAGTCCTTCACCGCGCCCGGCCTGTCCTCGATGTTGTAAAGCAGGGCCAGCACGTCCTTTTCCGTAATGACGCCCACGAGCGTCCCATTCTCTCCTGTGACCGGCAGGCCGGTGATGTTGTTCAGGGCCATCATGCGGATGGCCTCGTAGATATCCTCATCCTGGCTGACACTGATTACGCGGGTATTCATAACTGCTTTTGCTTTAGTCATTTATCGTACCTCCAGATATCGTGCGGCCCGGTTGCCCTCTCGGGCCCCCTTGTATCCATGTATCGGTGATTGCCTGGGCGGGGATAACCAATAGTCGGTACAGATGTTGGACGGTCGCTCTTCTCGCCGGCTTGAGCAAGATTATCGGCCATTGAGGGCGGCGCGTCCTCGGACCGTAGGGAGTTATAGGGGAAAAAACCGTTGACACGGTAGGCGGAGGGCGGTAGAAGGGACGTGCGCCCTCGGGGCCGCGGGGCCGGGGCGGGTGTTTGTCGTTAGCACGGTGGCTACGCATGTGTGCAACTGCGCATTCACACTTGTATGCATCGATTCACCCATTCGGGTACGCGTCTACCTATCCATCCAGTAATTGTCGAGGGTCAGCATGAAGATCGGATTCAATCTGTTGTTGTGGACGCCGTTTGTTACGGAGGAACACTTCGGGCTCCTGCCCAAGCTCAAGGCGACCGGCTATGACGGCGTGGAGGTCCCGCTGTTCGGCGGGGACGTCCCGCACTACAAGAAAGTGGCCAAAGCCCTCAAGGACAACGGCCTCAAGTGTACGACCTGCACGGTCATCCCGGATGAAGATCGCAATCCCATCAGCGCCGATCCCAAGCACCGCCAGGGCGGAGTCGATTACCTCAAGTGGGCGATTGACTGCAACGCGGCGCTCGGGTCCGAGGTCCTGTGCGGGCCATTCTACCAGCCGCTTGGAGGGAAGTTCTTCAGCGGCAAAGGCCCGACGCAGGAGGAGAAGGACCGAGCGGCGGAAGTGCACCGCAAGGCGGCCGACTTCGCCAAGGGGGCGAATCTGCAACTGGCGGTTGAATGCCTGAATCGCTTCGAGTGCTATTTCCTCAACATTCTCGATGACGGCGCCGCGCACGCCAGGCGGGTGAACCACCCGAATTTCGGGGTGATGTACGATTCGTTCCACGCCAACGTCGAGGAGAAGGATCCCGTCGGCTGCATCAAGAAGAATATCGGATCGATCCGGCACGTCCATATCTCGGAGAACGACCGGGGCACGCCGGGCAAGGGACATGTCCCGTTCAAGAAGATCATCAAGACGCTGCGGGCGGGCGGCTACGATCAGTGGTTGACGATCGAGGCGTTCGGGACGAGCCTGCCCGACCTGGCGGCGACCACCTGCGTCTGGCGGAGTCTGTCGGCCAGCCCGGAGGAGTGCTATCAGTTCGGCTTCAAGACGATCAAAGAAGGCTGGGATGTGGCGGCATAGAGTTGATTTGTGATGTGTGATGTTTGATTTGTCATGAAAAAGGAGTCTGAGATGAGTTCGAACACCTTTCCCAAACTTCACAACGCCATGTGGCCCGGGTTGGTCGGCAAAGGAACCGGGCCGGGTCAGGAGCCGCCGATCAGTCTCGAACGGATGCTTGAATTGACCGCCGGTGCCGAGGTGGACGGCCGGAAGTTCGACGGCATCGACTACTTTCTCTTCCTGCCGCACACCGACCCCAACGCCGGCGACGGCCAACTGAAGAAGATCGCCGACCTGATTCAGGGCCATGGTTTCACCATCGGCTCGCTAGTCGCACCCGTCTGGCCCGGTACGGTCGGCGATTCGGCGATGGGGGATGCCGCGGCGCGCGAGAAGTTCCTCGATGCCGTGCGGATGGCGTGTCGCATCGCGGGTGTGTTCAATAAGCATGGGGTGCGCAAGTACGGCGTGATCCGGATCGATTCGGCGGACGGCAACGTCGAGAAATGGAGCAAAGACCCCAAAGGGAACACGGCGAGAATCGCCGAGACGTTCCGCGAAGCCGCCAGGATCGCCGCCGATCACGGCGAACGCCTGGCTGCCGAGGGCGAGATCTGCTGGGCCGGCATGCACAGTTGGAAGGCCATGCTCGATCTCCTGGAAGAGGTCGGAATGCCTGAAACCCTCGGTTTCCAGGCCGATATGGCCCACACGTACCTGTACCTGATGGGTTACAATGCACCGGAAGCCGCGCTGCTGAAGCCCGGCTATTCACAGGACGAGTTCTACGCCGCCTACGAAATGATGGTCGATAAGCTGCGGCCCTGGACGATCGACTTCCATGTGGCGCAGAACGACGGCCAGGTCCGCGGCGCCGGCTCGCACGACAAGACGGGCAAGCACTGCCCGGCCGGCGATCCCAACGGCAAGCTCGACATCGTCCGCTGCGCCGGCTACTGGCTGAAGGACGCCCCGAAGCGAGGTATCCGGCACATCTGCTGGGACGGCTGCATGTTCCCCAACGCGATGCTGGAAACACAAGGCACCTGGAACGAGATCCTGGATGTGATGCTCAAAGTGCGTGCCGCGCATGGGTGGAAAGCTTGATTGCGAAGTCGGGATTGGCGCTCTCGACCCGGTTCTTTTTGCCTAAGACCTTGAATAAGGAATTACTGCTATGACCAAACCACTGAACGTTGGGATCATCGGTTACGGTTTCATGGGCCGTACTCACTCCAACGCCTACCGCAAGGTGGCCAATTTCTTTGATGTGCCGTACAGTCCCGTCCTCAAGACCATCTGCGGATTGGAGGAGAAAGAGGCGAAGGCCTTCGCCGGCCGATGGGGCTTCGAGTCGTATGTGACGGACTGGCGCAAAGTAATCGACGATAAAAGCATCAACGTGGTTGATATCTGTGTGCCGAACAATTACCATGCCGAGATCGCGATCGCGGCGGCCCAAGCGGGCAAGATGATTATCTGCGAGAAACCGCTGGCGCGGACCGGCGCAGAGGCCGAACCGATGGTCCAGGCCGTCGAGAAGGCCGGCGTGGCAAACATGGTCTCGTTCAACTACCGCCGGGTGCCCGCCGTCACGCTGGCCAAGCAGCTCATCGACAGCGGCCGGCTCGGGCGGATCTTCCACTATCGGGCAAATTTCCTCCAGGACTGGACGATCTCGGCCAAGGTTCCGCAGGGCGGTATGGCCACCTGGCGGCTGGACGTCAAGGCGGCCGGTTCCGGCGTCACCGGCGACCTACTGGCCCACTGCATCGACACGGCCCTGTGGCACAACGGCCCCATCACCTCTGTGTGCGCCATGACCGAGACCTTCGTGAAGGAGCGGATGAACGTCGAGACGGGCAAGGTCGCGCCCGTGGGCATCGATGACGCCTGCACGTTCTTCTGCCGCTTCGGGAACGGCTCGCTCGGCAACTTCGAGTCCACCCGCTACGCCCGTGGGCACAAAGCCCTGTACACGTTCGAGATCAACGGCGAACACGCCTCGATTGCCTGGGACCTGCACGACTTGCATCGGCTCAGTTACTTCGATCATCGCGATGAATCCATCGTTCGCGGTTGGCGGTCGATCCACGTTACGGACGCCGACATGCCGTACATGTCGCACTGGTGGGTCCCAGGACTCCAGATCGGTTACGAGCACAGCTTCGTCCATCAGGTGGCTGATTTCCTGGAGAATACGGCGAAGGGTCAACCGACGTCTCCGAGTTTCCGCGAGGCTCTGGCCACGCAGTACGTCTGCGACGCGGTGCTTGCTTCGGCCAAGAAGGGTACTTGGGAAAATGTGAAATCGTGAGAGAAATGAGACGGATGGGACTGATCGGACCTATGGGTCTCATTCGTCCTATCCGTCTTGTAGTTCAAGGAAAGGAAACTGCATTATGTCCGTGAAGAAGACGGCTGAAATGGCCTTGGAACAGGGGCAAGGGATTCTCCGACTGGCGCCGACCTGGGTGCCGCGTTCGTTTTGTGTGCCGGGCCGGCGGATCAAGCTGCACCCGGATGACTACTACGCCCTCGGCGGCGAACGGGGCGGCATCGACGAGCGGTGGTTCTCCTCGACGACCCCCGCCGACAACGGGCCGTTGACGTCGCCCAACGAAGGGCTCAGTTTCATCGTCTTTGAAGACGGCCGCAAGACCCAGCAGGTGCTCTTGCGCGACGCCATCGACGAGCTCCAGGGCCAGATCATCGGCGACCGCCTCTGGAAGAAGCATGGCCGGTGGCCCATGTACTCGAAGTTCTTCGACAACAAGGGCGCATTGCCGCACCATATTCATCACCGCGACCAGCACGCCAGGCTCACCGGGCAGTTGGGCAAGCCGGAAGCGTATTTCTTCCCGCCCCAGGTGAACAACCACGGTGGCGACTTCCCCTACACCTTCTTCGGCCTGAACCCCGGCACGACGAAGGACGATGTTCGACAGTGCCTGAAGGACTTCCTCAAGGGCGATAACAAGATCACGAACATCTCGCGGGCCTACCGCCTCGAAGTCGGCACCGGGTGGGATGTCCCGCCGGGAGTCCTCCATGCGCCGGGCAGTATGTGTACCTACGAGCCGCAGAAGGCCTCTGACGTCTTCGCGATGTACCAGTCCCTCACGGGCGACCAGATTGTCCCCAAAGAGCTGCTTTGGAAAGATACGCCCAAAGACAAGCTCGACGACGTGAACCACCTGCTCAAAGTGATCGACTGGGACCTGAACATCGACCCCAACTTTGCGCGGAATCGCTTCATGAAGCCCAAGCCGGTCTATCCTGAGAAGGAAATGGCCAAACAGGGCTTCATCGAGAGCTGGATCTGCTACAAATCCTCGGCCTTCAGCGCGAAAGAATTGACGGTCCAGCCGGGTGCGACCGTGACCATCAAGGACAGCGCCGCCTACGGCTTCATTATGATGCAGGGCCACGGCACGATGGGCGTCTGGGACATCGAGACCCCCACGATGATCCGGTTCGGCCAACTCACCTGCGACGAGTTCTTCGTCACGGAGCAGGCCGCGAAACAGGGCGTCACGATCACGAACCCTTCCAAGGCCGACCCGATCGTCATGCTCAAACACTTCGGGCCCAACAATCCGGACCTGAAAGTCGAATAACCTGCGAGTTTTCACAGTCGCAAATCCCACGGAAAGGTGCGCTCCCCAGGGCGCACCTTTTTCGTTGGGCCGGGGCGCCGTCAAGAACTGATCTGCGTCCCTCCCGTGATTCACGGTTCATGCGGGCTAAGGCCACTTCTTGCGAGGATGGCGTCATCCTGAACGGAGCGCATCGCAGTGAAGGATCTGGCCTGCGACCGAGAGAAACCTTTCGTACGAGACCCAGATCCTTCGGCTTCGCCCCAGGATGACAGGGTCCCCATGTCGCACCGCCACTGCCAATTTCTAACCCACATCACATCCCCCCCCCAGGGCAGGGCCGGCGACGTAGCTTGCCCTCCTTTGACTTTTTACATCCCTTTTACATCTGCGGGATTTCTGTCCAACGCAGGTCTTTTTACACGCTATTTACACAACCGGATCGCGTTCGCGCGTTATAGTTAATGAGGTGACTGAACACAACCGCATCCAGAATCGATGGAGGCACGAAAATGAGCAAATCCAGAGTCTCACACGTCGGCACGATGATGTTTCTGCTCGCAGCGTCACATTCCTGTCTGGGCCAAATGGAGCACCTATCCGTCCGTCCGCCGGCGGCGAACGTCCTGGTGCCACAGAGTCGCCCACGGGCCTTCGCGCCGGACCGGCGGAACAACGTGCAGGTCACGGAGGTCCACGTACAGATCGACATCGTCGAGATGACGGCTACGACGACGATCGAGATACACATCGAGAACCAGACCTCTCAGCGGCAGGAAGCGGAGCTGATTGTCCCGGTCCCGGATAGGGTGGTCGTGCGAGGCTTCGCGTATGACGGTCCGGGCGGACAGGTGACCGCGCAGGTGCTGCCCAAGGACGAGGCCCGACGAATCTACGAGAGCCTGGTCTCGAGAATCCGGGACCCGGCCCTTGTGGAGTTCGTCGGATACAACCTCATTCGCTCCAGCGTCTTCCCCATCGAGGCCCGCGGCAGGCAGAAGGTCCGCCTGACCTACGAGCACCTGCTCGACGTGGACGGCCATCGCGTGGATTACGTTCTGCCGCGTACGGAATCGCTTCAGTATGCGGTGCCCTGGCACATCAGTGCCAAGATCCGGGCCGAGCGTCCCATCTCCACGGTGTATTCGGCCAGTCACAAGCTGGAAATGGAGCGGGTCCGCGAGCGAGAGGTTTCGTTGAAGATTGTCGCGCAAGCCAGTCGTGAGCCCGGGCCGTTCCGGCTGTCGTACTTGCTCCAGGAGGATGGCGTCACGGCCTCCATCTTCGCCTACCCGGACAAGAAGGTGGGCGGCGGGTACTTCCTGTTCCTGGCCGGCCTGCCCGCCAAGGCGACCCAGGACCCCGATGTCCAGGCGATCAGCCGGGAAGTGACGCTTGTGATCGACCGCTCCGGAAGCATGAGGAATGAGAAGATCGAGCAGGTCAAGGAAGCGGCAATGCAGATCATCGCGGGTCTGCGGCCGGGCGAGGCCTTCAACATCCTCCTGTACAGCAATACCGTGCAGTGGTTCTCGCCCAAACCGGTCATCAAGAGCCAGTCCACAGAGGCCGCCGCCCGCAGGTATATCGAGGGCATCACCGCCACCGGCGGCACGAATATCCACGACGCCCTCCGGGCCGCCCTGGAGCAGGAGCCCACGGAAGGAATGTTGCCGATCGTGCTGTTTCTGACCGATGGCCTGCCCACGGTGGGCCAGACCTCGGAGAAGACGATTCGGGAGCTTGCTACCAAAGCGAATCCGCACCGCCGGCGGATCTTTACGTTCGGCGTGGGCTTCGACGTCAACGCTCCGCTTCTGGAAAAGATCGCAGGCGAGTCGCGAGGCCGGGCCGAATTCGTTCTGCCGCAGGAGGATGTCGAGGTCAAAGTGGGGGCGGTTTTCAATCAACTGACCGGGCCGGTCCTGGCCGAGCCTGAATTGCGGATCACAGACTCACAGGGCGTCGTGGCCGTCGGTCGAACTCGCGACATCCTCCCCGAGAAGCTGCCCGATCTGTTCGAGGGGGACCGGCTTGTTCTGCTGGGACAGTACGTCGGCGACGAACCGGTTGTCTTCGAAGTGACGGGCAGCTACTTCGGCAAGCGGCGAACCTTCAAGTCCAGTCTCGACTTCGCAAGAGCCAGCGAGAAGAACGGGTTCGTGCCGCGCTTGTGGGCCAGCCGTAAGATCGCCGAGCTGATCGATACGGTTCGCCAGGCGGGGGCCGATCCCTCTGTCACGGCGCAGGACCCGAAGATCAAGGAACTGGTCGATGAGATCGTCCGCCTGTCCACGGAATTCGGCATTCTGACGGAATACACGGCGTTTCTGGCCAGAGAGGGAACGGACCTCGCCAATCCCACCAGCGTTCGTCGGGAGGCCATCGACGTCCTGTCCGGCCGGGCCATGGAAACCCGCTCCGGGATCGGGGGCGTCAATCAGAGCCTCAACAGCGTCCGGCAGAAAGGGCAGACCGAGCTGAACCTTCGCAACTTCTACTATGACGAGAAGCTCAACGAGGTGTCCATCAGCACGGTCCAGCAGGTGAACGACCAGGCCTACTATAATCGCGGATCGCAGTGGGTGGACAGCAAGCTTGTGAGCCGCAAGGACCAGGTCACGCCGAGCCGGGTCATCGAGTTCGGCTCCCGGGAATACTTCGAGTTGGCCCACCGACTGGCGAGGCAGAACCGCCAGGGCAGCATCGCTCTGACGGGTGACATCCTGCTCATGATCGACGGCGAGCCGGTGCTCATCAAATCCCCCAGCGTCAACTGACAACCGCATCAATTCAGAAAGGAGCACGATAGTATGAAGACGAGAAATGCAATTCGGTGTTTGTTTGTGGCCGCTGTGGTATCCCTTTGCGGGGCCCTCGGATCAGCGGCAGAGAGTGCTGCCGTGCAGCCTATGATTGGAGTTCCGCCGGCGGAGCCCAAGCCGCTGGTCCAGATGGCTATCCTGCTGGACACCAGCGGGAGCATGTCCGGCCTGATCGATCAGGCCAGGACGGAACTATGGTCGATCGTCAACGAGTTCATTCTCACGGAGCGAGGCGGCCGCCAGCCGGAGATTCAGGTCGCCCTGTACGAGTACGGCAACGACGGATTGTTGCAGGAGACCGGATGGATTCGGCAAATCGTCCCGTTCACCACGGACCTCGACAAGGTCTCCGAGGAACTCTTTGCCTTGAAGACCAACGGCGGCCAGGAATACTGCGGGTGGGTGATCCGGGAGGCGACGCAGAGGCTCCTCTGGAGCAGCTCGCCCGACGATCTGAAGGTCATCTTCATCGCAGGGAATGAGCCGTTCACGCAGGGCTCGGTGGACTATCGCGAGGTCTGCAAGGCCGCCATCGCCAAAGGGATCATCGTCAATACGATCCACTGTGGCGGCGAGCAGGAAGGGATCGACGGCAAGTGGAAAGACGGGGCCGTGCTCGCCGACGGGCGGTATCTCAACATCAACCACAATCAACAAATCGTTCACATCCCGGCTCCCCAGGACAAGGAAATCGCGGAATTGGGCACAAGACTGAACCTGACTTACGTTCCGTTTGGTGCGCAGGGTCAAGTCGCACAGGAACGGCAGATGGCCCAGGACGACAACGCCACGAATGCCTCGCCGCAGGCGGGTCTCCAGAGGGCCTTGACGAAGTCCTCGCAATATTACATGAACAGCACCTGGGACCTAGTCGATGCCGTCAGGACCAACCAGGTGGACCTGAGCAGCGTCAAAGCGGAGGAACTGCCCGAGAACATGCGGGACATGAACGCCGAACAGAGAAGCGCCTACGTGGCGACCAAATCCAAAGACCGTGCGGAGATCCAGGCGAAGATTCAGAAACTCAACGTGCAGAGGAGCCAGTTCGTCGCAGAGGAGATGAAGAACCGCCAGCAGCAGGGTAACACGTTGGGCTCGGCGGTCAAGCAGGCTGTTCGGGACCAAGCCGCCAGGAAGAACTACACCTTCAAACCGGCGGACCCGCCGACAGACGCCGTCGAGGGCAGACCCACAGAGAAATAGCCGCTCGACCCGCGCACCCAGTCCTATCTTTCGGACCGGCCCGATCAGCCGTGAGCCACCCGCGGAGGGTGGCTCACGCATTTTGATTCGCTCATTGCCTACTGGCGTGTTGCCGGGAGATTGCTACAATCATGGCATTTGGAGCAGAATCAGAATGTCGCAAGAATGCCAGGGATTATCGCCCGACCGGCGCGACGGCGCGTGGCCGCTGTACGGTGCGGCGTTCATGATGGCCGTCTCCCTGAGCATGGCGTGGACGGCTATGCCTTTTGTTCTCAGCACGATCGGCGGAACGAACGCCGACGTAGGCTATGCGCCGGCAATCAACAACCTCGCCTATATGATCGCTCTGTTGTTCACCGGCTCGCGCCTGGGCCATGTCCGCGTCAAGCGGACGACTCTCTCGGCGGGCGCAGTGGCCTTGTTCGCTTCCGTGACGATGACAGTGGCCGTCCTACTGGCGAGGTGCCGGACCGACCAGGACGGCGTCCTGTGGATCTGGGTTTTGATCGCCGCCGGCGGGGTTGGCGGGGCCACGATGGCTTTCTACTGGCCGTTCCTCATGAGCTGGGTCTCCGCGGACTACGAAGGCGTCCGATTGAACCGGCGGCTGGGCCGATACAACGGCGCGTGGTCCAGCGGGGGGACGGTCGGCCCGCTGATCTCCGGCTGGCTCGTCGAGGTCCACCCGGTGCTGCCGCTCCTCGGTGCGGCGGCGGCCGTAGTACTGTCGCTGGTGCTGCTGAGCTTCGGACGAGACGGCTCGACGCGCAAGACCGTCGTCTCCTTGCCGCCCGCGGGCATCAAGGAGAGTGTCTACGACCGGCGGCTTCTCGCGGACTGCCGGTGGGTCTCGCGAATCGCTCTATTCAGCGCGTGTGTGTGTTACGCGGTCGTCCGTTCGCAGTTCGCGCTGGTCTTCACGAGTCTCGGATACGCCGAATCGCAGTTTGGCCTATATCTGACGATCTATGCCTTGTGCAATTTCGCGGCTTTGACCGCCGCCGGACGGTGGGCGCGGTGGCATTTCAAACCGGGCCTGCTCGTCCTCGCCCAGGCCGCACTGCTGCTCACCCTGTTGATGACCATCTATGGCAAAGCCCTGGGCGTCCTGTTCGCCTCATCCGTCCTCCTCGGCGTGGCATATGGTTTCACCTATTCCTCCCATCTGTACTACGGCGCCTCGGCAAGCCGCAAGCGGTCGGCCCGGATGGCGATCCACGAGATCGTGATCTCCCTCGGTTTGACCATCGGCTCGGCCGCCGGCGGTTATCTGTGCGAACACGTGGGCCTGTACTGGCCGTACTGGTTCGCGGTTGGGATTGTCGTTCTGGGCATGATCGGGCAAGCGGCTATTCACGCCGGCACGCGAGCGAGGATGAGATTGGGCGGCCCCGAGTCAGTCACGGAGAACGTGGATGCTGCGAAGGCTTGACACAAAAAACTCATTGTGAGCGAGAATTGTGTTGACAGCCCGATTCCCGTCCCGGTAAATTAAAAATAATGAGATACGAAGACGAGCAAGTGTCGCTATCATAAATTGCTGCGTCACAAATTGCCCTCATCTCTATCATATCCGCTCACCTTCGGGATCAGGGACATATTCTGTAGATCCCGGAAACAATGCAATATCAATGATTGTTTCACCACCGGAAGCGTCGCAGAGGGCATCGATGACACGCTGCGTTTTCGCGAAGAATTGGGCAACCGGTTCGGGCGGGGCCATCGAGAGCGGTGGAACGCCCCTGACGCTGACGGGTGCGTGTTCCGGGGCAACTCAGCCGGTCTGGGCGGGGCGGTTCATTCGTTCCAGTTCACATCTCCGCAGGCTGGCGGTGGTCCTGCCACGGCCATGACGTGCTGCCTGTTCACGGTCAATCGCGCCCTGGGCACCGGCGGTGCTCCCTACACGTCCTATACAGAATTCACGATCCTCGGCTGCACCTTCGCGGACAACCGGGCCGAGCCGGCAGCCACGCTCAATTGGATGTTGCGCACGGGGGACGCAAGCTATCGGCTTGGCCTGGACAACTGCATCATTTGGGATGGTGAAAAATCGATCGCATCTTCTCTCTACATGCGTACCCGAACCGAGGTGGTCGAAGGAGAAGACCCCAACCTCACGATTCGATACAGCGACGTGCAGAGCGGTTGGCCGGGCGAGGGCAATACTGACGCCGATCCGTGTTTTGCGGGGCCAGGTTATTGTGTCGATGGTGACTACCATCTGAAGTCCCAGGCGGGCCGGTGGGACCTGGCGAGCGAAAACCTGGGGCATAGACGAGGTCACCAGTCCCTGTATCGACGCAGGCGATCCGAACACTGCGGTGGGCGACGAGCCGGAGCCCAATGGCGGGCGGTGCAATGTGGGCGCTTACGGCGGCACGGCTGAGGCCGGCGAGTCCATGTGACGCGGCAGGCATCCGAAGCGGACATCAAGTGGGTAACGGTCCTTATAGTCCTGCACAGCAGGAGCGGCACTGGACTGCGAGCAGTCTGAGATTGGGGGGCTCTCAGACCCTCCCGGGGTGGTTACACGCCAGCCCCGATCCAAACAAGGGCGAACCGCGTTTCGTAGTATCTTTCTGACGTGCTTGGGTTCTGCTCTGGGCACACTCCCAGGCCTCCATGCAGAGTGAAAATAATCGGGGTCCGGGGCTTGACTGCTGGGCGGTAATCCGTAAATTAGTACCATTTACCCCAGTGGGGTTCATTAGTTGTGATTTTCGGTTCGCGATTGAAAGTCGATACAGCCCGATCAGGCGTCCGGACTTCGGCGATTTCGGTTGAGCCCCGCTGAGGCCAAGGGCAAGTAGTCGATAGTCGGTCGTAAGATGCTTTGGAGATGGATATGATTGAAGTCAAAGAACTTCGGCGTAGCTTCGGGCCGGTAGTTGCTGTTGACGGTATTTCGTTCGATGTGGGAAAAAGCCAGGTGCTCGGCCTGCTGGGCCCAAATGGCGCGGGCAAGACCACCGCGATGCGGATGATCACCTGCTACATCCGCCCAGACAGCGGCACGGCGAGCGTGTGCGGGCACGACATTCTGAAGGATCCCATCGGAGTGAGGCGGTCGCTCGGCTACCTGGCGGAGAACTCGCCGGCCTACCCGGAAATGACGGTGGGGGGGTTCCTCAACTTCATCTGCGATGTTCGTCGGATCAAGGGCAGGGACCGCAAGAAGGCTCTCGACCGCGTGGTGCCAATGTGCTCCATCGACTCGGTCTACCACCAGACGATCGAGACGCTGTCCAAAGGTTACAAACGCCGCGTCGGCCTGGCGCAGGCGCTAATCCATGACCCCCAGGTCCTCATTCTCGACGAGCCCACGGACGGCCTCGACCCCAACCAAAAGCACGACGTCCGAAATCTCATCAGCGGCATGGGCAAGGACAAGTGCATCATCATCTCCACCCACATTCTGGAAGAGGTGGAGGCGATCTGCTCGCGGACGATCATTGTCGCGAGGGGCAAGGTTTTGGTCGATTCAACCCCCAAGCAACTCAAGGAAAAGCACAAGGCCAGCCTGGATGAGATCTTCCGGACCGTCACGAAGATGAAGAAAAGCGCGTAGAATTTCCTATTTATTATTTGCGATTTACTATTTGGCGAGTGTCCGCGGTGAGCGGAAGTCAAATCGAAAATAGTGAATCGTCAATCGTTAATTTCCACGGGAGTCCATATGAACAGTTTCTGGGCGGTATTCAAGAGGGAGCTGAAGAGCTACTTTACGACGCCTCTCGCCTACGTCTTCCTCGTCATTTTCCTCTTCTTCGCCGGATACCTGACGTTCAACAAGCAGGGGTTCTTCGAGGCCCGGCAGGCAGACATGCAGCCGTTCTTCATCAACCTGCCGCTGCTGTTCATCTTCATGGTGCCGGCCACCGCGATGCGGCTGTGGGCGGAAGAACGGAAAGTAGGCTCGATTGAGCTTCTGTTCACCCTGCCGATCACCATCACGCAGGCGATTATCGGCAAGTTCCTCGCCGCATGGGTATTCCTCGGGATCGCCCTGGCGCTGACGTTTCCGATGGTCTTCACCGTGGCCTACCTCGGAGACCCCGACGGGGGTCTGATCGCGGCGGGTTATGTCGGCAGCTTCCTCATGGCGGGGACCTTCCTGGCGGTCGGCTGCTTTTTCTCCGCGGTGAGCAAAAATCAGGTGATTGCGTTCGTGCTCTCGGTGGTGGCGTGTGCGATCCTGGTATTCGCCGGCATGCCCTCGACGCTGAACTATCTCTCGGCGTTCCTGCCGGCCGGACTGGTTTCCGCGGTGGGGAACATGAGTCTTCAGGAGCACTTCAACTCCCTGCAACGGGGCGTCGTGCGATTCAAGGACCTCGCGTACTTTGTCGCGTTGATCGTGGGATGGGTAGCCGCTTGTACGGTCGTTTTGGATGAAAGGAAGGCCAGCTAATGAACCGCACGATTCGAGCCATTCTCGGTGCCGTTCTGATCCTGATCATCGCGTTCAGCGGCATCACGATCTGTCAGAATGTGGGGGGGCGTCTGAAGGTGGATATCACCGACCAGGGTTTGTACACCCTCTCCGACGGGACCAAGGCAATCCTTGGCAAGCTCAACCAGCCGATCAAGGCCAAGCTGTATTACGCCAAGACGGCTGCAATGAAAGCCCCCGACCAGATTCAGTATTTCAACAACTACTACGAGTTCGTCAGAGCGCTCATGGAGGAGTACGTGGCGGTCTCGCACGGCAAAGTCGAACTGGAGTTGATCGATCCGCGGCCCTTCTCGGATGAGGAAGAGCAAGCCATCCGGCACGGATTGCAGCGTTTCCCGATCACGCAGGAGGAGACTTTCTTCTTCGGCCTGGTCGTGCAGACACAGTTCGGCGTGGACAAGGTCATTCCATTCTTCTCTCCCGACCGGCACAACTTCGTCGAGTACGATATCAGCTTCCTGATCGATACGGCGATCACGAAGCAGAAAAAGAAGATCGGGGTCATGAGCTCGCTGCCGGTGATGGGGCAGGACGCCAGCGACTACATGACGCGGATGATGCAAATGCAGGGTCAGCAGCCGGAGCCGCCGTGGACGATCGTCCAGCAGCTCCGGAACAAGTACGAGGTGGAGACGGTTGCCACCGATGTGAACGAGGTCAACGATGTGGACATCCTCATCGTTGTGCATCCGAAAGACCTGCCGGAGCGGACGCAGTTCGCCATCGACCAGTTCGTCCTCAAGGGCGGACGGACCATCGTCTGCGTGGACCCGCACTGCATCTCGGATCGTCCGCAGCGCAACCCCATGCAGATGACCGTGCAGAACCAGAACTCCAGCCTGGATCGGCTGATGCGGACCTGGGGTTTGGAGATGCCGGCCAATACGTTCGCAGGCGACCGGTCGTTGGCGATGGAAGCTTCCGTCAACCGCAACCAGCGAGCCGAGAAGATCATCGGCTATTTGGAGCTTGGGCCGAAGTGCTTCAACGACGAGCACGTCATCACCACCGACCTGAACCAGGTCCGCGTGCTGTTTGCCGGCGTCCTGAAGGAGATCGACACGCAACTCAAGGCCTCCCAGAAACCGGCGGACCCGAATCAGGCTGCGGTGGAGGCCGGTGAGAAGCCTGCAATCCAGCGGACTCCGCTGATGATGACCACCGACAAGGGCAACGCCTGGAAGGTGGGCAGCTCGTTCGAGCTGATGTTCCCCGATCCGGCCAAGATGATGGACAACTTCATCGACGGCACGCAGCCCGTCGCGATGGGTTATCTTGTCACCGGGCGGTTCAAGAGCAGCTTCCCGCAAGGGATCGAGGTCGAGGTCGATGCCCCCAAGGACCCGAATTCCGACGAGGCAGACGAACCGACGAAGACCAAGAAGCACATCACCGGTCTGACGGAAGCGAAGGAAGACTGTGCAGTCGTGGTCTTCTCCGACGTGGACTTCATCAGCGACCAGTTGGCTTATGCCAATGCCTTCTTCGGCAAGATGGTCGTCGGCGACAACAGTGCCCTGCTGTTGAACACGGTCGAGGAACTCGGCGGCTCCGGCGACCTGATCTCGATCCGGTCTCGCGGCAACTTCAAGCGGCCCTTCGTGGTTGTGGACCAGATCGAGCAGGAGGCGGAGAAGGAAACCGCGGATGAAATGGCCGTCGTAAACGCACAGATCGACGGCTTCAACCAGGAGTTGCAGAAGCTGGTGTCTTCCGCCAAGGATCAGGACAAGCAGGAGGTTCTGGGCAGTGACATCATCAAGAAGAAGCGCGAATTGGAATTGAATATCCACGACGCCCAGCGGCGCCTGCGGGCCATCAAGGAGAAACGTCGGGAACGCACCGACCAACTCGCCAACAAGCTGGAGTTGATCAACATGGCGGCCGTGCCCGGTGTGATCATGGTCGTCGCCGTGGTGTTGGGTGTCTGGCGGGGCGCTCGCAGGCGGCACTACATCAGCCACGCCAGCGATGCGTAGGAATCTACCATTTGTTATTTGTGATTGACGTGAATCGCGGCTTGTGTGGCTGCCTGTGGACCGTCGTGGCGAATCGTAAATCGTAGATTGCAAATCGTCAATCAGGATAGGGGTTATATACATGAGCAACCAGAAACTTGGTGTCTTGGCCGTCGTTGCGGCAGTAATGGTCCTTCTGGCGGTGATGAGTGCCCGCACGCCGACCGCCAAGCGGGCGAAGCTGTCGGGCCCTGCGTACCTGATCCAGGGTCTCGACCCCAGCAGTATCGCCAGTATCACCGTTGGCCATGGCAAAGACGAGGTGAAGATCGACCGGCGGAGCAACCAGTTCATCGTCAGCGACATCAACTACCCGGCCGACGCGAAGCAGATCAACGATCTGATCTCCAAGACACTCGATATCAAGACCGGCGAGCTCTATACGACCGAGGCGAAGAACCACGAGGAACTTGAGTTGACCGAGGAGAAGGCCCGCGGCATGGTGAGGTTCTTCAAGGCCGACGGAACGCTTCTGACCGGCGTCGTGGTCGGCAAGAGCCGTGAGTCGGGGCAGGGCACCTACGTCCGACAGGCCACAAGCGACGATGTGTTTCTGACCGACGAGGCGCCATGGTTTCGCACGCGGGCCCTGGATTACGTGAACCAGGAGATCACTTCCATCCAGCGCGAGGATGTCAACGCCGTGACCGTCACCACGCCGAGGGAATCCTACACGTTGCGGGCCGAAAAAAGCGGCGGTGATGGAGTGCTCCTGGACGGTCTGCCTGCCGACAAGAAGCTCAAGGACAGCGAGGCCAAGAGTGTATTCACGGCCCTGCAGGGCTTGCGTTTTGATGATGTGAACTCGCCCTCCCAGATTGAGGGGCTGAACTTCGATCACAAGTACGTGGCTCGCCTGGACGACTCCACGGAATACACGCTGGAGCTTGCGAAGAAAGGGGACAAGACGTATCTGAAGGCCCGAGCCGTGTACACGAGCCCGACGAAGGTCACGATCAACCCCGGGCAGGTGGACTCGCCGGAGGAGTTGAAGAAGAAGGAGGCGATCCTGTTGGCCCAGGAGGGCGCCCAGAGATTTACGCTTCGGCACAAGGCGTGGGTCTATGAAATCCCCGACTGGAAAGCCAAGTATCTGACCAAGCCTCAGTCGGATCTGCTCGAAGACAAAGAAGAGAAGCCCGCGGAGGTGCCGGTCGATACGCCGCCGCCCGCCGAGACGCTGACCCCTGCTGTCCTGCCCAGCCAACCGGTTGTGCCTCCGCCGGCCGGGCCAAACCGGCCTGCTGAGGTTCTGCAGGCTGCGGAGCCGAACGAGCCCGTGCAGTGAGAGGTGCGATTGTTGATGTGTGATTTTCGATTTGGCAAATCATCAATCAACGATCAAAAACCCACAATGAAGATTGACCGGCTGATTCTCGGGGACTTTCAGGCAAACTGTTATGTCGTCCGCCCGGACGAATCGGCGTCGGACTGTTTGATCGTCGATGCCGGGCTGGATGCCGATGAGTTGATCGACTTTCTGACACAGCGTCGGCTCAACCCGATTGCGACGATCCTCACACATGGCCATGTTGACCACATCGTGGGCACCGCAGCCTTGCGTCGTCACTTTCCGCAAACCAGGGTGTACATCCACACGTTGGATGCGCCCATGCTGACCAATCCGCGGGCAAACCTGTCTGTTTTGGCCGGCATGACCTTTGTGACCGAGCCCGCGGATGTCCTGCTGGAGGAAGGTGATATGGTGGACCATGCCGGCATCGGGCTGAAGACCCTCCACACGCCCGGCCACACCCCCGGCGGGATATGCCTGTATGCGGAATTCGAGGGCCTGGTCTTCGTCGGGGATACGCTGTTTGCCGATTCTGTGGGCCGGACGGACTTCCCCGGCGGCGACATGAACCAACTGATCGAAAGCATCCGGCGCAAGCTCTTCCCGCTCCCTGACGACACCATCGTCCACCCGGGTCACGGGATGCGAACGACCATCGGCCGCGAGAAACGAAGCAACCCCTTCCTGACCGGCGCCGTGTGACCAGACCGCCGGTACGGTGACCCGCACACCGGTGCTCGACCGACTGTCGCATCCCGACCACTCGCTGGACCAGAGACTGGCGATTTTCAAGGACCTGGTCCGAAAATACGTGGTTGTATACATGGAATTCTCCTGCCGGCATGGGTATAATAAGATCATTGCCGCTGGCGGATAGCAGGGTCTACCTGCTCTCCTATTGCCGTTGGCTGTTTTCATGCCGAGCCGCTGTTCACGCCAGGCTCGCAGATCAGGAGGTGAGTTATGCACGCCGCACATGAATTCCGGGGGATGGCCGGGATCGGGCCGCACTCGCCACGGAACGACTCGAAACCGCAGATGAACGCTGATGAACGCGGTCGGGCATTCGGCCGCAGGCGGGATCGACTCACGCAGAGACACGGGGACGCAGGGGTAGGGTGGGCTATGCCCACCGTTCACCAAACGAATCGGAGGCAGAACATGATCACTCCAAGTAGATCCCAGACGTATGGCGCAACAGTAGTCTTTTTCCTCTTGGTTATCGTCTCGACCGCTTGCGCCAAATACAGCGGCGGCACAGGTGAGCCGAACGATCCCTACCAGATCACCACGGCTGCCGATCTGATCGCCCTCGGCGAGACGCCCAACGACTACAACAAACACTTCATCCTGACCGCCGACATCGNNGCCGCAAGGTCTTCGATAAGGCCGTCATCGCACCGGATCCCAACCAAACAAACGGATACTTTGATGGGATTCCTTTTGGCGGTGTCTTTGACGGGGACGGACACAAGGTCTCGCATCTCACGGTCAAAGGGGCAAGCTATCTGGGCCTGTTCGGCCAATTGGAGCACTCCTGGGTGCTTGCCGGTGAGGTCAAGAACTTGGGCGTAGTGGATGTCAACATCGTCGCTTCTGGTGACTGCGTCGGTGGGTTGGTAGGCTCGAATCTGGGTAACGTAACCTGCACGCACAGCACCG
>DCUI01000338.1:0-4960 GCA_002327785.1 Phycisphaerales bacterium UBA2218
CACAGCAGATCTGAACGCGGTGCGTGGACGCCGCTGAGGCGCTGCCGGTCTGCGCAGGGGAGCCCAATACAGTCAGACCGATTCAGGGAAGAGGGTGGTTTTCGTCCTTTTGGGGCGGATAAGTGCAGGGTGATGATTCTCTCCCCGGCGCTCGGCGTGCTCAGCGTCTTGGCGGTTCCACACAGTCAGTCTCTGACCCCTCTTGCTGACAACAGGATCATAGTGCTCCATTACTCGTGATTTACTTCTCACACACGCTCTGAGACTTCCCGGGGCGCACTGCGGACCCGCATCCCCCGCCAATACCGCGGACAACGGCTGAGCCTGCGGGGCAACGAGGCGCATGACAATTTGTTCTGCCTGTGCCGCCTCTCAGCGGAGATAGAACTTGACCTCGGCGATCTTGCGCCATCCGGGGGTCAGCGAGCTGATATCGACATTCACACCCTGCAAGGCGATGGAGATCGTATGCGTGCCCGCAGTCACCGTGCCCCCCGACGGGGTTACGGTCCAAGTGCCGCCTACGCCGGAGACGCTTGTGATTTCAATCTTGTACTCCGTCGTGCCGGTGGCGGTGAACGTCCAGGTGTCTGCGCCGCTGACGGAGATGAGGTAAGAAGGCGGAGGATTCGGTACTTCCATTTCGACCCCTCCGATCCTCTTCAACACCCAGGACGATCCCGGATCCGGTCCCTGCGAAATCACGAGATTCACGGCCGAGCCAACGGTGGCGACGGAGCCGCCGGTGGGGTTCTGGCTGATGACTCGTCCAACGGAAACCGTGCTGCTATAGGCCTGGCTGACTGTCCCAACCACCAGTCCGGCGCTTGTGATCAGGGATTGTGCCGTACTTTGTGTTTGATTGACCACGCTGGGAACCAGGACGACCGCCGGGGGCAGTCCGGTCCCCTCGTAGGTGCCCTGATCTACCTGCCCGCCCTGAACGCGCGTATTGCCGTTGAGGTCCACGGTGAGGCCCGGAGGCAGGAGGGCTTGATTTCCGGCATTGATACTGGGCGAGCCTGCCAGCAGGGTGTATCCATCATCATCGAAGAACCACTGGCCTTCGATGCCGAAGGCGCCGGGATTCTTGAAGAGGGGATCCTGGTTGATGTTTCCGGAACCACTGAAGCCGGCGGCGCCACCCTCGATGTTGTTGTAGTACAGGGTGACGATGCCCGGCTCGGTGCTCCATATCTCGTTGCCGCCGTTGCGGACGATGCTGTTCTTGATGGAGATCGTGTCCACAAAGCCCGGGCCCCAGACGAGATTGACGATGGCCCGCTTGTTCGCGGGAAGGAAGTGGCCGGGCCGATTGTCGGCAATGGTGCAGTTGGTGATGTCCAGACTGCCCATGACGTTGAGGATGGCGTCGCCGCCCAGGATGTCCGCGCAGCCGGCGGTGTTGCCGACGACCAGGCAGTTGGTCATCTCGACGTTGGCGTCGTCGTTGTACAGGCAGCCGCCGAACGTATAGGCCCAGTTGCCCGTGATTTCCGTATTGATCAGGACCGGTGCGATGCCTTCGAGGCAGGCCACGCCGGCGCCGAAATCCGCCTTGTTGCCCCGGATCTTGCAGGCCTCGATCCGGAGCGTCGAGGACGTGAGAAGGACGCCGCCGCCGTAACGGTCGGTTCCCGCGCCGTCGGCGTTGCCGGCAGTGATGATCGCGCCGTCGAGTGTGCCCGCTCCGGAGGCCGAAACCACGTGATAACTGTTTTCCGAGATGTTCAGGATCCCCCAGAGATCGTCGCCATTCAAATCGCCGCTCAAGATTGTCGGATACGCGTCCACGTTCCGCGCGTCCGGATTGGAGGCGCCGTGACCGGCAAAGCCGCACAGCACCATCACGTTGTCGGGAATCACAAAAGAGGCCGAGCGATCGCCCAGGGTGACCCCTGATCCCTCGTCCGGCACGTAGGTGCCGTCGGCCACGTGGATCGTGTCGCCGGGCTGCGCCGCCGCCAGTCCGTCCTGCAACTTGGGATAGGCCCTCGTCCAACTGCTGCCGTCGGGCGTCCAGATGGTCAGCGGGGCATTCTTATCCACGCGGAGGATATGCCCGCCACCGCCGCCTCCCACGGTGAAGTTGATTTGAAACGGAATCCGGAAATGCGTGCATTTGAAAGTCCAGTTGCCGGCAGCGAGGGGCCCAAAGTCGCCTCGCAGACCTACGGCGGGCTTGTAAATCAGGATGCATGTCGTGGGCGCCGGACCCTGGAACTTCAACTCGATCGTTTTGGTGGAATTGTTGACGGACAGATAGGGCGTGCCGCCAAAGGCTGCCTCGGCATTGCAGCTGTTTCCATACGATTGGTCGGTGGGACCCGAGAAGGAAATGACGTCCGTCGCGGATGGGTTTGACGGACTGATCGACCATTGGGACGGAGTTGTTGCCCCCATCCCATCGATCCAGACGACGCTCGCCGCACGAGCAGGCCCACAGAGAAACGCGGTCACTGCGAGAATAACTGCTGTTCTCCCTTTCATCGTTCTACCCTTTCCGAAAAAGTTGCCGCCCTCGCCTCTCCCTGCACTGCGGCCTCTCCCATGCGTCGCAGTCTCAGAACGGGTGTTTCTCTGCAGTGTATTTTGGAGGAATAGGGGGGAAAACGCAAGAGAAAAATACCTGGGAAGGCTGCTTTTCGTGCGGTCAACCTCGTGGGCATCTCGCAGATCTCGGAGAGTGTCAAGTTTCCAGTGTGAAATGTGAAGATTTCGTGCTTGGCTCTGCCCGCTTGATACGTTGCACTTCAAACTTGAAACTCATCGGGGGGGCGCACACTGTGAGTCAGAGACGTGCCGTTTGGGGCGCGGACCTCACCGGCGCCTGAGCCGACGGCACAGGCGTCGAATCGCCGGGCGAAGGTCCAGCCGGGCTGTCAAGTGCGTCAGCCGGCCGATCAGCAGGACCAGCCGGACGCTGTAATCGAGCATCCGAAGCTCGCAATCCTGGGGCTCCAGAATGCGGGCCCGCGCGATCCGGGCCGTCGCCTTGGGGGCCTCGCTGGCGGCCAGGTAGGTGAAGGCCGAATCCCGCAACGCCCCGAGATGATTCGGGTTGAGCTCCAGGGCTCGCGAAAAGAACCGTTCGGCATCGGCGAACTGTCCCTTGTTCGCTGCGTTGACGCCGAGGTAGTAGTACGCGTCGGTGCTTCGCATATCCAAACCTACCGCCCGCAGCAGGCACTGCGAGGCATGGTCGGGATCATCGACCGTCAGGAACATGGAGGCCATCGAGACCAGCGTGTTGGCATCCTCGACCTCGCGATCCAGCTCGGCCAACAGGTGCTTCCTGGCGTTGTCCCGCTGATGTTCGATCAAGGCGCACTGCGCCAGTCGGTAGTGAGGCCCCGCCAGGGTCGAGTCCTTTTTCAGGGCCTCGTTGAACAGCTCGGCGGCTCGGTCGTGTTTGTCCTGGTCGAGCGCGATCTCGCCGAGGTAGAACAGGGCCGGCGCGAAGTCCGGGTCCATTTCGAGCAGGCGATTGAACTTCTCCTTGGCGCTGTCGAGATCGCCTGTCTCCAGTAGAAACAGGGCAAAATCCATGATCGTCTCGGCGTCGCCCGGGTTGCCCCGCAGCTCTGCCAGGAAGTGCTCGCGGGCCCTGGCGCGGTCGCCGTCGGACCAGTAGGCCTGGGCGATGCGATAGTTGATCTGGGGATGAGTCGGCTCAAGCTCGGCCGTTCGTAACCAGCAGCGGACCGCCTTCTTGTACTGGCCGCGGGCGAAGAGACTGTTGCCGATGTTGTAGTAGCACAGCGGGCATTCCTCATCGATCTGCTGGGCGAGGTAGAACATCTGCTCGGCCAGGTCGTGCTGGCCCATCTCGGCATACGTGATGATGCGATTGCAGTAGCACGGCTCGAACGACGGATCGAGCTGCTGGATGTATTCGAAGGTGTTCAGGGCCCGGTCGTAGAGCCCCGTGCGGGTGTAGTCCACCGCCAGGGCGTTGAGGATCTCCAGGTCGTTAGGGCTCAATTGCAGGGCCAGATCGTACTCCGCGATTGCCTCGTCGAACCGGCTGATGGCGTCCAGCGTCAGGCCCTTGTTGAAGTGCCAGGCGCTGTTCGTGGGATTGACCTCGATGGCCCGCTCGAGCGCCGCCAGGGCCTGGGTCATCTTGCCGTCTTCGTACAGCTCGTAGGCCTTGCGTGCACTGCGCTCGGCCTTGTCATAGGGACCGGAATCCATGCCCTCAAACATCATGGCTACAACGTACCTCCAGAGGTTGATGCCTGTCATTGCCCAACAGCGTTATCGCCCATCGGGTGCTCGTGCCTTAGCACTTTCGCAGGGCGGGCCGGCTGTTTTTGCGGACAGGCAGATTCTTCTGGCGAAAAAAGCGATAAGCTCTTACAATACTTGTGCTTAGTGCGACCGGGCCGCCGGTGTTGAGATGTGGGTGACGTTGCGGCGGCTGTTTTTCTGGATACACGTCGCCGAGAGTCTTATAATACGCCCAAGGCAATTGCAGAGGCAGCCGGAGCGATCCGGCGGGACGAGCCCGGCGCGCCGTGTGTGTTTGGAGAGCCTGTACTATGATCGAGCAAATCAATGGACAGATTGCAGCCGGCAAGGGCAAATACGCCATCGTCGTCAGTCGATTCAACGACTTCATCACGTCCAAGCTGCTCGAAGGGGCCGTCGACTGTCTGCGCCGCCACGGCGCCGCTGAGGAACAGATTTGTGCCGTGTGGGTGCCCGGCGCCTGCGAGATCACGCTCGTGGCCAAGAAGCTCGCCGAGAGCGGCCGCTACGTGGCGGTCCTATGCCTCGGGGCCGTCATTCGCGGCCAGACGGGTCACTACGACGCCGTCTGCCAGCAGGTGGTCCGCGGGGTCGGCCAGATCAACTACGATACCGGAGTGCCGGCAATTTTCGGTGTTCTGACGTGCGAGAACCTCGAGCAGGCCATCGAGCGGGCCGGCACGAAGATGGGCAACGCCGGCGCCGA
>DCUI01000338.1:4993-18124 GCA_002327785.1 Phycisphaerales bacterium UBA2218
AAATAGTAAATGATAAATGCTTATGGACAAACGAACGAGGGCCAGAGAGCTTGCCATGCAGGCGCTCTATCAGCTTGACATCCAGGGCTCCGATTTGTTGGGACGTCTGATGGCCGAGTTCTTCCGCGAGATGGAGGGCGATTCGCGGACCCGCCAGCTTGCCTGGGACTGGACCAGCGGCGCGTGGTCCAAGGTGGCCGAGTGCGACGGTCTGATCGGCGGCTCGACGATTCGCTGGCAGTTCTCGCGGTTGTCGCCCGTGGACAAGAGCATTCTGCGGCTGGCCGTGTACCAGTTGACGTCGTGTCCGGAGATCCCGCCGAAGGTGATCATCAACGAGGCGATCGAGCTGGCGAAGAAGTACAGCACCGAGAAGTCCGGCCCGTTCGTCAACGGCGTGCTGGACGCCGTCCTGAAGAAGCTCCGGGCCGACGGCCAGAGGACCGAAGAGCAGTGAGGTGAACGGATTGAGAACGATTGCAGTCCTGAATCAAAAGGGGGGGGTCGGCAAGACGACCACCGCGGTCAACACGGCCGCCGCGATCGCCGCCGCGGGATACAGGGTGATCGTCATCGACTTCGATCCCCAGGCGCACATGACGATCCACTTCGGCGTCGAGCCCCAGACGGTCAAGGTCGGTGCCTACGAGGTCTTGACGGACTCTGCCGGGTTCGAATCCAGCCTTATGCTCATCCGGCCCAACCTCTGGCTCCTGGCCGCCAATATCAACCTCGTCGGCGCCGAGACCGAGCTGGTCAACGTCGTCGGCCGCGAGATCATCCTGCGCGAGGCCATGCAGGGCAGCGCGGACAAGTTCGACTTCTGCCTGATCGACTGCGCGCCGTCGCTGGGCCTGCTCTCGCTCAATGCGCTGGCGGCCGCCGAGGAGGTCCTGATCCCCTTGCAGCCGCACTTCCTGGCCCTTCAAGGGTTCGGCAAACTGCTGCAAACGATCGATCTGGTGAATAAGCGGATCAATCCCCGATTGAAGGTCACGGGCGTGCTCCTGTGCATGCACGACACCCGAACCTCGCTGTCCAATGAAGTCCGCACGGATATCGTTGGGTTTCTGAACAACGCCCGCGGCTCAAACACCGCCTGGTCCGACGCCGTGGTGCTGCCCAGCTTCATCCGCAGGAACATCAAACTGGCCGAGGCCCCCAGCTACGGCCGGACCATCTTTGAGTACGACTCGACCTGTAATGGGGCCGAAGACTACCGCAAAGTCGCCAATTTTTTCCTCGGCATCAACAACGAGCCCGAGGAGATGCCGGGATCGGCGTCGCAGCCCGAGGCCCAATCGGCTCCTGCTCCCGTGCCGATTGAGATTCGCGAGATCAACCTGCCGGTCCCACAGTGTTACACGCCCGTGCCGATCTACACGGAACCGGCGCCCCCCGCCCCCGAGTCTACGCACGGTGAACCGGCGAATGACATCTCCCCCGAGGCCCTCCAGCCTTAGCTCGTGATGCGGATACCAAGTCTCCGGATGGCAGCATCAAGCCCGTTTGTAGTGACGTCGTAAGGCGTTTTCTTCCATGCTCTTACGAGCACACTACGAACGCCAATCCAACGGCCGAGACCGCCGGTCGCAAAGCGGAGAGAGGGTCAACTCTCAACTCTTTACACAATGGAATTCCGGCCGTCGCCGAGTATGCCGGTTCTTTGGGATCGCAGTGCGTTGCAGTGGGATTCCGGGCGTGAGCAGGTCGATTCCATATCTTCTACAAACGCGCTTCACGCTGGTCTGCCTGAATCAGGAGTCCGGGCGGGCTTTGGAGGGGAGGAATCTTCGCCAGGAGAGCAGCGCCTTCGCGAAGATCCCGGTGTAGATCAGGCCGTTGGTGATCGGCGAGCAGTCCCCGGCGAAGTGCTTCTTGTGGAACAAGTACATGGCCCGGTAGAACTCGTAGCTGGTCTTTCGGCTGTTGGTGCCGCAGCCGATGCCTTTGTAATGGACGATCCGGGCGTCGGGGTAGTACATCACTTTCCATCCGGTCTTCTTGGCCCGGATGCACCAGTCGATGTCCTCGCCGAAGATCCAGAAGTCCTCATCGAGCATGCCGATCTGATCGACCACCTGCTTTCGGATGAGCAGGAAGGCGCCGGAGACGGCGTCCACCTCGTGCGGCTTGTCGGGATCAAGATACGTGAGGTTGTACCGGGCCATGGCTTTGCTGTTGGGAAACAGCCGGCTCAGGCCGGAAAGCCGGTAGAACGCCACGGCGGGCGACGGAACGCTCCGGCGGCAGGCGAGCTGCAGCGACCCATCCTCGTTCAGGACGCGACAGCCGGAGACCCCGACATCGGGGTGCTCCTCCATGAACTGCACCATCTTGTCCAGGGCCCCATCCTGGATGAGCGTGTCCGGATTGAGCAGCAGGATCAGGTCCGATTGGCACTTCGCGATGGCCTGGTTGTTGGCCCGCGTGAAGCCGAGGTTCTCCTCGTTTTCGATCAGGTGCACCTGGGGGAAACTCTCCTTGAGCATCTGGACGCTGTCGTCGCGAGAATGATTGTCAATCACCCAAACATCGAGACGAGTCCGCTTCGTTTCCCGATAGACCGATTCGAGACATTCCTTCAACAGCTTCCGCACGTTGAAGCTGATAATGACAACGGCCAGACTGGACTTGTTTTCCATAGCGTATCCTTCAGGCGCCCGTGCGGCGGCCCACCACATCGTGCGTCAATCCGTCGCGACCGGGAGTCGATTCGATCTCAAAACAGTTTGTTCTTCCATGTCTCCGGGGTCTTGTCGTTGACGATCTCCAGGTCGATATGGTACTTGAACGGACGAGTGCCTCGCCTGCGGATGTACTCGACGATGGACGCCAAACCGTCGCGGAGCTTGACCTGCGTGCGGTAGCTCAGCAGCCTTCTGGCCTTGTCCGCGGAGCAGTTTGCCAGGAGCACCTCCTGAGGCCGGCTCTCCATGTAGACCGGTTTGACCTCGAAGCCCAGGATTTCCCCGATCATCGCGGCCAGCTCGTTGATCGTCACGAACTCGTCGTCCGGGCCGATGTTGATGATCTCCCCGCAGACTTGCGGGTCCGTGGCCAGTCTCTGGAGGATCTCGACGTCGTCCTGCACGAAGCTGAAACACCGCTTCTGGCTGCCGTCTCCGTAGATGATGGGCTGGCGGCCCTGGAGCATGAGGTTGATCATGATGCTGGCCACGTTGCGATACGGATCGTCGTACTTCTGGCGGGGACCGATCACGTTGTGTGGGACGGCGATCACGTACTCCATCCCATGGATCGTCGCCAGATTCCTCAGGAACGACTCGGCGCTGAGCTTGCCGATCCCGTAGGGATCCAGGGGCCTGGGTGTCATGTCCTCAGTGAAGGGAGTCGTCTCCTGCTTTCCATATCGCGCCATGCTGGAACACAGCACGAACCGCCGGACGTTGTTCGCGATGGACGCGGTTACCATCGAAACCGAGGCCTGAACGATGTTCTTGGTCACGAAGAACGGACTGAACACGCTCAGTCCCTCGTAGGCGGCCGCGGCGCAATGGTAGACGACCTCGCAACCATGGAGGATCTTCACCATCGAGTTGAAGTAGTTACAGTCGTAATGATGAAACTCGACCTCGCGGGGAACGTTGTCGAGGTAGCCGCCCGTCAGATTGTCGCAGCCGACGACCTCGTGGCCGTCGGCCAGAAAGGCATCCGCCAGGTGACTGCCCAGGAATCCTGCTACCCCGCTGATAAAGACCTTCATTCGTACCTCCAACGACTCGCCGACCGGATGCGGCACGCGGCCGGCGCCAGCCGGATTCAGCTCGTCATCACCGCCAACTCAGATATTTCTGGAAATCGGCCACCAGCGCGGCCGGCTGGGTCACGTACAGTGCGACCCGGGACTTCGCCCGTTTCAGGAGCCGGGCCATGCTCTTGTTGTACGCATGGAACTCGGACTTCATCGAGACCTCCAATTGCTCAAACACGTCGGGGTCGATCGTATCGACCTGGCGACGAATATCCGCCTTATAGTAGTCATTTGGCAACATTTCAAAGAAATCATCAAGCGTCATATCGGTTTTCATGAGCCCCCGCCGGACGCCGTCCGCAAACATGGCCGTCCCGGGGAATGGCTCGTAGGTGCCGATATGGGCATGGTCCGGCTTCAGTTCCTGCATGAAAACCAGCGTCTGACGGATCTCCTCGACCGTCTCGCCGGGGACACCCATCATGAAAAACCCGGTCCAGTAGATCCCGACCTTCCGGAACAATCGGGCCGCCTCCCGGATCCGGTCGAGCGTGAGCCCTTTGTTCATCTCCCCAAGGATTCGCTCACTTCCGGACTCGATACCGATTTTGATGCTGTTGCATCCGGCGCTTTTCATCTTCATTAGCAACGGTTCGGTGACCAGGTTCGCCCTCGTCGTGCACTCCCAGCCGAGGTTCATCTCCTCGGTGATCATCCTGTCGCACAGTTCCTCGGTCCGCCTCCTGTCGACCGCGAACGAGTCGTCCTTGAAGCTGAACTGGACCGTGCCGTACCGCCTTCTCACGGTCCGGAGTTCCTCCAGAATGTGCTCAACGGATCGGTAGCTGGTTCTCCCGATTTCCGTGGCGCAATAGGAGCACGCGTAGGGGCATCCTCGGCTGCTCATAATCAGGCCCATGTCCTCCGACGAGTATTTCCGGCAGTTCATCAGCAGCCCCCTGTCGGGGAAGGGGAACTCGTCGAGGCTGCGGCATTTCTCTCGTGGCGGCGCGTGACGAATCTGCCCATTTTTCCGGAAGGACACGCCGTGCACGGAGGTGGGGTCGCCGCTCGCGGATTCGATCTGTTCGACGAGATCGAGCATCGTCTGTTCGCCCTCGCCCCGAACGACGTAATCGACCGCCGGCGACAGCCGGAGCACTTCATCGGGCTTGGCGCTGGCGTGCGGTCCGCCCATCACGATCGGACGGTCGGGGAACAGCTCCCGGGCGATCTGGGCGATGCGAAACGCGGACGCGGCATACGTCGTCCAGATCGAGATCCCAATCAACTCCGGGTCCATGCTCGCCATGGTCCGGCGGGCCTCCGTCAGGATCGGATCATCCGGCCGGTGGAGACGCTCGATGTACTGGGGGTAGTGCTCCGTGAGCCGCGTGTAGTCGATGTGTGACGGCTTGTCGTTGTAGTCGGCATCGTACACGATCGCTTCATGCCCCGCATTTCTCAGGACGGTGGCGATGCTGACCAGGCCGAACGGGAAATACCGGTTGTAGAAGTCGATGAATCGGTAGAATGGCGGATCGATCAGAAGAACCCGCATAGCCCCGTCTCCTTAGATCGAGCCCCGATGCATCCCTGCCGGACTATGACAGGTGCTTCGCCGGACCATTCAGCTGTCCTGCACTCCTCCTGACGCGTTCCCAGCCGAGCCTTCACTTCTCACATCTCACATAGAGGAAGGTTAAAATCAGGTTGCTCATCCACCGTTTTACCGCCCGAAGCTTGTGTGCCGACTTTCGTATGTACGCGAAGGTGAACTCCGGATGGTCCTCGACCACGCTGATGCGCGCACACACGGTCACGCGCTCGAAGTATTTTCGGGCCAGCCGAAGAACCGCGTCGGTCCGAAAATGGTGGGGGTGATTCCTGTCTACGAGAAACAGAACGGGTCGCAACCAGGTCCAGACGGGATTGACCACGTGCAGGGCCATGCAGAAGGCGCCCCCGGCCCGGCAGACTCTTCGGGCTTCCTGGATGACCCGCTCGGGCTCCTGGACGTGGTCCACCGCGTTCGTGCAGAAGACGAAGTCGCACGACTCGTCCGGCAACGGGATCCTCTCCCCTTTGGCGGTGATGAGCCGAATCGTGCTGTTTTCCTTCAACACCCCGTATTCCGCGTAGGTCCTGTATGTGTCCATCAGGGGGTCAATGCCATACATCCGTTGCGGCAGCAATCGGGTCCCGGCGGTCGCAAGCTCCAGGCCGCTGATGATCCCGTGCGGACCGCAACCGATGTCCGCCAGGGTCTTTCCCGCGAATGCGTCCATGGTGTACCCGAAACGCTCCACGGTTTTTTTCGCAAAGGCAATACACCGCTCCGGCGTGAACGGACGATACGAGGGGATATCCCCTCGATTGTACCTGTATATCGTGTCATAGAACGCCTTTTCTCTTTCCTGGGCGTCCTGCCACGAGAAGGCCATAGCAGTCCCTTCCATAATGCACCGTAAGTCTTGGAGAAGTGGAGAAGACCCCTGCTGCTTGGCGGGCCGAATACGACGAATCCTTCGTTTCTCCACCCTCCTGGGTTGCGGCGAGCACTATCGCTCCTTCTTACCGCCGGTCGGCGGATGCTCACCGGTTTTCCTGCCGCCCACGCGGACTTGGCAGGCTCAGATTCAGGTCCTCTGGGGTTTGCCCATGCCCAAGCGCCGGCAGGCCAGTCCATGCACCAGTGCGAAGACGATACATCATCGGTCCCCACAAGTCAACAGAATACCTTTTGCAGTAGGGGTCAGTGCAGTTCCCGGCGTCAATGCGACAACAGCTCTTCATAGACGCTTTTCTGCTGCCGAACCACCTCGCTCAGGGAAAAAACCGTCTCCACTCTGTGCCGGGCGGCCGACAGCATTTGATCAGTTTCCTGCCGGGGGCGCCGCAGGTGCGTCACGACCGCGTCTGCAATGGCTGCGGCATCGCGGGAGGGCACGAGAAGGCCCGTGACACCGTCAATCACCTCTTCGGACACCGCCCCCACATCGGTTGCCACGACGGGCACTCGCATCGCCATCGCCTCAAGGACTGCCACGGGACACGATTCCAGGGTTGAGGGCAGCACGAACACGTCCAGGACGGACAGGATTCGCATCACATCATCGCGAAAACCGGTGTAAATGATATCCTTGGCGACGCCGAGCCGACCGGCCGACTGTTGCAGGGCCTCCCAGTACCGGGGGTCTGCATCGGCCTTGCGGCCGACGATGAGGAACTTGACCGGTCCGATCTCCTTCTTGATCTGCGCGGCCGCTTCGACGAGGTACTCGTATCCCTTGAAGCGGTTCACATTGCCCACCGCCCCAACCAGCGTGCAGTCCGCGGGGACCCCCAGTTCCGCGCGAACAGCCTGTCGCCGGCCGGCGTCGTAGCGATCCGGGGCAAGTGCAGCGGTGTCCACGGTGGAACGCAGCACGACCGTCTTGTTCCGCAACCGGGCGCTGCCGCCGGCGTACAACGGCTGGAGCCGCTCGCCCTGGACGATCACTTTGGAGGCCAGAACGGTCAGAAGCAACCGGAGGAACCATCGGAGCGGGCCGAACGGGTGATCGTTGTAGAGCCAGACGATCGGCGTGCGCGTGCAAGCCGCCGCCAGGGCGGGCACGAAAGTCATGGAGCCGTCGATATGAACGATGTCGATCCGCCGGGACCGGATGATCTTGCGTATCTTGAGCAGATTCCTCGGCAGAAAGAGGCAGAACCGGGCGAAGTTGCGAACCGGACGATGCCACGTAAAGGCCTGAATGTACCTGCCGAAGAACGATTCAAAATCGTCGGGTCGCCAGGGCTCGTCGGTCTTGCGGCCGAGCAGGAACAGCGTTTCCACGCCGAGTGGCCTCAGATGTCGGGCGGTAGTCTCCGCCAGCCGGTGCGGCCCCCCGAACCGGTTATCCAGAATGCAGTACAGCACCCGCATCGGCTGCTTGTCGCCTGGAGTGTCGTCCATCCCGCCATCGTAGCGTCGATCCGAGGACCCGGCAAGGGACACAGATCGGCCCGTCGCCAAGGAGAAACGAAACCAAACCCACCACGGGAATCCCGCCCGTAGACAGGCGATCATATCGTGTAGGTTAGGCGGGATGTTCCCGTCGGAGCGCCGGGCACGTTCGCAGTGACGCCGTGGGGCGTTTGTCGCATTTCGGATACCGGCGGGAAGAGAACCTGCATCCGGCCGGATGCCACACATCCACGCCGTTCTGCCCGCCACTCGGCCCGGCGAACCTCGCCGATTGTTCGGCTTCTGTTGCGAAGGACGGTCCCGTGTTCCCTTTTACCTCTTCAGGCCTGTTTCAATGACTCACTGTGGATTCGCGCTTTCGAAGGGCTACGGGGTGCGGTATACTGGCTTGGCTCGCGTGAAGTGACTTGCGTGCAGCTTACTTGGCTTAGTGGGAGGTTGCAGCGACATGGTGGATCGGACGGAAAGCTATATCGACGCGAATCAGCAGCGGTTCGTCGAGGAACTCAAGCAGTACATGCGGTTTCCCTCGGTCAGCGCCCAGCGGGCGCACGACAAGGACACGCGGGCCTGCGCCGAGTGGGTCGTGGCGCACCTCAAGGGCCTGGGCTTCGACGCCGGTCTGGTGGATGTGGGTGGCCAGCCGATTGTGCGGGCGCTCATGAAGGGCAAGAGTTCCAAGCGCGTGATGATCTACGGGCACTACGACGTCCAGCCGGAAGACCCGGTGGCGGAGTGGAAGACCCCGCCCTTCGAGCCGACGATCCGCGACGGCATCCTCTACGGCCGGGGGGCGACCGACGACAAGGGCCAGCTCTGGGCCCACGTCAAGGCCGTCGAAAGCCTGCTCAAGACCGAGGGCGAGCTGCCCTGCGAGGTCCTGTTCCTGCTGGAGGGCGAGGAGGAATCCGGTGGCGATGCCCTGCCCCGCTATATCCGACAGGCCAAGGCCGAGCTCAAGCCCGACGCCATCGTCATCTCGGACAGCACGATGTACGATGCGAACACGCCCGCGCTCACCTACGGCCTTCGCGGCCTCATCGCGATGGAATTCACCATCCGCGGTCCGGCGGCAGACGTGCATTCCGGCGCCTACGGCGGCGGCATAGCCAACCCTGCCATGATGACCGCCCAGATCCTCGCCGCTTGTGTATCCCGCGACGGCAAAGTGCTGGTCCCGCACTTCTACGACGACGTGGTCCCGCTGCAAGACTGGGAGCGGGAGAGCTTCCGCAAGCTGAACTTCAACGACCAAGCCATGGCGAAGGAGCTGAACATCCCGCGTCCGCACGGCGAAGCGGGCTACAGCACCCTGGAGCGGCTCTGGGCCCGGCCGACCTTTGAGGTCAACGGCCTCTTCGGCGGCTACCAGGGCCAGCGATCCAAGACGATCATCCCGGCCTGGGCCACGGCCAAGATCACGTGCCGGTTGGTCTCGAACCAGGACCCGGCTCGCGTCCACAAGCTGGTGGTGGAGCACATCCGGTCCGTCTGCCCGGACACCGTTCGCATCGAGATCAACGATTTCGGAACCAGTCCGCCCGTGCTGTTCGACGTGAACGACCCGACCATCCGGGCGGCCCAGGAGGCGATGCGCAAGGGCTTCGGCCGCGAGACGGTCTTCATCCGTTGTGGCGGCTCGATCCCGGTGGTCAGCACGTTCGCCGAGCATCTCGGCTGCCCGGTGATCCTGATGGGTTTCGGATTGGACAGCGACGGCCCGCACGGTCCGAACGAGCATTTCAGCTTGGACAGCTTTGTGAAAGGCACGAAATCCGCCGCCCATATGTTGCGGATGATCTGACAACGTAGAACAAAAGAGAGCAATCTTCATCTTGGCAGCGAAGAGGCCATTCTTATCAGGCCAACCTTCTCGCCTCGGGGAGATACCAACTTAGTACTAAAATATTCAAAATTAGTACATCTGGGCCGTTTCAATTCCGATATACTAAATTAGCACAAGACAGTATATAGTTAGTATATCCATAAGTCATTGCCAATCAGGATGATAGATCCATGAGGATGCCAAAGAAGGCACCTGGCCTGCATGATATTCTACCAGGAACAACGGACTTTCCCCGCCTCTTAAGTCTGAGTAGCAGGTTGCCAGCCAAGGACAAGTACCTGCACTGGGATGTTTTGCGGCATCTGAAACCACCGGAAGGATACTCCCATGAGGAATGGTGGGCGGCTCTGAAACTCCAGAGACTTGGCCAAGCCAAACCCATACCATTGACCGATTCTCGGGGCAAACCATTCACCTTCTCTACCGCCGACCCGATCACCGAAATCCTTCAGAAGATTGACCAAGGTGCAGGCGGGTTCATTCGCATGCCCGACCCGATCACGAATCCTGAACTGAAGGACCAGTACTATGTCAATTCGCTCATACAGGAGGCAATTACCTCCAGCCAACTGGAGGGAGCGGCCACGACACGCGCCGTTGCCAAGGCGATGATTCGAACTGGTCGTCCCCCTCGCGACAAGAGCGAGCAGATGATTCTGAACAACTTCCTGACCATGCGATGCATCAGTACCCTCAAGGACAAACCTCTTTCGATCGATCTCGTCCTCCAGATACACCGCATCATAACGGGGAAGACCTTGGAGGATGACTCGGCCGCGGGACGTCTTCGCTCGCCGGATGAACGAATTGTGGTCGGCGACATGTACGGGGAGGTTTTCCACGATCCGCCTCCGGCGGAGCAACTGCAGGAGCGCATGGGTCTCATGTGCGATTTCGCCAACGGCAAGGTACCGGAGAGCTTTATTCATCCGGTTCTTCGCTCAATCATCCTGCACTTCTGGCTGGCTTACGACCATCCCTTCATCGATGGCAATGGCCGGGTGGCGAGGGCTTTGTTCTACTGGTCAATGCTCCACCATGGATACTGGCTCTTTGAGTTTGTCTCGATCTCTCAGATTCTTCTGAAAGCTCCAGCCAAGTATGGGCGTGCCTTTCTCTACACAGAGACAGACGACAACGATCTGACATACTTCATCCTGCAGCAACTGCACGTCATTCGGCGCGCGATGAAGGAACTACACGAGTACATCGAACGGAAAACCGCTGCATTACGTGCCATCGAGAGTAGGCTCCACGGCATCACGATCCTCAACCACCGGCAGCAGGCCCTGATTAGTCACGCCCTCCGACACCCTCAGCAGCGATACAGCTTCGGTTCGCACCAAATGAGCCACAATGTTGTCTATCAGACTGCGCGGACCGACCTGCTCGACCTGGAAATGCGTGGTTTGCTGATAGGCCGGAAGGTGGGGCGGACTTGGTATTTCACACCCGTGCCAGACCTCGAAGAAAGACTGTCACGATTGGATTCGTGATCGGTGTCCCACGTTTCCGCTCAGTCCCTGAATGCCAGAGATCGGCTTGCTACGCGAGATAGGCATCGTCGCCGGGATTGATCGGGGGGATTTGGTCCCGTTTGGCGGCGACTTCCTCGGCGTCGAGAGCGAAGCTTGGGGCGATCTCCAGGACGCAGTCGGGCGAGCGGTCCGGCTTGCGGGGGACCTTCACGCCGGCGGATTCGAGCCATGCTGCCGCCCGCTCGATCATCATTCGATGCGTGGCCTCGGCGCTGTCCTCGCCCGTGGCGTTCTTGACCGGGGCGAACTGCTCGCTTCGCACGATCTCCAGGATGATCGACCGCTGAGCCAGCGGGATGGCGTCGAAGATGAAGGATTCGAGCTTGACGCCGTTGGGCTCCTCCGGCTCGATGGGCCGGCCCTGCGAGTCGATGTGCGGGATTTTCTTGACCGCCCGGTGGAGGGGCAGGCTGTGCCCCGCCGTGTTGAGATGCTCCACGAAGTCCGTGTTGATGATATGGATCGCAATGCTGCCGAGCTGGAAGACCAGGGAGCCGTCCGGGCGGTGCCGTTCGGCCAGCTCGTCCGGCAGGTCGCTGTACTCGATCACGGTCACCTTGCCGTCCACAAGGCAGAAGTTGCCCACCTTCTCCTTGGGTCCGTTCTTGATGACTGCCTTGGACGACATCTGGGCCCCGTCGAGGGCGTGAAGCCCGATGAAGAGCGGATCGAAGAGCCTGACCAGGGGGTTGTCCACCTGCCAATAGGTGAGGTACTGGATGCCGCGTTTGTTCATGTCGGCCAGGGCCCCGCTCCGCGCGAGGGCCCGGATGCACCCGCCGTGACCGTCCGGCGACCTCGCGATTTGGTCCTTTTCCGCGAGAAGGATCCTGCCGTCGAGACCGAAATTCGGCAGCGTCCCCTGTTGGAAGATGAAGACATTTCGAGGGTCCAAGCCATAGTAGTTATCGGCCTTGAAGATCGCCAGCGTCTGCTCGTGGTTCAGGGGGCTGGTCATGATATACCAGGGGCATGTGGCCCCGTATCGCTGCGAGACGGCGGCAATCGTCTCGGCGAAGATGCGAAAGAGCGTCTTGCGATGGATTGGGCTGATCGGGAAGTTCCCTTTCGGTCCGTCGAAGCCCAGTCGAGTGCCCTGGCCACCCGCCACAGTCAGGGCAGCCGCCTTGCCATGGGAGATCAACTGCGTCCCTAACTCGATGGCCTGAGCGTACTTATGTTGATCTTGGGTGCTTCGGGCTTGGGGACTGTAGGACCGTGCCGGCTCAAAGTCATGCTGGACGGGCGGCTGCGGCCGGCCTTTGACCAGAGACTCGACCCATTCGTCGATCGCGGGGAAATCCAATTCCCGGATCTGGGCCAGCAGGCCCTCGCGATGATTGGGGTCTAATTGCGGCCAGAACCCAATCAAATGCTCCTGCTGATGCTCGGCCAGCAGCCTTTTGATGCTCTCAACGTCAGTCCCTGCGGGCATAGTGTTCTCCAAATCCCCAAAGCATGGGATATTACGCGAAAGTGAAAAAAATTCAAGGAAATGGGCAAATCGCACGAAAAAAGTTTGACAGCGTATAAGGCTTGGGTTAAGATTGAGACAAAGGATAGGTGGATTTGAAGAAGTTGTACTATCATAATCTGTACTGCCATCATAAATATACTTCAGCACTTCATATCCAGATCCGCCTGCCTCAGAGTTGTAGGACAGACATAACCTACGAAACATGAGGAGCATCTTCGGGTCTGCGACCCAACTTAGGCAGAAATCCTGCAAAAAACAATGCTTTGCCGGAACGAAACCGGCTCGTTCTCGTGTACCGACAGATTTTTTTGTCCCGAGATTCGCGCGAATAGGCATTGGCAGATCAGGCGGCAACAAGCAGTTATATGTTAAAGTGGCCAGTGTGGCAAAGTTGGAGAACGGTCGGTCTGCGAATCTCAGAGAAGTGAAAGGAGAATCAAACATGAAAAGAAAAGGTTTTACCCTGGTCGAGTTGCTGGTCGTGATTGCGATCATCGCTCTGTTGATGGGCATTCTGATGCCGGCGTTGGCGCGTGTACGTCAACTGGCGTTCAGAATGACCTGCGGCACGAACCTGGCGGG
>DCUI01000056.1 GCA_002327785.1 Phycisphaerales bacterium UBA2218
CTGGACGTGTTGGCAGGTCGATTGGCTGACCCAACGCCATGCCTGGCCGGGTCTGGCCTCGATCGTGGCGGTCGAATGCACGCGGACCCTCCGCGACAAGACGAGCACGGAACGTCGGTATTTCCTCAACTCCCATTCGGGCCGGCAGGCCCAGAAACTGGCCGCCTTGATCCGCAATCACTGGCGAGTGGAGAACCAACTGCACTGGACGCTGGATGTCTGCTTCAACGAAGACCAATGCCGCGTGCGGGTCGCCAACGCGGCCCAGAACCTCGCCCGCATTCGACGGATCAGTCTGCTGCGATTGAAGCAGGAAAGGACCTGCAAGCTAGGCATCCAGAGCAAACGAACCAAAGCGGCCTACGACAGAGACTACCTCCTGACCTTTCTGGGTTTCCGACGCGACAACGGCACCGCCGCGACATGACGGATTTCATGCGATTGTCCTGTTTGTCCGACCGGGGCGATTGACGAGGTGCGACAAAACAGCTATATTGAAGATTTTGTCGTGCTCTGAATTGCAGACCCGTACTTTTGGAGGTATCGATCATGACCATTGGCACACCGCTGCGTATGTTGTTGATATTCGGTGTTTTGGCCGTCACAATCCCCGCCGGGCTGGTCCGGGCCGCCGTGGACCCCAATGACTTCAAGACGGACACGGACAAGGTCAGTTACATCATCGGCACGCAGATCGCCGGCAACCTGAAAAGACAAGGCGTCGAGGTGAACATCGAGATGCTCCTGCGGGGCCTTCGCGAGGCCCTGAGCGGGCAGCAGTCCCCCTTCAGCGAAGAAGAACAGAACGCAATCATGGGAGCGTTTCAGCAGCAGCTTGTCGCGAAAATGAGGGCCAAACAACAGGAAGAAGCCATGGCAAAACTCGGCAAGGAAAATGAGTGGAAGATGAAACTGACCAAACCCGAACAGAGACAGTTCGACCCGAACAAGGAATACTTCTGGGTCCTCGAAACGAACAAGGGCGCCATCAAGATCAAGTTGATGCCCGACATCGCCCCAATGCACGTCAGCAGCACGATGTTCCTGACGGAACAACACTTCTATGATGGCACGACGTTCCATCGCATAATCCCGGACTTCATGGCGCAGGGCGGCTGCCCGCTCGGCACCGGCACCGGCAGCCCCGGCTACCAGTACGCCGGCGAGTTCAGCCCGAACGTCAAGCATGACCGTCCGTTCCTGCTGAGCATGGCCAACGCCGGCCCGGGCACCGACGGCAGCCAGTTCTTCATCACCTTCAAGGCTACCCCCTGGCTGGACGGCAAGCACACAATCTTCGGCGAGGTCGTCGAGGGCCAGGACACGGTCAAGAAGCTCGAAGCCGCAGGCTCGCCCCAGGGCAAGCCCAAGGAGGAATTGAAGATCACCAAGGCCGTCATCGAAGAGAAGGCCAAGGGATAAACGCGCCCACGAGCCGGACCAGACCGTACACATGGGCTGATCCAGCAAGAACATGCGAATATCGTGGATTCCACCCCGCTGCCTGACCTCAATTGGGCGGCGGGGTTTGTCTTCAGGGGCGGTGCCCGTCAAGGCTCCGGCAACTCTTCGCCCGGACGGAGGAAGGGGATTTCCCACTTGGAGACGCCGGCGATCTCCTTTCATTCTCCGCAAGGGCAGTGGCGACACCCTTTCCGGGCTTGGTGCGCCGGCGCAGGAAGACGAGGCTCTGGATCATCCGCGAGACGACGGCGTAGACGACGCTGGCAGCCACCAGCCAGACTGCGATGTGGGTCCGGCGGGACAGGCCGCCGGCGACGAGAAAGAGGATCCGCAGAAATCGAAGGGACAGCCGCTCCTGGAACTTGACCTCACCCTGGGTCAGGCTCTCGACCGCGGCGTTGATATAGGTCGCCAGCGGAATGCCGACCATGGCCACGATGGCAGGCGCCGGATGGGCAAGTCCGCCCAGCAGCATCCCCAGCAGAAAGATCAGGTCGGAATACTTGTCGATGATCTTGTCGACGAATGATCCGAATGGCCCCACGGTGCCTCGTGCCCTGGCCACGCAGCCGTCCAGCATGTCCAGGAAACCGTTGAGCAGGATCATGGCCGCCCCGGTGACCGGCATGCCCAGCCAGAACGCCACACCGGCCCCCACCGCGGCCAGCAGGGACAGGACCGAGATGACGTTGGCCGATACGTACGGCGCCAGTCTGGCCGCGATCGGGCTGACCAATCTGTGCTCGAGTCTGCGAAGTTTTTCCATCATCATTCGCGCCTTCCAGCCACCTTCGAACGCAGTTTATCATAACACACTGCGAGCGTCGAGAAGAACACCTCACGGATTTCAAACGAGGTGCGATTGGGGTCGTCGCGCAACGGCCGTCTCAAATCTCGCGTACCGTATTGTCGCAGCGGTCGCAAATGCAGTTGGGACCGAAGGTCCCCGTGAGCATCTCCAGCCGCAGTTGTCTGTACTCGCTCCCGGCCCAGATCTCACGGAATCGGCTCGTCGTGACGTTCCCCAGAGGCATCCGACCGTTGACGTCGAGACAGCACGGGACAACGGTCCCGTCGGCCAGAATGCAGCCATGAGAAAACGGCGCCGCGCAGGGCTTGTATTCCGGCGGGCCGGACCGTTTCTCGATGCGACGGTCCTCCACCAGACCATGCCACGTCGTGTACTCCGCAACGTGCACGTCGTCCACCTCTGTGCCCCGCCACTCGCTCACGAAATCACCGAGCTTGTCGGCCGTCTCGTCCATGCGGATGATCTCGATGGCCGTGCGGGGTCCCGCGCCGCCGCGCTCACGCCGCAGGGCCAGGTACCGCTCGATATTGGACCTGACGTGTTCGAATCGGGCCGGCGGACGCAGACGCTCGTAGACTGTCTCCGAGCAACCGTCGAAAGAAAAACACAGGAAGGTCAACGACGACGAGAGAATCCGCTCGGCCGTTTCTCTCGTAAGGGCCGTCGCGTTGGTGTGAATCATCGTCCGGCACCCCTTGGCCCCGGCGTACTCGATCATTTCAAAAAGCCCTTCGTGCAGCAGCGGCTCGCCCGACAGGTACAGCTTGACCAGGGGTCGATTCTCACAGATATCGTCGATCACGCTCTGGAACACATCGACCGACATCTTCTCACGCAGCGGCTTGAGCCCTTTCGACTGCGGACACATGATGCACTTGAGATTGCACACGCGGACGATGTCGAACCAGTAGACCGAGGGCGGGGGAGGGATGTAGTAGTCCATCAATTCCGCTATGTTGTTCCATAGAGGCATTTGGGACCTTTCCAGCAGGACTTCGCGTAGCCTATGCCCGATAGGGCTCATCCGTCAACCCGCAACTAAAAAAGTAAAACGACAGGACCCACAGGGAATTCGAGGTTTACTATTGACGATTTTCGATTTACCATTCGCCGTGCGGCCGTAGAAGCCGTCGCGCCCGCGGGCGCAACGTCTTACGGCGAATGTGTTGAAGCAGTGAACAGTCAATCGTACATGACAGGCAGTTCCTATGGCAGAAGAGCACATCGACCTGGCGAAGTACATCCGTGCCATTCCGGATTGGCCGAAGAAGGGTATCCTGTTTCGAGACATCACGCCCCTGCTGGCGGACCCGAAGGCCTTCCCGACGGCGGTGGACGCTCTGTGCGCCCCGTTCTTCGGGGCTGGCGTGCAGTACGTGGCGGCCGTCGAGGCCCGCGGGTTCATCTTCGGGTCGGCGGTCGCGGAGAGGCTCGGCGCCGGATTCATTCCCGTCCGCAAGAAGGGCAAGCTCCCGGGCGCGACGGAGAGCGCCACGTACGAGCTCGAGTACGGCGTGGACACCCTTGAAATGCACCGCGACGCCATCCCCCGCGGCGCCAAGGTCCTGATGGTCGACGACCTGCTCGCCACCGGTGGCACCATGCGTGCGGCCTGCGAACTCATCGAGAAGGTCGGCGCCCACGTTGTCGGCATTGCCTTCGTCATCGAGCTAACAGACCTGAACGGCCGCCAGAAACTCGCCCGGCACAAGATCCACGCCCTGATAACTTATTGACACGCAATCCCTTTAAGTCCTGCTATCGCTGTAACTGACTTCAGGACAAAGAGTTAACAGCAAGCCCAGACCCCAACCAGCTTAGCACCTAATCGCCGTATCCTGCTCTAAAATGTGAATCTTTGTGCATTTCTATTGCATATTGTAACATTTTGCGCCATAATGCGTCATATACAGTAGAGGTGATGCATTATGCAACTGATGTCGATTGAAGATTTGGCACTGTATCTGGGTGTGTCCAAGCGGACGGTCTACAAGTATCTCGCTGACGGCGATTGCCCGCCCTACATCAAGCTCAGCGCCAAGAACATCAGCTTCGACCGGGCGGATGTCGATGCCTGGCTGGTATCAAAGAAGGTCTATCCGGAAAACGGAGGTGAGAGAATGCGCAATCCAGACACACCGTGCGATACGAAATCGGAACAGCCATCCAATGCCGACACATTGCCGTGGACACCACGCGCCCGAGCCGTCCTGAATGCGGCTCGACGGCAAGCCCGCGAGGATGGTTTCACCATTGTGGGCACGGAGCACCTGCTGCTCGGGATGCTGACCGTACGGAAATCCCTCGGGGCTTCGATCCTCGAAAGGCTCGGCGTCTCCCCGCAAGAGTGTTGGCAGCGCTATCGAGCGACCCTACAGCCAACCGAGAACCGGGGCCGAAACAGGGTCCGGCTCTCCGATGATGTCGAGAAAGTGACGCAGGAAGCATGCCGGCAGGCGATGCAGTGGGGCCATACGTACATCGGAGCTGAACACCTTCTCACCGGTGTCCTCATGACGGAACGAGGCGTTGGGTTCCGGATTCTCAGCGACCTCGGCGTCACGCTGGACCGCGTGAGAACGGAGGCGGCCGGACTGATCGTGTGCCGCCAGGCAGCAGACAAGTAGCCCGGAAACGAGATCCACCAAATCACGCAAACGAAAGGAACCAACAAATGCTCGCCCTTATCGCTACCACCTTCCCCGGCGTCGCGGAACTCGTCGTGATCTTCCTCCTGATGGTCGTCACGACCGCAGTGCCGATTCTTGTGGTCATCTGGTTCGCAAGAAAGACACTGGAGAACAAGCGAGAGAACGTCAGGCTGCGGTTGGAGGTCGGGAAACTCGCCGACGAACTCGAGCAGGTCCGCAGGCAACAGCGCTCCGAATGAGCCGAAGAAATGATCACGCCGGCGTGCGTCTGGCCACGACCACCCGGTCGTGCTTCTGGAGGTCCTTTTCAACCTGGATCTCGGCGAAGGTTCCGGTCCGTTCGAGCAGTTCACAGACGGCGGGACCTTGCGAGCAACCGATCTCCAGCAGCAGGATTCCATCTGGCTTGAGGAACTGACCCACCTTCTCGGCGATCCGACGGTACACGTCCAAGCCCCCTTCCCCAGCATACAGAGCGATTCGCGGTTCGTAGTCCTTCACGTTCTTGTCGAGCGTTTCGTACTCGGCGGCGCTCACATACGGCGGATTGCTCGCGATCAGGTCGAACGGCGACACGTCGAGCTGCGGAATCACCGGCTCGAAGAGGTCCCCCTCGAGCAGATCGACCCGGTCCTGGAGCTGATGCTTCTCGACATTGCGAGCCGCCACGCGCAGCGCAGGCTCGGAGATGTCCGTCGCGACGACCTTCACATCCGGGACATTCTTCGCGATGGCGACCGCGATCGTGCCGCAGCCGGTGCAGAGGTCGCAGACGTGCTGGGAATCGCTTCGTTTGCGAAGGAATTCAATGGCCCGCTGCACGAGCAGCTCCGTCTCCGGCCGGGGAATCAGGCAGTCGCACGTTACCTCGAACTCGATGGAATAAAACTCCGTCCGGCCGACGAGGTGCGCCACCGGCTCGTGTCGGCCGGCTCGCTTGACCAGCTCGCGGAGCCGGTCCAACTGCTCCTGCGCAACGGGCTTGTTGTACTGGGTGTACAGCTCGATCCTCCTGAGGCCCAAGACATGGGCAAGCAGCAGTTCCGCACTCAGCCGAGGCGAGTCAATGTCTTTCTGCAACAGGAAATCGGTGATCCACGTGAGCAGTTTTTGGATCGTCCAATCGCTCATCCTTGCCGCCTTGCTACGAGGGACTCCCCTTCCTTGAAGACGCGAATCGCAAAATCGTACTTGTCGATTTCCAGGGCGATCTCCAGATCCTCCGGATGGAAGTGCGGCTGACCAGGATCGTGGAACTTTGCGACCTGGTTGCTCGTCAGCACGAGCTTTCGTACCGCCTCCGGGTCCGGCCGACGGCCTTCCAGCAGGTTCCGCAGGTACATGGCGCACTGCTCGTCCTCATCGGTCCGCACGGCCGCGTTCCATCCCATCGCCACGATGGTCACTTCCGCCGGCCCATCGCGCCGAATGGCTTTCGCCGTGGCGCCTGCTACGACAAACGAACCGGCATAGATCCCGCCGACTCCGGAGGTCGCAACCACCCCCACGGTTCCCGCCCGCGTGGATAAAATCACCACCCTGTCCCTCAACTCGGCCTGCATCATCTCATGGGGCGAGTTGCCGAAGTCGAATCCTTGCGGCCGAATTCCATTGACCTCGCCCACACAGACGTCTCCCATCCCCCGGTCGCGCAGCCGCAGCGCCTCAGCCGGTTCCGGGACGAGGATCATCCGGTCCGCCCCGCGGGCAAACGCCACCGCCGCGGTGGTGAACGCACGAAAGACATCCACAATCACCACGATGCCCCGGGCCCGCCGGGCTCCTTCGATCAAACTCTCAATCCTGATATCCATGAGACTCCGTCCTGCTCTCGACGCAGAGGATACAGCAGTCGCGTCCACAGGCAAGAAGAATTCCGGCCTACAGTCCTTGCTGCGCCTCCAGGGAGACCCTCTGCGAAAACGAGAGGCAGGAGATGTTTTTCGCGAGGGGTGGGAATGGGCGTCGAGGGGAAGAGGGATAACTCACCGCCGGGGACACGAGGCCCTGAGTCATCGGCAGAATCCTCCGACGATGGCCCCATGTCCCCGAACGATGATGGCTACGATTAGAAGTGGTGCACAAGACGCAGGACGAACCGCTCGCCCTCGGGCCGATTGTCGGTTTCCGTCTCGAAATACGCGTTGAAGAACAGGTGTGTATCCGGCGAGAGGCTCAGCAGAGCACCGGGTCCGATGGCGAAGACCATCTCGTCATCGTTGGTGTCCACGGTGCTCCCGTCCGGCAGGTCGGCCTCGGTGGCACTGATCTGTTTGAGCCAATACCCATTGATGCCGGCACGCAGTTGCTTGGGGATCAGTTCATACGAGGTCGCGAAGTTGACATGGACGGCCTCGCCGGCCTGGACCTTGTCAGCCCCGGAACCCACGAATGGGTCGTCGTTCTCATCGTTCCAGAGGTAGTGGAATCGCCCGGAGACCGTCCACTTGGGCGTGATGAAATAGGTCCCGGCCCAATAGGGGTTGAAGGAGAAGGCATTTGCGGCGGGGTTGAGGGCCTTCTCGTCATCGTAGCTGCCGGTCGGAAAGATCATCTGAAACTCCACGCGGTGCATGAAGACCGGGCCGTTCGCGCCCATGATCGGGTCCCACTGCAGATACGGGCCGACGAGCAGGTCGCCGAAACCACTACTGTTCTCGGGCAGGGGCGTGCTGTCGATCCAGACATAGGGGACCATGACGTTGAGTCCCCACTTGCCGTTGAACAGGATCGGCGTGTTCGACTGGTAGACAAACTGGCTCAGGCTGATCCAGGCATCGAGATCGAACCCTGGCGGGTCCAGATCGGGCGCCTTGTCGGCCGTGTAGTAGGCCAAGTAGTGCTCGTAGTAGAACCCGGGGCCGGCCGGCGGGGCGCCGTCCATGAAGCTTGTGTAGCCGAGGTTGAGCCCAAGCGGTTGATTGTAGGCCACTGCCGAACCTGCCAGGAAGGCCGATAGCAGCAGACACACCGCCGTCACAAGATAGTGCCGTCTATCCATTTGGTGGACCTCCAAAATACTTTACGGCTCTGCGGTTGATCCGCACCCAAAACTCTCACGCACACAACAGGTGGCAATAGATTGCCCCGAACTGGGAGCGTTGTCAAGAACAATTCCCGAATCATCCGATGCAGATATCCTTGTGTTTCCCGCGTCATGTGCGGTTGACCCGGACTATTTTTGGAGAACCAGGCTTCAATCTGCCGAAGAAATCCTTCAAGGAGTACATTTCCGGACTCTCCCCCGGGTGGTGCCGTGAGTTAAATGTTTGCCGCAAATGACGTTATGAGTTCAGTACGCAGCCGGTTGTCCGATGTGATCGCCATGGTGATTCTGTTCCTCATGGCAACCGGTGCCGTGATGGTGTTTTCCGCCGGGGCAAATCTCGGGTACGAATTCGATCTGCGGCGCTTCTATGACTTCCCCGGCCTGCGGCAGATCATGTTCTTCCCGATCTCCGTGGTTGTCCTGTTTGCGGCGTCCACCCCGGACTATCGAATCTGGAGCCTCCAACGCCGCTGGTATAAGTGTCCGACGGTTTGGCTGTTGGTGGTGGCCTTGGGGCTTCTGGTCACTGTCCTGGTTGTGGGGACAGAGGTTTATGGGGCCCGGCGGTGGTTGCGAATCCCACTGGGACCGGTGAGCATCAGTTTTCAGCCGTCCGAGTTTGCGAAGTGGATCACGATTTTCTTCCTGGCCGGCACATGCGCCAGGATCGGTCCCGACATAAAGCGATACTGGACGCGGTTTCTGCCGCTGTGCATCCTGGCTGGCCTGGTCTGCGGCCTGGTTGTGATCGAGGATTTCGGCACGGCCGCATTCATCGGGCTGATAAGCTTGATTGTCCTGGCCGTCGCAGGCGTCAAGTGGTGGCACGTGCTAACGCTGTTGCCCGTTGGGGCGACAGGGTTCGTTCTCGCACTGCTCCAGTCGCCGCACCGATTGAAAAGGCTGGAGGCGTTCATACACCGCGATCGCCTGGTGGACTCGGTTCGCTACCAGGTCAACCAGTCTCTCGTTGCCATCGGGTCCGGCGGACTCTGGGGCAAGGGGATTGGACAAGGCACATGCAAGTACGGCCACGTGCCCGAGGATACGACGGACTTCATCTTTGCGATCGTAGGCGAAGAGCTGGGTCTGATCGGCACCCTGGGTGTGATTGCCCTGTTTGTCCTCTTTGTGTTCCTGGGGATGGCAGTGGTGATGCGATGCCAAGACCGATTCGGCCGCCTGCTGGCGGCAGGGATCGTGCTGGCCATCGGGATCCAGGCCGCCATCAACATCGCAGTGGTCACCGACATGGGGCCCACCAAAGGCATTCCGCTGCCGTTCGTCAGCGCCGGCGGCACCAGCATGTTGCTATCCGCTGCGGCGGTGGGAGTTCTCCTGAATATCGCCGCCAGGAATCCGCCCGACGACCTCATTGTAAACAGCGATCAAACCTGAACTTAGGATTGCCCCCTACCTGGGGGCCTGCCTATTTCCCCTTTTTTTGCGTGGTTTCTCGACTGTGTTCTGCTATAATGGAACAGGTGTGGGTCTGTGCCCATATTCACGGATAGAAGACATGGGGGCTATGATGCACCTTTGTAAAAAGGGTGATCCGATGAAGCCGGGACGCTCCGCGAGTGTTTTGTTGCTGGTGCTCGGCGTCGTTGCGGCTGCAACGGGGCAGGCCTCGGCCCGGAACCAATTCGTTCCGAACGAGATCATCGTCAAGTTCCGTGCACCGACGCCGGACGCGGGCGATTCGACCGCGGTCTCACCTGGGTCGGACCTCGCATTCGACGAAGCAGCGGAACTGAGAATTCTCCAGGTCCACCTCCCGGTCCGCGCAATGGACCGCCTTGTCCGGAGCAAGGGTCTCAGACAAAAGGTTCGACCGCGCGGACGCTCCGTCGAGCCCGACCGGACAACCGGCTTTGACAGGATCTATCGTATCAAGCTGGACACGGGGGCCGGCGCCGGTGCCGAGGAGGTCCTCGCAGCAATTCGCAGCCGGGCCGATGTGGAGTACGCCGAGCTCAACCCGGTCATTGCAATCTGCGCCACGCCCGATGATCCTTCGTACAGCGAGCAGTGGTCGCTCACCAAGATCCACGCGCCCGAGGCATGGGATACCTGTCGCGGGGGCAACGACGTCGCGGTCGCCATCATCGACACAGGCGTGGACTATAACCACCGCGATCTCCAGGGCAATCTTTGGGTGAACGAAGCGGAACTCAACGGAATTCCCGACATCGACGATGACGGCAACGGGTACGTGGACGACATTCACGGCTACAATTTCGCCTACGACACCGGCGATCCGGCCGACGACCACGGACATGGCACACACTGTGCCGGCATCGTGGCGGCGGTGGGAAACAACGCACTGGACGTCGCCGGGGTCTGCTGGAGCGTCCGCATCATGGCGATCAAAGTCCTTGAGGCCGACGGCGAAGGCAGTGCGGCTGACGCCGTGCCGGCCATCTACTACGCCGTGGGAAACGGGGCCGACGTCATTTCCGGCAGTTGGGGTGGGCAGGACAGCTCCTATGCACTGCGGGAAGCGATCTCGTATGCTCATCGCCACGGCGTGGTCGTCGTAACCGCCGCGGGAAATGAGAGCTCCGACGCTCCCTATTATCCAGCCGCCTATCCGGAGGTCATCTCCGTGGCCGCCACCGATTCGAGCGACCACCGGTGGTACCTCTCGAACTACGGCAGTTGGGTGGATATCGCCGCACCGGGACGTGATATCCTATCGCTCCGAAGAGGAGGATTTCCGTCCGTGGCCGGGGGAAGTCGTACCGTTCGAATGTCGGGAACCTCGATGGCTGCTCCTCACGTGTCCGGCACATGCGCCCTGCTGCTATCCGCGAATCCATGGCTCACCTGCGACGAGGTGCACGATATCGTGACGACTTCCGGCGACCCCATCGCCGAAGGGATCTGCTCATCCAACAGCCGGTTGAACATGTATGAGGCGCTGCGCCTGGCGATCCCGTCTGCGGGGACTATCCGCCTGGATCGCGAGAAATACACCGAAGGGGCCCGTGTCGGCATCTTCCTCACGGACTGGAACCTCAGAAACATGAGCCAACAGGTGGTGCTCCTGGAAACCGACAGCGGCGACGAGGAAGCTGTGACGCTGGCCGAAGCGGTCGTCTCGCTCGGCGTATTCACAGGCGACATCCTCGTCCACAGCGCCGCCGTGACGCCCGGCGACGGTGTTCTCCAGGGATACGATGGGATGGGCATCGTCGCTCGCTACCTGGACGCCGACGACGACCAGGGCCGTTTCGATGAATGGCGGGAGGCGACCGCCCTGGTCGATTTCAGCCCACCGATGGTGCTCGATGTCCAAGTCCAGGTGCGCGGCGCGACAGCGATAGTCAGCCTCCTGACCGATGAGCCTGCGATCGCGGAGATCCGCTACAGCAAGGTCCTGGGCGGCCCCTACGACCTGGTGAAGAGCGGGACGCAACTGGGCACGCTGCACAACATCGATCTGAGTGGTCTGAGCACCCAAACTACATACTACTTCGTCGTGGCGTTGACCGACGAAGCGGGCAACGCGGCGCTGGCGGACAATGCGGGCCAGCCGTACTTCTTCACCACTTCCGGGCGGCCCCACAGCCTGCGAGCACGCGGCGGATAGCGGCCGCGCCGGACAAGACACTGTACAAGCTCGCTTGCCGTACGTTAGGATACCTGTTTGTAGTGACGCCGTAAGGCGTTTGGCAACATGGGCGTCCCGCCCATGTGTTCAGGATTATAGGCAGGATGCCCGTGCTACGATGTCCTTGTGGGCACGCTGCGAACGCAGGCAGACGAGTAGGCAAGGAGGCTAACGTGGACACTGTGTGCTTCTTCTTCGCAGGCGGCGGCACAGGCGGACACATCTATCCCCTGCTGGCGGTGGCCGAACAGGTCCGGGAGAAACAGCCGGAGGCAGAGATCCATTTCTTTCACAGCACGCGAGCCGTGGACCAGCGAGTGTTCGAGAAGACCGGGTTCGGCCGCACCCCCCTGCCGGCGAGCGGACTCTATACCCACCCCGCAAAGTTCCTGCGATTCGTCCTGACCTTTCAGCAAAGCTACAAGATCGCCCTGCGGGTGATCGCAGAGCGGCCGAACGTCGTGGTCATCGGCGCAGGGGGATTCGTCGCAGGTCCGGTCTGCAGGGCGGGACGCAAGCTGGACGTCCCTGTGGCTCTTCTGAACGTGGACATCGTTCCCGGCAGGGCCAACAGGCTCAGTGCCCGTTGGGCGGACGAGATCTTCGTGCAGTTCGAGGAGAGCAGATGCCATCTCCCTCGCGGCCGAGCCACGGTGCGCGCAGTCGGGTGCCCGCTGCGAAATGGGTTCGCACATCCAGCCCCCGACAAAGCCATAGCAGACCTCGGCCTTGACGCAGACAAGCACGTGCTGCTCATCACCGGCGCATCGAGCGGCTCGGCAAGGATCAACGAAGCGATCTGCCGGCTGCTGCCAAAGTTGGAGGCGTTTGCGGATCGTTGGCAGATCGTCCACCTGACGGGTCTGGACAACCACAGGGTCGTTCTGAAAGGATACGACGGAGCTCACATCAGTCATAAGGTGGTGAACTACTACGACGGCATGGCGGACCTCTTCGCGGCTACCGATCTGGTCATCGGCCGAAGCGGAGCGGTGAGTGTGGCGGAGTACGCGGTCGCGGGGGTCCCGAGCATCTGTATGCCCTATCCATTCCACAAGGACCGGCACCAGTACCTGAACGCCAGCAAGCTCGTCGAGGCAGGAGCCGCCGTGATCGTGGACGATGTCACAGACCCCGACGACCGGGTCGGTTTCCTCTGGAAGGAGTTGGAACCTCTGATGGCCGACGAGAAGAGACGCCGGAGAATGTCCGACGCCTGCAAGCAGGTGGCCAAACCCGACGCTGCGGCCGAGATTGCTTCGCGACTGATCGATATGGCGCGTGTCCGGAGAGCCTCCGCAACATAGTAGATACGAGCGATTCGACTCCGGGTGGCAGCGGCAAGCGGAGTCTTCGGAGCTTGCCGAGGGTTCATGTCGTGCGCATGGGTTCCCACACGCGAGATATCGCGTGTAGGGTCTTCATCCCGCCTGCGCCGTGTCAAGGACGCCCCGTCCCCGAATCGCGGTCAAGATGACCGCGACATGAGACCAGTCTGTTCTGCTTGACTTTGCACCCGAGTGCCCGGAAAATGATTTCGCCTGAATCGTCACGACAAGTGTACGGGCGTGGTGGGTCTGTAGGGTGCGTACCACACACTATCTGAGAGCCTCGCAAAGAGAAGGGAATGATTATGAAGTGGACAGGTGCAAAAATCTGCTCGTTCGTAGCTGTCATGCTGATCTCCATGTCGAGCCTGCTCATGGGCCAGGAGAGGCAGGAGCGGCCGTGGGTCGTCTATCGCGGCGGCGACGGGCCGGGACAGGGCAAGAACATCGTCTTCGTCACGGGCGACGAAGAGTACCGCTCGGAGGAATCGATGCCCATGCTGGCCAAGATCCTCGCGATCCATCATGGCTTCCGATGCACCGTCCTATGGGCGATCAACAAGGACACTGCCGAGATCGACCCGCTCACCCTCGACAACATCCCCGGTCTGCGGACCCTCGAACGGGCGGACCTGATGGTCCTGTTCACGCGCTTCCGCGAGCTGCCGGACGAGCAGATGAAGTACATCATGGACTACACGAACTCGGGCAAGCCGATCATCGCCCTGCGGACGGCCACGCACCCGTTCAACTACGTCAAGCGTAAGGACAGTCCCTACGCCAAGTGGACCTGGCAGAACAGGGAGAAAGGCTTCGAGGGCGGCTACGGCCGGCAGGTGCTCGGCGAGACGTGGATCAGCCACTACGGCGACCACCAGAAAGAGAGCACGCTCGCCTACCCCGCCGAAGGCATGGAAAACTGCCCGATCCTCAAGGGCGTGGACAAGGTCTGGGGACCGTCGGACGTCTACGGCCTGACGACGCTCTTCGGCGACTGCAAGCCGGTCCTGATGGGGCAGCCGCTCTCCGGCATGAACGCCGGCGACGCCCCCAACACGAACAAAAAGCCCCTCCCGGTCGCCTGGACCCGTACCTACACAGGCGAGTCGGGCAAGCCCGCGAAGATCTTCACGACCACGATGGGCCACGCCGGCGACTTGAAGGATGAAAACTTCCGCCGGGTGCTCGTGAATGCCTGCTACTGGGCCCTCGGCATGGAAGACCAGATTCCGGCCAAGGCCGACGTGACAATCCTCGGCGAGTATAACCCGAACAACATAGGCTTCGGCGGCTTCAAAAAAGGCATAAAGCCCGCCGATCACCGACTGAGGCGGAATTGATGATGGATGCCCCGGGGCGCAGTCCGGCGTGACAATCCTGTTGATTGATGATTGGAGAGGGCGCCGCCCCCAAGCCCCCGGCATTTGTCGCTTTGGGCCAATAACATGACAAATGAAGCAGAGCCGTTCTACGCTCGGTGGGATGGGTCCTCAACCCGCGCGTTCAATCTGTAGTTGACGCATCGTGTTTATTCGAACGGGTGACTGCCCTGAGTATCCTCCTGCGCGAAGTCCTCCGGGAAATTCAGATAGGCGAACTTGCCGTGAAGCTCTCGCGCCACGCGGTCGCGGGCTTTCGCCGCCTCGATGGGATCATCGAACTCGCCGATCTTCGTCTTCTTGCGATTGACCCAGATCCGGGCTTCATACTTGCCCGTCAGTTCATTGTACTTGACGCCCTTGAAGCGCGTTTCGACGCATCGGGGCCTGCTGTTGTGCGTGTTCTGTGTGCCGGTGCAGTTCCGCAGGTACCGCTTGTGATTGTCCAGGCCATTCTGGTTCATGTGGTCGACGATCATGCCAGGTGGCGTCTTCACAATCACCCGATGCATGTGATGGGCCTGTTGTTCTTTCCTCCGCGGACTGCGTAGTAGCAGTGGCACGAATGAAACGCACACCATTTGTGTTTGCTCAACTCCTCGTAGTCCTCCGGGTCCACCAGCGCAAACAGTCCCTGCGAAAGTGGAATCTTGCAGACCTTCTCCCCCGGCTCGATCACCGGCTCGCGAGGCCCGCACGACCAACCTGGCGGACACGGATTCACACGCGATTCCACGGATTCTCTCTTGTCATTTCCGCGCGAGGCATGCCCGCGACACGCTACGGCAATCGTACCCACCATTTTAAGATGAACGGCGTAGAGTGCGTACCACGCACCATCCTCGTTGAAGTCGCCGGCCCACGCGGGTTCAATCCTCGATTCACGCGGTCCAGCCTTCGGCCCGGACCGAGGGCGTTTTTCGCATTGCAGGATACCAACGGGGAGAAGACCTCCCCAGTCCCCCCTCAAGGATCAGGTGGCAGTGGCAAGCACCGCCTTGTCGATGGTCTTACGCTCGCCGCATCACGCGTCTCGCACAACGAGTCACTCCACGTTTCATGAGGCATGCAAAACGGGACTCTGTGGACATGGCGCGTTGATGTCCACGATGTGGTTGCAAAAGTGCGTTTGCGGTATCCGCCATCCCGATTGCAGACTTGTTGCCTGCCACGCGCCGCCAGCAAGCTTGGTTCGCCGATAGTCTACCCCTCGATGGGAATCCTGAGGTCGCGGAGGGTTCCGCGGAGCCAGGCGAGGGATTTTTCGATCATGGGGCCGCCCTGGCCTTCGCACTCCATGCTCAGCACGCCCTGGTAGCCGTGATCGCGGAGGAGTTCCAGGCACTGGCGGATGTTGTCGGCGTTGACGCCGTCGCCGATCGCGCAGTGGCTGACGGCGATGCCCGTCTGCTGGCCGCGCACGGCGGCTGCGAGCGACTCGGAGACGTCCTTGATGTGCACATGGGCGACGTGGTCGATGAACCGCTTGAGGAACGCCACCGGGTCCTGGCCGGCGATGAACGTATTGCCCGTGTCCATGTTCATGCGGAGGTACCTGCTGTCGCAGAAATCGAGCATCCGCGACATCATGTCGGGCTTGGTCGTGAAGTAACCGTGCGGCTCGATGTTCACGATGATCTCGTGGGCCTCCGCGACCTCGATGATCTGCCCGTAACTGAATTTCATCAGCTCCATGGCCTCGGCGTCGGTGAGCCCTTCCGGCTGGTGCATCCCATCGGTCGTGTCCACGCAGGGGCAGCCGATCAGATTCGCCCACTGGATCGACTTCATCACGTAGGGCACGCCCCGAATCGGGCCGTCCTTGCCCGAGAGCGGATACGCCGCGTCCACCTGCGAGAGCGCCAGCCCGTAGGACGCCATCTTCCGCCGCAGCAGGACCGGGTCCTCATAGAGAGCAACGTGCGGCTGGTAGCCCAGCCCATGAATCCAGCTCACGCCGTCGATCAGCCCGCACTCGATGTAGTGCACGCCATTCTGCTTCGCCCACTGGAGGCACTTCTCGAAGCTGAAATAGGAACTGTTGAACGCATCCGTGTGAAATCCGATCTTCATTGTCGTATCCCTGTTCTCGTGATGCCCCGGAAATCCGGCCGCAGCCGGCGCAGCCGTGTAATCCCATCGGTCGGGCCGTAGTGTACCACACCGGCCGCCCCCCCTCCAGAGGGAAATGAAAACTCCTGTTCACTTGTCAAGGAGCACCGGCCGGCAGCGGCGGGCCGATTTGTAGTGACGCCGTGAGGTGTCTTCTTCAGACGCTCGACGAATCTTCCAGCCGCAGAAGGCCACAGAGGCGGGCCCACAAGGAGTGTTAAGTATTTAGGGATACATAATAAGAAGGAGTGACACCGATCTAAGGCGAGGATTCACACGGGATTGTCTGCGAGCCACGAGCGACGAAATACGGTTTTTCAACCGCGAGATACGCGAACCACGTGAACGAGGGGCCACGTCCAACCTCTTTTCCAGTTCGATCGGACGGGCAAATTCCCGGCCATTGTCCAGCGTCAGACTCCTGCGTTTTTCGGCGGGCAGTCTGCGGAGCGTCCGTTGGAGTTGCTCGGCGACCGGTTCGGCGGCGCAGGCGTGGACTTTTCGTGCGATCAGGCCGCAACTGGCCCGATCCACGCAGGTGACGAGGTCTCCCTGGCGGCTCTGCCTCCCGAGACTCTCGTCTACTGCGGCCATGACTACACGCTGGAGAACTGCGAGTTCGCCGTCGCAGTTGCACCGGACAACCGCCGCTTCCGCGACCGTCTGGCCGAAGTGCAAAAGGCCGTCGAATCCGGCCAATTGACCGTTCCCTCCACCATCACCCAGGAGCGGGCCGCAAATATCTTCCTGCAGGCGGACAATCCACAGGTCAAGGCCGCCTTGGGCATGCCCGGCGCGCAACCACACAAGGTCTTCGCGGAGTTGCGCCGCCACAAGGACCTGTTCGACTGACTTGCCGTCACTTGAGCTGCATCCAGAGATAGCTGTAGCTCAGGGCCGTTCGGAGGGCTTGCTGCTTGTTGGTAGCCGCCGCGGCGTGGCCCCCTTCCATGTTCTCGTAATAGTAGACCTTGTGCCCCATTCCTTCCATCCTCGCGGCCATCTTCCTCGCGTGGCCCGGATGCACGCGGTCGTCTGCCGTGGACGTATAGAAGAACACCTGCGGATACTTGCCGTCGGGTCGGACGTTCTGGTAAGGCGAGTACTTGCTGATATAGGCCCACTCCTCCGGAATGTCGGGATTGCCATACTCGGCCATCCAACTGGCGCCGGCCAGCAACTTGTTGTAACGCTTCATATCAAGCAGCGGCACTAAGCAAACCACGGCGTTGTACATCTCGGGCCGCTGGGTGAACTCGACTCCCATGAGCAGTCCGCCGTTGGAGCCGCCCATGATGCCCAGATGGGCGGGCGAGGTGATCTTGCGATGAATCAGATCCTGGGCCACTGCGGCGAAATCGTCGAAGGCCCGCTGGCGGTCGGCCTTGAGCGCCGCCTGGTGCCAAGCGGGACCGAACTCGCCGCCCCCGCGGATATTCGCCAGAACGTACACGCCGCCTTTCGTCAGCCAGCAGGCGCCCGTGGTGGCCGAATAGCTGGGCAGCATCTCGATCTCGAAGCCGCCGTAGCCGTAAAGGAGTGTCGGGTTGCCGCCGTCGGCCTTCATCCCCTTGGGCCGCACTATGAAATAGGGAATCTTCGTGCCGTCACGGGAGGTTGCCTCGAACTGTTCCGTCGCGAGGCCATTGGCGTCGAAGAAATGCGGGAGGGTTTTGATTTCCCGCATCTGGTGGTTGTCCGAGACATGATAAAGGCTCGTGGGCTTGAGGAAACCCTGGTAGGTGAAGAAATACTGATCGGATCGCTCATCGGTGGAGACAATGCCCAAGGTCCCAAGCTCCGGGGCGTCGATTCGCCGCCGGGTCCACCGACCGTCGTTCAATCGGTATGCGTACAGCTCGCTGCGCACGTTGTTCAGAATGTGGACGAGGAGCATGTTCCGCGTGTCGGCGAACGAAACGACGTTGGACCGTTCATTCGGCTCAGCAATGACACTGAAGGCCCGATCCCCCCGAAGGTACTTGTCGTAATCGATACTGATCAGGGCCCCCTGCCGATAGGTGCTGCGCCCCAGCGTCCAGTTCGATTTGAGCCGGACGAGCAGTTGGTTCTTGAAGAACCCGCCGAAATCCGCATCATCCGGGATATCGAGTTTCATCGGCCGGCTGTTCTCGATCACGTAGGTGTGGGACGTGTAGAACGTTATGCCGCGATGGATGATGTCATATCGCCTCTCAGGCGTATCGATCACCACACAACCCGTTTCGACGTCCGTCGCCTGGCCCTCAAACACAGTCTCGGCGCTGCTCAGTGGCGTTCCTCGCCTCCAGAGCCTTGCGATGCGCGGATAGCCGGAATCCGTGAGGCTCCCCGGCCCGAAGTCCGTCCCGACGTAGAGCGAGTCCCGGTCCCTCCAGGAGACGTCGCTCTTGGCCTCCGGCAGGGTGAAGCCATCCGGAACGAACTGCTTCGTCACGGCGTCGAATTCGCGGACCACCACGGCATCGCCACCGCCCTTCGAAAGGTGAACCAGGAAACGATCGTAATCGGGGTACAAGCCGCCGGCCCCCTTGAAGACCCATTGTTCGCCTTCGTCCTTGCAGAGCTTGTCGATATCCAGTACGACCTCCCATTGCGGCGAGGCCATGCAGTACTGCTCCAAGGTCGTCCGGCGCCAAAGGCCCCGCTCGTTCTGTTCGTCCTGCCAGAAGTTATAGAGGTATTTTCCTCGAATCTGCGGATAGGGGATTCGAACGTTTGAATTGAGGATCTCCAGCGCCTTGTCGTAGTTCTCCTGGAACTCCGGCTGGGCCTTGAGGACGCCCAGCGTGGCCTCATTCCGGGTCTTCACCCACTCCAGGGCCTTCTCACCCCGGACCTCCTCCAGCCACAGGTAGGGATCGTCCGGCTCCTGCGACCACGTCGCGTGTCCCTGAAAAAGAAGTATGGCCCCCAACAGCAAACCCGCGGCGAGACGATTCATAGATAGCTCCCTACAGTACGGTTGTTCGTTCATTTCACAGCTTCTGTGCCAACTCAGTGAGAAGCCCGGCGATGTCACTCAACACCTTCTTGGGCGGCACGGGCAACCGGATGTGCCGCTGCCCGCCGGCTTCGTCGGTCTCGATCTTCAGCCCGCCGCCGAGATTGACCGCCTTCTTCGTATCGCCGGACAAAGCGTCGCCCAGCTTGTTCAGAAAAGACAATCCAGCCGACAGCAGATTCCCCCAATCCGGCGCAGTCGCGGTTCGCATGGCGGGAGATTCCTCAGCCCGGAGTGCATCGCCGACCGCTGAGGCGGCATCTTCCTGGGCCGGCATAGCAGGCGGGATGGCCCCGGTCACCTGATCGACCGACTCCATGAAGCGTTTCAGTCGCGAGCCGCCCAGGAAGACCTCGCTCTGGCCCCCGTCGAGGACTCCCGCGAGCATCGACTGCTTGAACGCGAGCACCGACAACATGCTGTGCTCGATCGTGCCCTGCGCGACGAAGTTGACCACGCGAACGGGCTTGTGCTGTCCCAAACGGTGGACCCGGCCGATACGCTGGTCGAGGACGGCCGGGTTCCAGGGCAAGTCCATGTTGACGACCGTGGAAGCGTTCTGCAGGTTCAGGCCGATGCCGCCGGCATCCGTGGACAGGAACACGCGGCAGTTCGGGTCCTCTTTGAACTGGGCGATCAAGTCCCGCCGATCCTTGGAAGTGATCTGGCCGTGGAACAGGACGTATCCCATGCCGGCGGATTCGAGGCGGGCCAGGAGAAGCTCGTGAGTGCGCAGCCACTGACTAAAGACAACGGCCTTGTCGGCCGGCCGCTCGAACGATTCTTGCAGGACGGAGACCAACTCGTTCGCCTTGAAGCCGAAGTCGGTCTTCTTGTCGAGCAGGTAGGTGCTGTTGCAGCTCATCCGCATGTTCTGCAGGGCAATCATGAGGCGGCGCTGGTCGGCTTCGGACAGAAACCCGAACCGCCGCCATTTGGCCGCGATCCTCGCAACGATGACCCGGTTCTCCTCGTGGTGCTCCATCTGCTCTCTGGTCATGGGCACGAAGTAGTTCTTGTCGAGTCGTCCGGGCAGTTGCTGGAGCACCTGCTTCTTTGTGCGGCGGATCAGGACCGGGGCCAGTGTCCCTCCGATGCCGTCGAGGTTCTTGTAGCCGATGGTCCTTCCGTTCTCATCCACGTGCTGATGCTCGGCGAGGAACCGGAACATGGGTCCCAGCCGGAAGCGGTCTACGAATTCCACGATGGAATGGAGCTCCTCCAGACGGTTCTCCAGGGGCGTCCCGGTCAGCACGATGGCGTACTTCGAATCCAGCCGTTTGATGCACTGGGCCCGCCGGGTCTTCCAGTTCTTGATCCGCTGGGCCTCGTCGAGGATGACGACCTCGGGCCCCCACCCGCTGATGGCGTCCAGGTCCCGGTGCACCACATCATAGTTGATGATCTTGTAGAACGAGGCCTCGCCGTACAGACCGGCTCGTTTGGTCAGCATCCCTTCCACCACCGTCGCCGAACGGTCGCAGAACTTCTCGATCTCCTGCTTCCACTGGTACTTGAGCGACGTGGGACAGACGATCAGGACCCGCTCGATTCCCGCCAGCCGGGCGAGGATCTCACAGGCGGCAACCGCCTGGATTGTCTTGCCTAGTCCCATGTCGTCGGCGATCAGGCTGCGTCCGGCCCTGGCGGCAAACAAGGCCCCCTCACACTGGTACGGGTACAGAGGGACCTTGAGCAGGCCGTGAAACGCGGGGCTTTCGATGCCGGCGGGGAATGCCTTTTCGAGGCGCTCGGCCAAGTGCGCCCGATCGCGCACCTCCGCGATAAAATCCAGCACGTCGTCGTAACACCGCAGATCGTGTCCGAAGGCGGCAGCCTGTCTGATGAACACATCGAAGCGCCGGTATCCCCGGCCCAGAAGAACGCCATGACGATCGAAGTAACCCGCCGCGAGCTCCCGCAAGGCGCTGGGGCATTCGGTTCCTGGTCGAAAGACCGCCTCGCGTTTGGCCCCATAGCGGAGATAGACCTCGGTATACATGGGCCGAAAGCCCTCGGCAAAGGCACGGGTCGCGCCGCGCCGGAGCCGTAGCTTGCCAAGGAGCCACTCGATGTGCTTGCAGGTTCCCAGCGTGTTAACTGAAAAATCCGGGCAGGAGCAGTAATTGTCGCCCAGGCCCTGCCCACGAATCGCCACGCGGTATTCGCCCCCGGTCATGGGATTCGCAACGATGAACTCCGAGAAGATCGGCTCCGTCCCCAGATTCGTGGCGCGGTAATCCTGTCTCTCGGCGAATTGCCTGCGCAGGGCAACCTGCCACTGTTCGAGGGACATCTCCTCGGGCTTTCGCACGCGGGAGATGCGAGTCGTCGGGGCGGGTTTTGCGCCCCCCTTCCGCGCTCGCGTTCCTTGAGTCGATCCACCGACCTTGGTCGGTACGCTCGTCATGGCCATGCATCGTCCTCCAATACGCGCCACTGTATGAGCAGCAACTGTGGTGAGTATAGTCGCCACACCTTGAAATGCAATGGGCAATGCATCCCATTGCCGCTTCGTTACTGGGCGGATAGAATCAGACTCTGAGAGACATGACACCGAACGTTCAACGAAGAAAGAGTCAATGTGAAGTACGGAATCTGGTATCCCTCGTGTTGTTCGCTGTTGTGGGTTGGTTTGCTGCTGACCTCGTCGTGCGCCATGGCGGCCCGGTCCGGAGAATTCGGTCCCGGACAGCGGGCGGGAGTCGTTCAAAGCGATCTCATTCGCGAGGCATCGGGCATCGTCGCCAGCCGGCAAAGCCTCGGCGTCCTGTGGGTGCACAATGACTCGGGCGACTCGGCACGCGTCTTCGCGATCAACGACAAGGGGGAGTTTCTGGGCGAGTGCACCGTCAGCGGCGCCACGGCCCACGACTGGGAAGACATCGCCATCGGTCCGGGCCCCGACCCCAATCGGGATTGCCTCTACATTGGCGATATCGGCGACAACCAGGCGAGGCGCCCATATGTCACAATCTATCGGCTGCCCGAGCCGAGGATCGATCCGGCAACGTCCTTCGGTCGAATGGCAATTGGCCCGGCGGATGCGATCCGGCTCACCTATCCGGACGGTCCGCGAGACGCGGAGACCCTGCTCCTCGATCCGTTGACACGAGACATCTACATCGTCTCCAAGCGGGACCTGTTCTCGAAGGTATACCGGGCGGCCTATCCGCAATCGACGGCGCAAGTCACGCAGATGGAACGAGTGGCCGCGTTGCCATGGGGTCTCGCGGTGGCCGGCGACGTCTCGCCGGACGGCCGCCGCGTGATTGTCCGAGGCATGTTCAATGCCTCGCTGTGGGACCGGCCGGCCGGCGAGCCCCTCTGGCACGCATTCTCAGGCTGGCAGACGCCGCTGCCGCTGATGAAGGAGCCGCAGGGCGAGGGCATCTGCTTCGATGCTCGGGGCGCCGGCTACTTCACCATCGGCGAGATGCAATTTCCCCCTCTGCACTACTTCGCTCCCGCCGAGCCAAACTCTCCGCACCCATAGGTATCCCGCACCCAAGGCCGCCTTGCCCGTGCGGAGGCTGTCGCCGTATCCGCCGGCCCCCTGGTTGCCGTGTCCCAAAACGCGCTCTATACTTTAACTGGAGCCTGGAAACTGCCGATAGTCCTCCAATGGATGATGCGGATCTGCTGTTATCAGACCCCGTCATCGCGCCTGATGGAGCGGCCTGCGGAATGGGCCGACGGAACAATGCCGAATATGCCTGCAAAGTTCACTCGACTGGAATTGGTCATCATCGTAGCCTCGTTGGTGGTCCTGCTGTTCAGCAACCAGCCGCCGGAACCGGGAAATGCCGATGTCCGCAGGAACATTGAGCCGCCGGCAGACGTTCGGGGCCAGGGCCCGCTTTCGCAGGTCCAACTCGATTCGCCACGGGGGGGGGAGGTTTCGGCCGATAGCTCCGAGGCACGACAACCAGCCGCGATTACGCCCGATAACCCAAAGATGGAATCGGTGCCCCGGCCAGAACCGCAATCCAAGCGGATCGGTATGGTCGATGCAAGGAAATGCGATTCACTCAAGTACCCTAACCTTATGTACGGGGAGATCACGGTCCGCTGGGTGTGGAACGGGACGAAGTTCGAGCCGCAGAAGGTCTGTGAGGTCAGGGAGAGCAACGGCATCGTCACCATCTGGAGTTTCGACGATCGCCACAAAGGCGTGGTGATTTCCGAGCTGCCGCCCGATCAGGTCCCGACATACTGATCGTCATTTCATCCCAAGTCGTCGCTTGCACTCATTGAGGATTTCCGCCGTCCGGCTGGCCCCCACCCGCGTGACTCCCAAAGCCCGGACTTCCAGCAGCCTGTCAAGGTCGCGGACGCCGCCGGCTGCCTTCACTTGGACGGTTGTAGGCGAGTGCTGCCGCATCAGCTTGAGGTCTTCGGTCGCTGCGCCGCCTGAACCGTAGCCTGTGGAGGTCTTCACCCAATCGGCCCCGAGCCGCCCGCAGATCTCGCAGAGCTTGATCTTCTGATCGTTGTTGAGGTAGCAGTTCTCGAAGATCACCTTGACCTTCCGGCCGTGCTTGTGCGTCAGATCGATCACGGCGGCGAGTTCCGAACGGACGTAGTCCCAGTCCCCGCTGAGGACCTTGCTGATGTTGACGACCATGTCCAATTCCTGCCCGCCGTCGGCGAGCGCCTGTTTGGCCTCCGCCACTTTCACAGCGGTCGTATGCCCGCCATGGGGAAAACCAATCGTCGTACTCGCCTTGACCGCGCTGCCCTGAAGGATCTCCGCACACCGTTTGAGGTAGTACGGCAGGATGCAGACGCTGGCGACATCGTACTCGACGGCCAGCCGGCAGCCCTGCTCAAGCTCCCGGTCGGTCAGCACAGGGTTCAGCAGCGAGTGATCGATCATCTTGGCAATACCCGAATACGTATAATCCATCGCATGGTCCTCAGCAAAACACAGCCACGGGAAAGCCGGGCATTCCAACGACGAAGTTGTCTGCCCGGCGACAGACTTTATCACGGACTGCCTGTCCCCGGCAAGCCCGGAAGCCCTGCCGATTCCCGCGAGGGGACACTTGACAAGACGCCTGAAACCCAGGACGAAAATTGAATCTTTTGTTGGAAAGACATCGGCGGGTGTGGTATAGTGCCGTCTTGTGGGTCGGGCAGGCTCTTTGATTCGGGAATAGTGGGGATATGATGGGCACGCCGAGCGCGAGGCATCGCGTTTGGCACCCTTTTGCCGGCCGGGTCCCATGCAGGCCGAGCCCGTGAACCTGGTCAGGCGGGGAACCGAGCAGCCATAAGCGGACGCTCAGCCGTGTGTGGGGGCACCCGGCCGATCTTTTTGAATCTACAACTTATTATTTACGATTTACGATTTGAAGAGAGGAGGGAGAACCCCATGAATCGACAGGAGCTGATCGAGAGGACCACGCAGTTTGCCCATCGCTGTGTCAAACTGGCCTTGGCTCTGCCGGAGACATCGCTCGGGCGGCACATCCGGTCGCAGTTGATCCGGTGTTCGACCGGAGTGGCGGCGAACTACCGGGCGGCCTGCCTCGCGCAGTCAAGAGCCGCATTTGTCGCCAAGTTGAGCATCGTCATTGAAGAAACCGATGAATCCTGCTTCTGGATGGAGTTTCTACTGGACGAGGGCTTGCTCTCAAAGAGGAAGGGCGATCCGTTGCTCGGTGAAGGCAAGGAACTGACCTCAATCTTGATCGCAGCAAGGCGCACGACCCGAAGCAATAGTAAATAGTAAATCGTCAATAGTAAATCCCATGGCTTATACGGTTTTGGCACGGAAGTACCGGTCCCAGACGTTCGACGACGTGGTGGGGCAAGAGCCGATCTCGAAGACGCTCAAGAACGCGATCGAGACCGGCCGGGTCGCTCATGCCTACTTGTTCACCGGCACCCGTGGCGTCGGCAAGACCACCCTGGCGAGGATTCTCGCCAAAGCGCTCAATTGCCTGGAGGCGAAGGAGCCGACCACCACCCCCTGCCTCAAGTGTGGCAGTTGTGTCGCCATCAATACCGGAGAGGACATCGACGTGATCGAGATCGACGGGGCCTCGAACAACCGCGTCGACGAGATCCGCGAGCTGCGGGAGAACGCCATTTACCGCCCCGCTCGGGCCCGCTACAAGATCTACATCATCGACGAGGTACACATGCTGACNNACGCTGGAGGAGCCGCCGGAGCACGTGAAGTTCATTTTCGCCACCACCGAGCCGAACAAGGTCATCGCCACGATCCAGTCACGATGTCAGCGGTTCGACTTCAGCAACATCAGCCCGAAGGTGATCGCCGAGCAGCTCAAGACGATCCTTGGAAAAGAGGAGATCCCCTATGAGGACGATTTGATCCTGCCTGTGGCCCGGATGGCCAATGGCTCGATGAGGGACGCATTGAGCCTCCTGGACCGGCTCATCAGCACGGGCGTCCAGCCCCTGACGGCGCAGCTCCTGGAGGACTTCCTCGGCCGGCCCAACGCCGAGAAGATCCACCGGCTCATCGAGCGGATCGCGGACAACGACGCGGCCGGCACCCTTACCGCCATCGAAGACCTGGTCTGCACCGGGCTCGGGGAGATCCAGATCGTTGATGCGGTGGTCGAGTCGATGCGGGACCTGCTCGTCATCCGCTCGGCGGGTGTCGATACGGACCTGCTGATTCTCACGGCCGATCAGAAGGAAAAGGCCGGCGCCCTGGCCAAACGATTCGATGCGGCGGCCCTGATCTACAACATCACCGCCCTCGAAAAGCTGCGATGGACGATCAAGAACAGCGAGACTCCTCGCGCCCTGCTCGACGCCTCCCTGCTGCGATTCACCCTCAATGAACACTTCATGAACGTGGACGAGCTGATGGGTCGGACACAGAGCGCATCGCCCGCCGTTAAAAAAAAACTGTTGACCGAGGATAGGCCCGCGCCCAAGCCGGCAGCGCCGCCGATCCGCCACGAAGACGAGCCGCCACCGACGGAGGAATTGCCCCTGCTCAGCGAGCCAAAGGCCCCGGCCGCTCCGGCAGACCTCATGGAAGGCTGGCCTGAAATCCTGGACGTGATCCGCACGAAGCTGGGCAACGGCACGGCCGGACTCCTGAACGGCTCGACCCCGCGCGAACTCAAGGGGGACACGTTGGTGATCGACTTCCCACCGATGGGTGGGATGCAGAAGCACATGTGCGAGAGCAACGGGCGGGCGGATCAGATCGCTTCCGTCCTAAGCCGACATCTGGGCCGAACCGTTCGTGTGAAGTTCGATCTGATCACGGCGTCATCGACCGACGGGACGGGCGCCCCCCCGAAATCGAACGTCCCAAAGCGGTACGAGATTGTCAACGATGCCGCGGTCAAGATCGTCCTCGTGGGCCTCGACGCAACCATTACGGGAATCGAAGAAGACCAGTAACCCAACCGCAGGAATAAGTCATTTGTCCTATGAGCAGCGCCTATACCGCAACGCTGAATCGATTAATCGAAGAGTTTGGAAAGCTGCCGGGCATCGGACCCAAGACCGCCGAGCGCCTGGCGTTCCACGTTCTCAAGAGCGATGCCCCGGCCGCAATGGCCCTGGCCGACGCCATTCGCGACGTCAAGACGAGAATCAAACGTTGCCGGGCTTGCTGCAACTTGTCCGAGGGGGACTTGTGCCAGGTCTGCTCCGATCCCCGCCGCGACCGGAGCCTGATCTGCGTGGTCGAGCAACCCAAGGACGTCATCAGCCTCGAAAAGACCGGGGCCTGCAAATGGCTTTACCACGTTCTGGGCGGGCACATCGCTCCCTTGGAAGGAGTCAACGCGAGCGACCTGACGATCGACATGCTCGTCGATCGCGTCCGTAGCGGCGAGGTGAAAGAGATCGTCATGGCCACGAACCCCAACATCGAGGGAGACGGCACCTCGCTATACATCAGCTCGGTGCTGCGCCCGTTCGGCATCCGAATCACCCGGCTGGCCCGCGGCCTTCCCACCGGCAGCACGATCGAATATGCCAGCGGCCGCATCCTCACCGACGCCATCCTCGGCAGGCAGGCCATCGAGTAGCGGATGGGAACTGCGTGCTGAGCCGCCGGGATTGGGAATGGATTTCCGCTGGCGACGACCTGTGTCGAGTTGTTTGAAGACCATCGGCAAGCCGGCACCTGCCGATGCCACCCGGCGCACTTGCGAAAACCGCTGAAGCAACAGGCGGTTGTTGACGAAACCCACGGCGAGGCTATCATAAACTGATGTTCACAAGGCAATGCGAAATTTGGAGTACACAGGCGGCGCCATGAAGCTGGAGATGACAGGACAGATGCGGATGGAGCAACGGATGAAGCTCGCCCCGCACATGATCCAATCCATGGAGATTCTCCAGCTTCCCATCCTGGCCTTGCAGGAACGCATCGAGCAAGAGTTGAACAGCAATCCTGTTCTCGAACTGGACGACAATGTAAGCCCCGACGAAGCCGAGACCCCGGCGGAGGCCCCCGAGAACGACGATATGGCGGAGAAAGCCCTCGTCGTGGACACAGAGAGCCAGCCGGCGGATTTTGAGCGGCTCGGGAATCTCGGGGACGAGTTCAAGGACCTGATCGATCAGTCCGGCCCCTACCGCAGCCGACAGGACGATGACGAGAAGGACCTCAAGCTGGAGGCCATCAAGAACGCCGCCGCCCCGCCGCAGTCGTTGCACGACTATCTCACCGAGCAATGGGGGCTGGTGGACGCCGATGAGCCCGTGAAGAAAGCCGGCAGCACGATCATCGACTACATCGACTCGCGAGGCTACTTGAGCGTCCCTCTGGAGCAATTGCACAACAAGGACCAGACGGCCTTCACGCCGGAACACTTGAACGAGGCCCTTCGGCTCGTCCATGAGTTGGATCCACCCGGCGTTGGGGCCAGGGATATCCGCGAGTGCCTGCTGATCCAACTGGCCCAGAGAAGCGAGGATATGGGCTTTGAGTACCGGCTCGTCAACGACCACATGGACGCACTGCTCGAAAACCGCCTGCCGGAGATCGCCAAAAAGATGGATTGCCCCATCGAGCGGCTCAACCAGGCCATCAAGCGGCTCCGCAAGCTGGATATCTCGCCGGGCTTGCAGATCGGACGCAACGAGAGCATCCCGATCACACCCGATGTGATCGTGGAATCGAAGGACGGTTCGGACGAGTTCGCGGTCCGACTGGCCGACGACAGCCTGCCCAGCCTGAGGCTGAGCCCTTACTACACAAGAATGGCCGAGGACAACCACGTCAGTGACAGCACACGAAAGTTCCTCGTGAACAACATCCGCTCGGCCCACTGGATCATCGAAGCGATCGAGCAACGCAAGAGCACCCTGCTCAAGGTTGCCAAGGCAATCGTCCGCCACCAGAAGGACTTTTTCGAGCAGGGCCCCTTGAGCCTGCGGCCCCTGCCCATGTCCAGGATCGCCGGGGAGGTGGGCGTGCATCTGGCCACGGTCTCGCGGGCGGTTTCCGGCAAGTATCTCCAGTGCTCCTGGGGGATTCTGCCCCTGCGCAAGTTCTTCAGCGGAGGCACGGAAGACACGAGCGGGCAGGCCCATAGTTGGGAGGCCATTCGCGTCAAGCTCCAGCAGATCATCGACGAGGAGGACAAGAGCCGGCCGCTCAACGACGACCAGATCAAGGAAGAACTGGCCAAGGCGGGAATCCCCAAGCTGGCCCGGCGCACCGTGGCCAAGTACCGCAAGCTGATGAACATCCCTACGGCCAAGTTCCGCAAGAGGTATTGAGCGTTCGCCGGGCCATTGTCGCAGGCGAGACGAACAACGGGTACACGATTCGCCTCCCCCGTCCCGACACATGCGGCGTCCTGTTTCCGCTTGACCACGCGGAGCAAGTCTGCTACTGTGCGCGGGCCATTCGGGGTCTCGAGCCTTTGTCTCCATGTTGCGAGCCGCCGACGTGGTCGAAGGCTGTCGTATCGAAGAGGTGAGGTCGAACACCGCTTGCAGATCCAAGGGGTTTTGCCCAAATGAGAGAATTCCGACGCGTGTTTCAGTACGTCTGGCCGCAATGGCCCCGCGTGATCGTCGTCGTGGTCAGTGCAATGATGATCGCCGCAATGCTTTCCGCCAGTTTCATGACGATCATCCCCCTGCTGACGGTCATGGTCAGCAACGAAGGATTGCCCAGTTGGGTGGATCGCAAGGTCAGCGACGTCTACTACGGCCTGGAACTGCAGGTCCCGGAGGCTGCGGTCGTAAGCGCCGAGCCGGGGACGCCGGCAGCCGTCTATCTGCGGGTCATCCGCGTGCGGAAAGACAGCCTGGCGCAGCAGGCCGGGTTCGAGCCGCAGGATCGAATCATCGATGTGAACGATGTGGTTTCGGCGCGCGCCGGCCGTGAGGTCTCGTATGCCTCGCTGCTGCGGACACTGGCTTGTCCCAAAGGTGCGATTCTGCCTGTCAAAATCAAACGGGTCAAAGGAACCACGTTGGTCGATCAGACGCTGCAGTTGCCCACACCACAGGACGAAGCGGCGATCAGGAATCTCAAGTCGAGTCCCTTTTCGCGATTGAAGCGGCGGATACAGTTCGCCGCTGTGTACGCGGCCGCCTGGGCCGTTGACTTCCTGCCGCGGGAACAGACGCCACGTGGCAAAACCACTGCCGTGATTGCCCTGATGGGACTGGTAACCGGCATTACGGTCATCCGCTGCATCGCCAAGTTCTATCAGGACTACCTCGGCCAGAAGGTCGTACAGGTCGCGGTCAACAATCTGCGTCAGGACGTCTTCGGCCACATGATGCAGATGCCCATGGCGGCCTTCACGGGCGAACGGCCCAGCGACACGATCAGCCGAATCGTTCGGGATACGAGCACCATGGGCGCCGGTATTCAGGTGCTGTTGGGCAAAGCCCTGCGAGAGCCGATGAACGCCCTGTTCATGTTGGGGGCAGCTCTGTGGCTGAACTGGCAGTTGGCCCTGGTCTTCCTCGGCGGGGCCCCCTTCGTCGTCGTTCTGCTTGGCACCTTCGGCTCCCGGATGAAGAAGGCCACGCGGCGATCGCTGGTAGCCAGCTCACAGATGCTGGCCAAGCTGCAGGAAGTGGTCACGGGTCTGCGCGTCGTGAAGATCTACAATCAGCATGCGTACGAGCACGAAGCCTTCCGGGGGATCAACGATCGCCTGCTTAGGCAATTGCTGCGGATGTCGAAGGTGGATGCGGCATCGCAGCCGGTCCTGGAGGTCTTGGGCATGCTGGCCGGCGCCGGCGCCATCATTCTGGGCATGGCCTGGGTTTCGGATAACAAGGTGGACGGCTCGGAGTTTCTGGCGCTGTTGGCGTTGCTGGGGGCATCGGCCGAAGCGGTTCGCAAGACCAGCGACATCTGGAACCGCATGCAACAGGCCAACGCCGCGTCCGAGCGGGTTTTCGCCGTGCTCGATCAGCCCCTGGAAAAGGAGAAACCCGACGCCGTCGTGCTGCCGCCGGCCAAGGGGAATGTCGAGTTCCGAAACGTGTCGTTCACTTATCCCAAGAGTGAGCGGCCGACGCTGAGGAACATCAGCCTGTCCATCACTGCCGGCCTGAACGTGGCCATCGTCGGTCCCAACGGCGCGGGGAAGACCACTCTGATCAACCTGATTCCGCGTCTGTTCGACCCTGACAGCGGCGAGATTCTCATCGACGGCCGGAACATCCACGACGTCACGCTCAAGAGCCTGCGAGACCAGATCGGCATGGTGACCCAGGATATCCTCACTTTCAATGATACAATCGCCACCAACATCGCTTATGGGCGGCCGGGAGCCACCAAGGACGATGTCGTCGCCGCCGCCAAGCGGGCGTTCGCACACGAGTTCGTCAGCCGGATGCCTCAAGGCTATGACACCATCATCGGTGAACATAGCGTCGGTCTCAGTGGTGGACAGCTTCAGCGTATCATCATCGCCCGGGCCATCTTGAAGAATCCCGCCATCCTGATTTTCGACGAAGCCACCAGCCAGATCGACGCCGAGAGCGAGACCAAGATCCACGAGGCGATTGAGGAGATCATGCGCGGCCGCACGACGTTCATAATCGCGCACCGCTTCAGCACGGTCGTCACGGCCGATGTGATCGTCGTCATGAATGACGGCCGGATCATCGCTCAGGGCCGGCATGACGAGCTGATTCGGACCTGCCCGGTGTATCAGGCGCTTTACGAGACGCAACTGGTCCGGTAGAAGGGGGCGGGCGGGGTCTGTCGGGAGCATTCCGCATGGATGAGGCGACTTTCGTCCCTTGCCTTCTTCATGCAGCCCGCGGCGAATCGCTGCGCCTATGGCACATCCTGGCCTGTGGAGGCCCGCCGGATATCAAACCATTGTTCCAACGACAGATCGATGTCGAGCGACGCGACGGAACTGCGGATGCGGTCCATATTGCCCGTGCCAAGGACCGGCACGAACTGCACGGGGTGCTTCAGGACCCACGCGACAGCGACCTGATCGACCGACGCCCCGCCCAGCTCCCGGCCGATCTTGCCGAGCGTTTCGCGGAGGCGATGCGCCTGTTCGGAATCCCCGGCGAACAGCCGCCCCCCACCGAGCGGCGACCAGGCCATCGGACGAAGGTCGAGCCTCTGGCATTGATCGATGCTTCCATCCGCGTGCGCAGCGAGGTTCATCACCGAGTACTCGATCTGGTTCGTCACGAGCGGAACATCCAGCTTGGAGGCAAGCATGTCAAACTGAGCAGGAAGGAAGTTTGAGACGCCGAAGTGGCGGACCTTGCCCGATTCCCGGAGGCTCCCGAAGGCATCGTTGATCTCCCGTGGGTCCATGAGCGGGTCAGGCCGATGGATGAGCAGCAGATCGATGTAGTCGCTGCGGAGCGATCTGAGCGAGTTCTCGACCGATGCAAGGATGTGCGAACGGCTCGTATCGTATGATTTGATCCGGTGTCCCGACCGTTTCGCGGACACGAGCTTGATGCCGCACTTCGTGACCAACTGGATCATCGAGCGATCCACCCGGGACGCCCCGAGGGCCGCCCCGAAAAGACTCTCACAGGTGTAGTCTCCGTAAATATCGGCGTGGTCAAACGTGGTAATCCCCTGCTCCAGGCAACCCTGGATCAGGTCGAGAATCCCCTTCTGGTCCAGCTTCCAGTTTGCCAGGCGCCAGAGCCCGTGAACGACTCGCGAGATCCGAGGGCCCTTTTCGGACAGTGTCACCTGAGGAACCATTCGCATGTTCTCCACCGCAGTCTACATCCAATCCGGCCACTCCATGCGACCGGCCGCCCGCATGGTACACGAATTCACCGCGCGGAACAACCGTTCAATCGTCGGGGGGACGGAACCTCCAAGAAAACGACTCAGCTTGACATGACGACCACACGGGATACAATCACACTTGTGCAGGTTGCCCAGCCTAACAGTCGCGGCTCAAAAAAGCCAGATTCCCAAAAAGAATCTGGCTTCGGAGGAGGGTGATGAAAAGCTACTTGTTGGTCCTCGGACAGCCTTAGGCTTCGGGCCTATGCTCTCCACCAATTACATCGTGTCGAACATGGCAGAATCTTTAGGAAAAACCGAAGACACAGGAGAAATTACGCTTTCCCTGCGGGAATTCAAGGGTTAAATTGTGAAATTATCAAATATTTCGTGGTTCGTTCGCAAAATGGTCGTATTTTAGACCTTTAACCATTCAATTTTGCGAGCGAGGGTCAGTTCTGTTCCATGATCCTAACCAAGAACTTGTTACTTCTGTGTGGAATCGTCAACGATGGAAAACCGCATCACGATTGCGGATCTGCTGAAAGCCAAACAGGAACACCGTCGAATCGTCGCGGTGAGTTGCTATGACTACACGACCGCACGCCTTGTCGCGCAGGCTCAGGTGGATATGATCCTGGTCGGCGATACGGCCGCCGAGTTTGTGCTCGGACACGACAGCACGCTTCCTGTATCGATGGATTTCATGGTGGCGATCACCGCCGCAGTTCGCCGAGCCGCCCCAGATGCCTATCTCGTGGCCGACATGCCCTTCCTATCTTACCAGGCCGGCACAGCCGATGCGGTCCGCAACGCCGGACGCTTTCTTGTGGAGGCGGGTGCTCAGATGGTGAAGATCGAGGCCACCCGCGCTTACCTCAACACAATCCGCGAGGTCAGCAACGCCGGCATTCCCGTCATGGCGCACATCGGGATTCTGCCTCAATGGATCAGCACCATCGGTCGGTTCCGCGCCGAAGCGACGACGGCGGATGCGGCGATAACTCTCGTCCGTCTGGCCGAGCAGATGGCCCAGGCCGGGGCGAGCGCCCTTCTCATCGAGGGTACGGCCGCCGAGGTCGCTCAAGCCATCACCGAGCGATCCCCCCTGCTCGTGATCAGTTGCGGCTCGGGTCCGGGCTGCGATGGACAGATTCTCGTGGCGCCCGACATCCTCGGACTTTCCCTGGCGCAGTCCCCCAAGTTCGCCAAGGCCTATGCGGACCTGGGTGCCCGGTCCATCGAGGCCTTTCGAAAATACGGCGAGGAGATCAGGGCTGGCCGGTTTCCCGACGCCGAGCACAGTTATCACATGAAGCCGGGGCAGGCACAGCGATTCGAGGAATTGCTCCGCACGAACGTCTGATCCCGGCAGGGCCACCGCAATCAATACATGTATTGCAGAAGGAACTTCGCGCTCTGACGGAGGGCCGACTTCCGCATCTGGACCGATCCCTCGTAGGCGCGATCCTCCACCTCCACGCAAACCGGCCCGCCGTAGCCTACGTCGCCCAGCACAGAGAGAAAACGCCCCCAATCCACCTCCCCCAGTCCGGGCAGCTTCGGCGTATGATATTGCAGCGGCGTCGCGAGGACGCCAACGTCGTTGAGCCGATCACGGTCCAAGCGGACATCCTTGGCGTGGACGTGATAGATGCGATCCTTGAATTCCCATAACGGCTTGATGTAGTCCATCTGCTGCCAGACCATGTGCGATGGATCGTAGTTCAGGCCCAGATGATACGATGGGATATCCTCGAACATGCGACGCCAGATCTTCGGGCTGGTCGCCAGGTTCTTGCCGCCAGGCCACTCGTCGTTCGTAAAGAGCATGGGGCAGTTCTCAATACCGATCCGCACGTCGCGATCCTGGGCATACTTCACCAGGGGTTTCCAGACCTTCAGGAACCGCGGCCAATTCTCGTCCACGGACTTCGTCCAGTCGCGCCCGATGAACGTGGTGACGCGTCCCACCTCCAGCAGGGCCGCCGCCTGAATCACCTTCTTGAAATGCGCCAGCACACGATCTGCTTCCTCCCGATCGGGGCTCAGATAGTTGGGGTAGTAGCCGAGCGAGCTAATCCCCACACCTGTCCCCTCCAACAGCCTGCGGACTTCATCCGCCTTCTTGCGGCCAAAGTCGGCCACGTCAAGATGCGTCACGCCTGCGTATCGCCGTTCCGCCTTCCCCTTGGGCCAGCACATTAGCTCGACACAGGAATACCCCGCCTCAAAGGCAAACTCCACGACTTGCCTGAGTGTCAAATCCGGCAGGATCGCGCTGACAAACCCGAGTCTCATGAACGATCTCCTTTCACCTGCACCCATTGTTGCGTGCGATGGCTCCGCAAGACAGCCTCGCACAGCAGAATCTCGCGGTGGCCGTCCGCGAAGGTGGGAAACGTCGCGGGCGCCAAGAAATCCCCTGCCTTGATGTAGCTGTAGAACGCCCGGAAGCACTGTTTGAACGTGTCCGGGAAACCTTCGTTGTGCCCGCCCGGATAGGCGATACAGGACCGGGCCCAATCGGACACCAGCGAAGGGTCCCGGATCAGGCTCTCGTTGGGCTTGTCGCGGTGGCCGATCCACAGCTCGTTCGGTTGCTCGCTGCACCAGGTCAACGCCCGCTTGGAGCCCGCGATCTCATATCGCAGGCAGTTCTTTCGTCCCGCCGTCACCTGCGACACCCACAGGCAGCCGTGAGCGTTCCCCTCGAAGCGAAGCAGGATGCAGCCGTAGTCTTCGGTCTTAACGTCGATCGGCTCGGTCTTGACCTTGCCCTTGTCCTGCTTGCCTTTGAACGTCTCGACCTCCCCCAGCGGGCGTTTTCGCACCGGGTGAACCGTCGCCAGGTCGGCACAGACTGCCTTGACCTCCAGCCCCGTGATCGCATGGACCAAATCCAGCCAGTGCGTGCCGATATCCGCAATGGCCCGCAGGTCACCCCCCTCCTCGGCCAGCACCCGCCAATTGTAGTCCGTTGGCTTGAACAGCCAGTCCTGCACGTAGCTGCCGCAGATCGAGTATATCCGCCCGAGGTCCCCGCGATTCATGATGTCTGCCGCCTCGACACACAGGGGATAGTAGCGGATGTTGTAGTTCACGCCCGCGGCCAACCCCGCGCGTTTCGCCAGATCGACCAACTCCGCCGACTCGGCCGAGTTCATGGCCAATGGCTTCTCGCACATCACATGCTTGCCCGCCTTGAGAACCGCTTCGGCCATGGGGTAGTGCAGCCGGTTCGGCGTGGCGATATGCACGGCTTGCACGTTCTCATCGGCGAGGACCTCCTCGAAATCCTGGTACGCCCTTAACGAGAGACTCCGGGCCGCACGCGCGGACTCTTCCTTCGACACCCCCAGGATACCGGTGACTTCGGCTCCGATCCGTTTCAGCGCTTCGACGTGCACAGGCCCGATGAACCCGGCCCCCACGACGGCCACACGAACATCCAGCATGTTTGCACCTCCTTTGCATCGGCCGGCATCAACGGAGACGGTAGCACTCCGCAGGGATTCTGTCAACGACACACAGGAAAGGTCCCGTCATGCAGTCCGAACACACTGTACGACTAACCCAGACGTTCAAAAACGGGATTCAGCGATTGAGCCATCTGTCGAAGAGTCTCCTTCTCCTTTTGCGAGATCGGGCGAAAGCTCATCGCCAGATCCAGGGCCAGCCGAAAGAGCGATTCCTCGCCCGGCGGGATCGCCGCCGTAACTGGCTGGCTTAGCGTGAAGTACAAGCCCAGCTTGGCTTCCTTGGGGTCCGTCAGCGGTTGATACCAACACTTCGGGTACTGTTGCCGCTGTGGATCGTCCTGGGGCCACTTCTGCTTCGCCATCGACTTCAAGGCCAGTCTCGCGACACCCTTCGACTTGGCCGCTTCGATCACGCGTGGGCCGAAATCGCCCTGGTAGAACGTCGCGAAGTTGATCGGAAACAGGATCGAGTCGAAGTCGTACCGCTCCATCGCGGCCAGCGCCGCCTCCTCGGAGTGGGCGGAGAAACCAAGATAGCGAACCTGCCCCTGCTTCTTCGCCTCCAGGAAGACTTCCATCGCCCCGCCGGGACTGAATGCTATATCGACGTCCTTCTGCACGTCGGTGATCGCGTGGAGCTGGTAGAGGTCGAGATGATCGGTCCGCAGCCGCCGGAGGGATTCGGCCAGCTCGGCCGCCGCTGCCTCTTTCGTCCGCTGGGTCGTCTTGCAAGCCAGGAACACATCCTTGCGATAAGGCTCCAGCGCCGGCCCGAGCTTGATCTCGGCGTCGCCATAGCTCGGGGCGACGTCGAAGTAGTTCACCCCCTTCTCGACCGCTTCGGCGACGACGCGATTGGCATGCTCCTGCTCGACGCCGCTGACGACGAGTCCGCCGAACCCGATGATGGACAGCCGCTCGCCGGTATCGCCATACGCCCGTCGCGGCAGCTTCGAGGCATTCACACAGTCGCACTGCGCCCCGGCCCCGCTCGCGGCCCCGCTTCGCCCTCCGGCCAGCCCCCCCGCCGCCACGGAACCAGCGACCATCGCCCCACTCTTCAAGAATTCTCTGCGTTCCATCCCATGTTCTCCTGTGCTGGCGTCACGTGGATGCCGTTCATACTGCACCATCATGGTATCGCCCCGACCACGATCATGCAATCTTGCTGCAAAAGAGCCGCCCCGGCACCACACGAAGATTTTTTTCAGAAATCTCAAGAATCTCCGTTGACATCTATGACAGATGTCATATATTAGCTATGACATTTGTCATAGGAGATAGAAGATGGCCCGAAAGATGCGTCCCGCAATGAGTCCCGCTGAAACAGAAGTCCTGCGATTGGTCTGGCAATCCCAGGAAGCCACGGTGCAGCAGGTATATGATGCCCTGCCGGCCAACCGAACCGTGACCTACGTGACGGTGGCCACGCTCCTTCGCCGGCTGGAGGAGAAGGGGTATCTCAAACACCATGTTCGCGGGAAGGCGTTCGTCTACGCGCCGGCCGCCAAGAAGGACGACGTTATCAGAAGGACGATCGGTGATTTGGTGGAGAGGCTGTTCGGCGGCAACCCCGTGCCTCTCATGCAGCACCTGGCCCAGCACAGTGGGATTACCGACGAGGAGATCGAGAGACTGAAGGAGTTGGCGAAGAAGAAGCCGTAGTTGTGCAACCTTTGTGTGGAGCAACTGCCATGAATGCATACGCAAATCACGTGGTCAACTACTTATTCGCTCAGAGCTGGCAAATCGCAATTCTGGTCGGGCTGGTGGGCCTGGCATCGCTTGCCTTGAAAAGTCGAAGTGCCCACTTGCGATATCTCTTGTGGCTGATCGTGCTGGCCAAATGCCTCGTGCCGCCGGTGTTGACGGTGCCCGTGGCGGTCCTGCCGGAACGACCTTCAACTCCGTTCGATGGCGGGTTTGGCCTGGCAAAGGAGTACTCTGCACTCCGACCCCCCGTCGCTGTCGGCGAAGACCACGACCCACCGGACCCAGCACCTGCAAGGCTGAGCGCGCGTGAACTCGCTGCCCTTGGCTGGACAGTAGGGGTAGATAACGTAAGGTATTCTTCGCTTT
>DCUI01000207.1 GCA_002327785.1 Phycisphaerales bacterium UBA2218
GCCAGGCAGAGGTTGTTTTCGGCGGTCCCGGAGGACTGGCAATTGGCCCACCGCCGGAATTTGGTGGCCGGCCCGATTCTTTGAATCCGGAGGAGTTGTTTGTAGCCGCGATCAACGGCTGCCTGATGACGACCTTCTTCTATTTTCTGCGGAGGTCGAATATCGAACTCCGGTTCTATGAGGCCGATGCAGAGGGCGAAGTCCAGAAGGGCAGCGATGGCCTTCGGTTCGTTGACGTGCAGGTTCGTGCGACCGCCACAGTGAAAGATCCGGGCGTTGCAGAAAAGGTTTGCGAACTGGCCGCCCTGGCGGAGAAGCACTGCCTTGTGTCCCGTTCAGTATCCTGTCCGGTCCATTACTATTTGGACGTTGAAGTCAGTGAGGAATAACGTTCTATGAAGGAACTGGTTGTCATAAGCGGCAAAGGGGGAACGGGCAAGACGAGCATCACGGCGGCATTTTCCGCTCTGGCACGCAATGCCGTTCTGGCGGATTGCGACGTGGATGCTGCGGACCTGCATATCGTGCTCTCGCCGAGTGTGATGCAGACGTTCGACTTCTCCGGCGGCAAGCAGGCGGCCATCGATCCGAACAAGTGCATCGGGTGTGGTCGGTGCGCCACGATGTGCCGTTTTGAGGCCATTCGCCTGGATGGACCGGCCAACGATGTTATTGAGAAGACCTATGCCGTCGATCCGGTCGCTTGCGAAGGGTGCAAGGTCTGCGTGGAATTCTGTCCCGTCAAGGCCATTGAGTTCAACGACGCCGTCAATGGCCAGTGGTTTATCTCCGATACCCGGTTCGGGCCGATGGTCCATGCGAAGCTGGGGATCGCCGAGGAGAACAGCGGCAAGCTCGTGACCCTGATCCGTCGGGCGGCCAAGGAGATTGCCGAGGAGCGGAAATTGGATCTGGTCCTCGTCGATGGCTCGCCTGGGATCGGGTGCCCCGTGATCGCTTCCATCACCGGGGCCGATCTGGTGCTGATTGTGACCGAACCGACCCTCTCCGGGCGACACGATCTGGGGCGAGTGGCCGATCTTGCCGCCAATTTCGGCATCAAGACCCTGCTGTGCATCAACAAGGCGGACATCAATCCCCAGATGACAGCTCAGATCGGTGAAGAGGCCCGCAAACGGGGGATTACCGTGGTTGGCGAAATCCCCTATGACGACGCCTTCACCAAGGCCCAGATCATGAAGGCGACTGTCCCCGAGTACACTGGCGGGGAAATTACGGAACGAATCAAAGCCCTGTGGCGTCAGGTCACATATGCACTCGGGTGACGGTAGGTGTTTTGTGAATAAGTCCTCGGCATCTCGTTTCGACTTCGGCAGAATCTCGCATCGCTACGATGCGTGGTACCGGACTCCGCGGGGGGCCATGTACGATCGTCTGGAAAAGAGGGCCATAGATAGCCTGCTGCCGTGTGTTCCCAACGGTGGCAGGCTCTTGGAGATCGGCTGTGGAACCGGACACTGGAGTGAGTACTTCAGCAACAAGGGGTTCGATGTCACGGGGGTCGATCTCTCCGAGGAGATGATTGCCATAGCGAGGCAAAGGAAGGTGAGCCGTGCGGTGTTCGATGTGTCTGACGCAGCGAGGCTGCCCTTTGGCGACGCCAGCTTCGATGTGGCGGCTGCGATTACGGCGCTGGAGTTCACGGCCGATCCCGCGGGAGTGGTCGCCGAGATGGTTCGTTGTGTGAAGAAGGCAGGTGGGATGCTGATCGTGGGGGTGCTGAACCGCTTGTCGGCCTACAACCGGAGCAAGCAACGCAAGGCGGCCAGTATGTATGCCTCTGCGAGTCTGTTTTCCCCTGCCGATCTGAGGAACTTGTTGTCGCCGTTCGGCGAGCCCATGGTTCTCGTGGCCGGGTTTGTACCACGATGGGATCTTCTCATCGGGTTGTCCCCGATGCTCGAATGGGCTGGTGGGTTGACCGCAAATCAACGTGGGGCCTTTCTTGCCGCGAAGGTGACGTTATGAAGGTGCAAGCAGAAGTGAGCCTGTATCCGCTGAGGTCCAGGAAGCTCTCCGGTCCCGTGAAGGAGTTCTGCCAGGTGCTTCGGTCTCACGGGTTGCATGTTCAGACACGATCGATGAGTACTTTCGTCGTCGGTGAATCGGAGGAATTGTTCGATGCCTTGAAAGAAGGTTTTGAAGTGTTGGCTCGAGGAAATGCAGTTGTGATGGATTTGACCATCTCCAATACCTGTCCTGATACCAGGGAACAGGAATGTGCAGAAACAGAAAGGGTGGACTGAATATGGCCGACAATATGGTCCACAGACAACAAGATCAAGAATACCAAAGACAAATGGAGGCCGAGCAGGCCCAAGTCCGTCACCGGATGTCGCAGATCAAGCACAAGATCCTGGTCCTCTCCGGCAAGGGCGGGGTCGGCAAGAGCACCGTCGCGGTCAATCTGGCCATTTCGCTCTCGCTTGCCGGCAAGCGAACCGGGCTGCTGGACATCGATATCCACGGCCCCAGCATCCCGAAGATCCTGAATCTGGAAGGCCGGAAGGCCCAGTCGGCGTTTGATGCGATTCTGCCTATCGAAGTGGGGGCGAATCTCAAGGTCATGTCGATTGCATTCTTCCTGGCATCCCAGGATGACGCGGTGATCTGGCGCGGCCCGATGAAATATCAGATGATCAAGCAGTTCCTCAAGGACGTGGAGTGGGGCGAATTGGATTACTTGATTATCGATTCCCCGCCGGGAACGGGGGACGAGCCGCTCTCGATCATTCAGCTCCTGGAGAATGCGGATGGCGCCGTCGTGGTGACGACTCCCCAGGAGGTGGCTCTGTCGGATGTGCGTAGAAGCATCACCTTCTGTCGCAGCCTGAATCTTCCCGTGCTCGGCGTGCTGGAGAACATGAGCGGGTTTGTGTGCCCGAAGTGCGGCGAGGTGACCGACATCTTCAAGTCGGGCGGCGGCGAGAACATGGCTCTGGCCATGAGCGTGCCGTTCCTGGGGCGTATTCCCATCGATCCGCAGATTGTCGAAGCGTGCGATTCCGGGCAGCCGTATGTGGACAAATACCGGCAAAGCCAGGCGGCTCTGGCCTTCCGTGAGGCCGTCACGCTTTTGGTTGGTTCGAATAGTGAAGACAATGAAACGAATGCCGGAAAGGAGATCAACACCATGCGTATCGCGATTCCCCTTGCAGAGGGTCAGTTGTGCCAACACTTCGGGCATTGTGAAGAGTTTGCCATCATGGATGTGAACTCCCAGGAGAACTGTGTCTCCGGGACATACAGAGAAGCTCCGCCGGCCCATGCGCCTGGCGTCTTGCCCCAGTGGCTGGCCGAGCACAACGTCACGATCGTCATTGCCGGCGGCATGGGCAGCCGAGCGCAATCGCTCTTCGCCGAGAACGGCATCAAGGTCGTCGTCGGCGCCTCCGCCGGCAGCCCGGAGGAGGTTGCGAATGCGTACCTGAATGGTACGCTCCAAACGGGGGGCAACATCTGCGATCATTAGGCTCGATGCGATACCCGATGGACCCGTCGAGAGTCTGCAATTTCGAAGGATGAGAGTATGGAGACGAAACCCGATTTTCCGCAAGAAAGACGACCGACACCGGACAGAGGGCCAGGCCATCGATTCAACTGGCGGGCCTTCATCTCAGTCACAACGGCCATTTCGTTAGTGGCTATGTCGGTCACGGGCGTCGTCCTGTTCGTCACGCCGCCCGGTCGCGTTGCGCACTGGACGGGCTGGAAGATAGGGGCCCTGACGAAGGAACAGTGGGCGGGCCTGCACATCTGGTTCAGCCTCCTCTTCATGATTGTTGCGGTTCTCCATCTATACCTGAACTGGCGGGCTTTTTTGAGCTACTTCCGCACCCGGATCCATCGGGCATTCGCCTTGAGGATGGAATGGGCGCTTGCCCTGCTTCTGTGCGGGATTGTGGGATGGGCGACGCTGGCCGAGGTCAAGCCATTCTCCTCTCTGCTGACCTGGAACGAGGCGATCAAACACAGTTGGGAGACGCCCGCAGGCCAGGCGCCGATTCCCCATGCGGAGCTGCTCACATTGAGTGAACTCGCTGAGAAAACGCACGGCCTCGATGTGGAATTCATGGTCAAGAATCTCCTGGCGGCCGGCATCGAGGTCCAATCGCCTGAGGTGGTTCTCGGAGACCTTGCGAAGCAGGCCGGCATGACTCCAATGCAGCTCTATGCTGTTGCTACAGGACAGAACATCGCTCCGCAGGCCGGCGGTGGTCGGGGCGCCAATCGGCAAGGCCAGCAACAAGGTGGTTACGGGATCGGCCGGTTGACACTGAGGCAATACTGCGAGCAGCAGGACCTGGATTTGGAGAAGACTGTTCAGAAGCTGCGTGACAAAGGCTTCAAGGCCGAGCCGGATATGACGGTGAGAGAGATCGCGGCCACCGGCGGCGTTCATCCCTCGGCCATGCGTGACATTCTGGGGCAATAACAACACACAGGAGCGTTCAGAACCAGCACATGCAAAATCAATCAGTAGAAATGATCCCTGATGACACAAAAACACGATCGTACGCGAGTCTTCGCACGCGGCTGCACCCACACTGCGTCGTATGCAGTCCGGACCATCCCTGTGGGTTGTGCCTGCACTTCATGACGGGACCCGACGACACGGTCGTAGCTGAATTTGAATTCGATCCGGCGGTCGAGGGGTATGTGGGCTGGCCGCATGGCGGGATCACATCGGCCGTGCTCGACGGAGCCATGACCAACTGGCTCTTCGCCCACGGACTGACTTGCGTAACGGCTGAACTGAAGGTTCGGTTCAGACATCCGGTCGTCTTGGGAGAGCCGGCGACGGTGACGGCGAGACTGGCAAGCGATTCACACCCATTGTATGAGCTGCAAGCGTGCATCCACCAGAACGGACAACTGAAAGTGCGTGCGATGGCAAGATTCATGTACAAGGAATACGACACGGAAAGGGCATAGGACTCGAATGGCGGACAACTTGATTCCGAAGAAAGTGTTTCTCACCAGGGGCGTTGGCAGACATCGGTACCGGCTGAAGTCCTTCGAGGAAGCCCTCCGACACGCGGGCGTCGCCCAGCAAAACCTGGTCCAGGTGTCGTCGATCGTGCCGCCGCGGTGCGCGATCATCAGTGAGACGGAAGGGCTCAAGATGTTGTCGCCCGGTCAGATTCTCTACTGCGTCATGGCCCGGGCCGACACGGACGAACACGGCAGGCTCGTCGCATCGGCCGTCGGCGTCGCGATTCCCAAGGAGGTCACTCGATGGGGATACCTCAGCGAAGTCCACGGACACGGCATGAACCACAGGCAGGCGTCGGATATGGCGGAGGACCTGGCGGCGGACATGCTCGGCACGACGCTCGGCCTGGAGGTGAACCCGGACCAGGCTTGGTCGGAAAAAGAGCAGGTCTACAAGGCCAGCGGGTTGATCATTCGAACCTCGAACATCACGCAGACGGCCAGAGGGAAGAAAGACCTGTGGACAACAGTCGTCGCCATTGCCGGGCTGCTCTTTGAGTGAGAACGGAAGGTGCTCCCATGATGGAGGGACGAATCACGGTGTTGGTCGAGAACACGGCGGGCGGCCGCGGGATGCTGGCCGAGCATGGATTGTCGTTCTGGATCGAGATCGGCTCGCGGAGAATCCTCTTCGACACCGGCCAGAGCGATATCCTCCTCCACAACGCGCGGGTCCTCGGCATCGATCTCCGGACGGTGGATGCCGTCGTGTTGAGTCACGGCCATTACGACCATGTCGGCGGGCTGAAGAAAGTCCTGGACATTGCCCCCGGCGTGCCAGTCTATCTCCATCCGCTGGCACTGGAGGCGAAGTATGCCCGCCGCGAGACCAATGGCCGGCAGATTGGCATGGAGTCGGAGGTCTCGCACATACTGAAACGTCGCATCGACGAGGGCATGGGCTCTTTCACAGATGGGCCGATCGAGATCCTTCCCGGCGTGTGGGCCACCGGCGAGATTCCGCGACGGTCGGCCTTCGAGAACACAGGCGGCCCGTTCTACCGGGACCCAAGTTGCACTGAGCCCGACGAGTTGTTGGATGATCAGGCGTTGGTACTGGAGACCAAGGACGGTCTTGTTGTGGTTCTCGGCTGCGCCCATGCGGGTGTCGTCAATACACTGGACTATGTCGCCGAGGTGTTCCCGAACCGACCAATCCAGATGGTTATGGGCGGGATGCACCTGGTGCGGGCTTTGCCGTCGCGAATCGCTTACACGATCGATGTCCTCCGCCGGTACGATGTTCAGCGGATTGGCCCTGCCCATTGCACAGGCGATGAAGCCTTGCGAGAACTCTGGGATGCTCTGCCGCAGAAGTGCTTCATGTGTAATGTGGGTACGCAGATCGCGCTATGAGAAAGGTTGATGGTCCTATGAAAGTCGTGATCGAGGCACAGGCCTCGCCATGTCCGTTGTTGGAGCAAGTGACCGGGACGCGGTGGATAGCCGTCAAATTCTTCAAGCATCTGCCGGCAGACTGGGAATGCGTTCATCGCGAACCCTTGAGGTTCTGCGAGGCGGTGTGCCAGGCGAGGAAAGGGCACATTGATCTGTTGCCCGAGACGATTCGCTGCGAGGGAGCCAAACGCGCCTTCCGTTGGGCGAAGGGCAAGGAGGAGGGGCTGGTGCTCCATCTCTCTGAGAAGACCGGCGTGAATGCCGCTCGGGCTCGGGAACTCGTTGAACAGGTCCCTGTTCTGGCAGACTCATACGCCGGCATTCGTGTTGGGGATTGCACGGGTCCGGATGTGCTGGTCACATACGTCCGGCCTGAGGCGGCGATGCGGCTGGTCAGACTCTGGGAGACCGCGACGGGCCACAGCCTTCATGCGGACATCTCCAGCATCATGGCGGTCTGCGGAAACGCGGTTGTGAAAGCCCACGTGAGTCAATCCATCAGCATCTCGTTCGGCTGCCCCGACTCCCGCCAGCACGGTGGCATCCAACCTGAGGAGATGGTCATTGCTGTGCCTGCGACGGTCCTTAAATGCTTCGATGGGATCGAGAATGGAGGTTTGGTCCCACCATCCAAATGATGGAGGTCCTTATGCCTACGTATGAATACCGATGCAATGAGTGTGGCCATGTGTTTGAGGTATTCCAGGCCATGACCGCGGGTCCCGTGACCACATGCCCGAAGTGCAATGGCCCGGTCACACGGCTGATCGGAGGTGGCTCAGCCATCATTCTGAAAGGCTCTGGTTTCCATACAAGGGATTCTGGCCGAACGAATGGGCTTGCCTGTAACCGGGAACAGCCTTGTTGTGGCCGAGACACGCCTTGTGACCAGCGGCCCTGCGAATCCTGAAGGGCAACATCAACCGGAGAAACGCCTTATACGAGTCGGCACGGCTATATTCGGGCCTCGTTTGTGCGAATGACGATGCGTAAGTCGATGAAACAATGGGAGCGTCAGGACGGCATAGCCTTTCTTAGGAGTATAGGCGTACGCGAGGGGCACGGTCTTCTGGATTTCGGCTGCCGTGTCGGTCATTACAGCATTCCTGCTGCATTTGCCGTCGGTCGCTCAGGGATCGTCTATGCCCTGGACAAGGCCGCAAAGCCGCTGGATGAATTGATGAAAAAGGCCGGGAAATACGGCCTGCAGAACATCAAGGCGATCAGAACGTCCGGCCAGCTCGACATCGATATCGAGAGCCGCTCGATCGACATTGCTCTTCTGTATGATGTATTGCATTACTTCACTCGGAGTCAGAGACGGGTGCTCTTTCGCGAGATGTTCCGCGTTCTCAAGCCCACAGGTCTTCTCTCAGTGTACCCCAAGCACACGGTCGAAGACTGGCCATCAGGAGAATTCAAGGACCTGCGTATTGTCGATATCGAGCAGGAGATCTGTGAATGCGGCTTTCGAACCGGCGGACTATACGAGGCGATTGTGAGCCACGATGATGCACCAGTGCCTGGTCATGTGGTGAATTTCGGAAAGCAATGAATCATTGCTGGTGAGGTGCGAACATGTTCTTACTGGATCGACTTAAAGGACACATATCGGTTGAGTTCACAGAATCCGAGGGCCTTGGTTTTGCGCTTGAGAGGGTTGGAATGTTCAAAGACCGGACCTTCAGGGTTCGAGGGGGTGGAATACGGGCTTCGCATGTTCCGGCAGAGGAAGTCACCCGGTTCATTCAGGAGGAACTGCCCGGCTATTATACCTATACAACCAGGGTCGAAACCTACACGGATCGGCAACAAGTCCGCCATGCGCGTTTAGAAATCAAAGGATGGATCGGATTGAGCCGGCGCATGAATCGGTACAATCCATTCGATCTGATGTGTACCATCAGGACGGAGGCTCCGGCAAATGCCTAGCAGTCATGCTCTGGAAGATAAACAAAGGCAGTATATCTATGGTCCGGTTCCCTCCCGGCGATTAGGGCGCTCTCTCGGGGTGGATCTGATACCCTACAAGGTCTGCACGTACGATTGTGTCTATTGCCAGTTGGGCCGGACCACCAACAAGACCATGGAACGGAGGGGATGGGTCCCGACAAGGGAAGTGGTGGCTCAACTCAAGGATAAACTGACCTCCAAGCCAGATTACATCACACTGGCCGGCTCGGGTGAGCCCACCCTCCATGGGGGGATCTCGCATCTGATCCGGGAGATCAAAACGATAACCGATATTCCAGTAGCGGTGATTACGAACGGTTCTCTGCTGTGGCTTCCGGAGGTTCGAGAGTCGCTGGCAGAGGCCGATCTGGTTGTGCCTTCGCTGGATGCGGGCAGTGAGGATATGTTCCACTATGTGAACCGGCCCCATTCTCAGATCTCGTTCGATCAGATGTTGAGGGGATTGCAGGAATTTCGGCGGTTGTTTCGCGGTCGGTACTGGCTGGAGGTGTTTCTCCTGAGCGGAGTGACGACCGTGGAGGGGAGGGTCGAGGCGCTCCGCGCTTGCATCGAGGTGATCTCGCCGGATAAGGTCCAAGTCAACACGGTGGTCCGCCCGCCCGCCGAAGGCTATGCGATGCCGGTTTCCCACGATCGGTTGGTGGAAATAGCTTCCCAATTGCATCCACAAGCCGAGGTGATCGTTCCCTATCCGCACTTGAGCGATACGGACGGCTCCAACATGGGGTGCGGCGAGGTGCTCGATCTGCTGCGCAGGCGTCCCTGTTCGATTGTGGACATCGCTACAGGCCTGCGCCTTCATCCACACGAAGCGGCCAAATGTGTCGGACGACTGCTGTCCGAGCAGAAGGTTCGGGCCCAAGAGCATGAGGGGGTGCTCTACTACGAGGCAGTGCTCTGACGGTTCCTTGCAGGCTGTGGAGGTACTTCTGCGGGGGTCGAGCTTGAAAACGGTATCGACACATCGTACCATGACTCATCATCTGGCCATGGGATCGCCGATGGACAGGCAGAGCTGTTGAGAGGCAAAAGCGTATGTCTGAGAAACAGGCTCGAAAGAGCGATGACTTCGATACCCTGTCTCTGGGTAGTCACCAGATGCGATCCCCGCTCGTGGCGGCCAGGAGTCTGCTGAACACAGTGTTGGCCGGGTACGCCGGCCCCCTCAACGAGCGGCAATTGGACATGCTCCAGAGGGTCGATCAGCGATGTTTGCAGGCGGAGAAGGCCATTCATCAACTGCTGACCGTTGCCCGTCTGCGCAGGGAGAAGGTGGAATCAACCACCGCTCTGACGACTCTTGCCTTCCTGGTGGACCAGTTCTACACGCAACATGCTGGGCAAGCCCATGATCGTTCCATTGAGATGATCGTTGACAGCGACGTCGCGGAGGGGCACGTTCGCGGGACGGAGGCATTGTTCGCCGAAGTCCTCCAGACTCTTTTGGAGAACGCATTCAAGTACACGCCCGATCATGGGTTGATTCGTTTGTCCCTGGCGGCGGATCAGGGAGAACTCACCCTGACTGTCGCGGATTCCGGCATCGGCATCCCCGCGCACATGCGGGAACAGGTTTTTGAGCCGTTCGTGCGGGCCGGTCAAGCCAAGGACTCTTCGATTCCCGGCACAGGCCTGGGTCTGACGCTGGTGCGGGCGGTCGTGGAGGCGTCGGGAGGACGGGTGCAGGCACAGACTGCGTATCTGGGCGGGGCTGAGATTGTCATACGAATGCCATTGGTTCGACAGGAAGTATCCAGGCAAATGGAGACTCATTCTATGAAACATCCGTTGCGCGTCGTCATTGTCGGGGGCGTGGCTGCCGGGCCCAAGATCGCATCGAAGGTCATTCGGCTCTGCCCGGATGCCGAGGTGACCGTCGTAGAGCGAGGGAAGTTCCTGTCCTACGCCGGGTGTGGGCTGCCTTACTATGTGTCCGGTGCCGTCAAGGAGCAGAAGGAACTCATGTCCACCCCCGCGGGGGCAGTGCGCGATCCCGTGTTTTTCCAGCACGTGAAGAACGTCAGAATCCTCAACGAAACAGAGGCCCTCGAAATCGATCGGGCGGGCAGACGTCTTCGCGTGCGCGACCTGGTGCATGGGCAGGAATCCTGGCTGGAGTATGACAAGCTTGCGCTGGCCACCGGTGCCAAGGCGGTTGTCCCTCCCATTCCTGGGACCAATCTGGAAAACGTGTTCACTCTGCAGGGGGTGCGCGATGCCGAGGGGATTCGGGCTTTGCTGGCCCAGGACAAGGCCCGCGACGTGGTGATTGTCGGAGGCGGTCTGATCGGCGTGGAGATCACGGAGGCCCTCGTGCAGCGAGGCTGCAGGGTGACGATGGTGGAGATGATGCCCCAGACGCTGCGCATGCTGGACCCGGACATGTCCTGCCTGGTGGAACAGCACATGGGCTCTCACGGCGTCAAGGTGCTGGTTGGCACGAAGGTTGAGGCCATTGAGGGCGACGGGGCCGTTCAGTCGGTCATGACCGGTGCCGGGCGGATCGCGGCAGACATGGTAGTCCTGGCCGTCGGGGTGCGGCCGAACGTGGCGTTGGCACAGGCCGCCGGGCTGGAGATCGGTCGCACCGGCGCGATCAAGGTCAACGACCGCATGCAGACCAGCGATCCCGATATCTTCGCAGCGGGGGATTGCCTCGAATGCAGGGACATCATGACGGATGGGCCTTGTTTCGTTCCTCTCGGCTCCACGGCCAACAAACAAGGCCGTGTCGCAGCGGTCAACATCTGCGGCAGCCATGACCACTTCCCGGGCGTGCTGGGTAGTACCGTGTGCAAGGTGTTCGACTTCTGCGTGGGTCGGACCGGCCTGAGCGAATCGGCTGCCAAGGCAGAAGGCTATGAACCGGTGATCGCCATTGCGCCGGCCCCGGACAAGGCGCATTTCATGCCTGACGCCAAGCTCCTGATCCTGAAGTTGATTGCGGACCGCAAGAGCCGAAAGCTCCTGGGCGCCCAAGCCATCGGCCCCGGGGTGGGCGACAAGCGGATCGATGTGGCGGCGATGGCGTTGACCGCAGGAATTACCGTGGACCAGCTCGCCAACGCCGATCTGTGTTATGCGCCGCCCTATTCGCCGGCCATGGACAACATCATCACCGCTGCCAATGTGCTCCGCAACAAAATGGACGACTACATGGAGGGCGTCTCCGTGCAGGAAGTCCACGAGATGCAGCAGCGGAAACAGGACTTCCTGTTCCTGGACGTGCGCTCGCCCAAGGAATACGAGCAGGTCCGTCTGCCGGGCTCGACATTGATTCCCCTGGGATCGCTGCGAGGCCGCCTGGGAGAATTGCCGAAGGACAAGGAGATCGTCGCCTTCTGCAAGATCTCGCTGCGAGGTTATGAAGCGGCCCTCATCCTCAAGGCGGCCGGCTTCCAAAGCGTCCGCGTGATGGATGGAGGGGTCGTCATGTGGCCCTTCGAGAAAATCAGTTGAGAATCACAGGCGTATGCTGTGGCTGCTCCCGCGGGAAGTATGGGATGAGTTCCATGCCGTTCGTTATGAACAAGATACTGGGGCTCAGCGCCTGGTTCGGCTTGTATGACAGGTGGGCAGAACGTCGTCTGGGGCAGGTCCATGACACCCTGATCGAATTGGCTGCCCCAAGCGGCAACACGGAGATCCTCGACATAGGCTGTGGAACAGGGATACTGAGTTGCCGTCTGGCTGGGATAGTAGATGGATCTGTGGTCCACGGGGTAGACGTCAGCCCATGCATGATAAGGATTGCTCAAAAGAGGGGAAAAGGACATTGCCCCACGGCACAGTATCAAGTCGGGACCGCGGTCAGACTGCCTTATTCGGACGGACAGTTCGACCTTGTTTGTTCCTGTCTGTTGTTCCATCTCCTGGGGGACTCCGACAAGGAACGGGCCTTGCGCGAGGTCTTCAGAGTGCTCAGGCCCGGCGGTAAATATGCATGTGCCGAGTTTGAGGAATACCCCGTCCAGTTCTGGGGCGGAAAGCTGACGCGATATCCAGGCGATCTGATCGGTGTCGTGGGCTTCGACATACACACGAAGGCGGCGGGCCCTTCAATTACGAGGAATCGTCCGGTTGTCTACAGGGTCATGGTCAAACCAGAGTGAAAACCAGGAGCGATCCGAGATGAGACGCGCACGGTCTGCGATATTGCTCTTCGTTATTCTTGCCGGCGGAACCATGCAAGCCGAAGAAACCTGGAGCGGGCCCCAAAGGACGGCAGTCGTTCCTCGTGTGCAGGCTACGGGTTCGGCCTCGACGGACGTGCGGGGCGTGTTTCCCGGTCGGGACTGGATGGAGGCAACGCCGGAATCTCAGCAAGTGGATCCGGCGAAGCTCCAGGCGGCGGTGGCCTATATGGATGCCCATTTCGGTCCGGATGGCGCCGACGAGCTTGTGATCGTCCGCAACGGCTGTCTGATTTGGAGAGGCCCCAACAGCGATGCCTGTCACAACGTATGGTCCTGCACCAAGACGTTCACGAGCACGGTTCTCGGCGTTCTGGCCGCGGAAGGTCTTTGTTCACTCGACGATTCGGTCGTGAAGTACCTGCCTGACCTGGATGACCATTATCCGACGTACAGCCGGATTCGCTTGCGCCATCTGGCGTCCATGTCGTCGGGATATCGGGGACAGGTCGTCAACGTCACCACGGAGCAGCCGTGGGGAGAGCCGATCTCGTATCTGGAGCCAGCGGAGCCATTGTTCGAACCGGGGACCCAGGTGCAGTATCACGATCACCAGGTGTTCCTGTTGGGCCGCATTCTGACCCGGCTGGCGGGAGAATCCGAGCAATCCGTGTTCAAACGCTGTATCGCCGATCCGATTGGGATGACCGGCTGGGACTGGGGCGTCAGCGGGAAGGTGGAGTGGATCGACCTGAACAACGCGGCCGGCACTCCCACCACCCCCGGCATTCAAACCACCGCCCTCCAAATGGCTCGGCTTGGGCTTCTCTACCTCAATCGCGGCCGATGGGCCGGCAGGCAACTCCTCCCTGCCTCCTTTGTGGAAGAGGCCACCCGCAATCAGGTTCCCGGGGTCGGGGCCAGTTCCTTCCTGCATGGTCGATACGGGTTCTACTGGTGGACGAACGACATCCAGCCCGACGGCAAGCGTCCCTGGCCTTCGGCGCCGCCCGGTGCCTATATGTCTCATGGTCACAGCGCGAACTTCTGTTGCGTGATCCCTGAGTGGAACATGGTGGTGGTGCGGATGGGGACTCATCCCGTGGCCGCAGGCGGGCAGGGTATACGGGAAACGGAGGCCAGGTGGGATGCATTCTTTGCCAAGCTTGGCGAGTCGCTGACGGATCCCGGGCCCGGAGATCCGAGGACCGTGGCGCTCCGCACTCGCGTGTCGATTCGTGATGGTCGGTGGTGCCTCAATGAGGCGCCGACGTACCGCGCGACGAAGGCGGAAGGCCTGCTGATGAACTTGCGGATGGTGAAGGCCGTCTTCGAGGACCGAAACCGCCCCGAGTTCGACCCACAGGCCGCGGGTGTAAAGGGCGAACCGTGCCTCAGTCTCAAGTCTCCGAAGCGGATGCACTCCTGCTGTCTCTGCCCAGAGCGGTTGTGCCGGGCACGTCTTTCCCCCGCAGCCACCAGAACAACAGAGCTGCCACGACCGCCAAACCGATCACGAGGAACCACGGACTTACGTGAACCTCCTGGGCGATGGTGACTTTGCCGAGAGTCCAGGCTGACAGGATATTGGCTTTGATCCAGGCTTCCGCCTCGGCATAGCCGGTCGCACCCGCCAACATGCCCAGAACGCCCCAGATGGCGTGACGGGAGCCGTCGGCGATCGCTCCGATGCCGGTGCCCGGGCAATAGCCCAACACCACCATGCCGACGCCGAAGATGCCGCCGCCGAGGATGTTGCCCCAGAGGGTCGCTTCTTTGATGTGCAGCTTGACACCCCAGAGTTGGTGCATCGCCAGCACGCCGGCGGAACCGACGACGATGGCGGTCAGCATGGTCCGCAGCACGGTATGGTTGGCCAGAAGAAACTGTCCGACGATGACTTGGTACTTGGTGACTCCGCCTCGCTGAAGCAGGAACCCGAAGACCAGACCCGTTGCCAGACCGAGCAACAGCATATTCCACGGATCAAACGTTAACATGTTTGCGGCCCTCCTTCCCGAAGAGGATGAACGCGATCGCCAGACCGGTCAGGAAGAACGATGCGAAGAACGTCCAACTGCTGACGGCGAACTGAAGGCCGCCGCTGATGCCGTGGCCGCTGGTGCAGCCGTCGGCGAGCCGGGCGCCGAACAATACGAGAATGCCGCCCAGGAAGGCGGCGAGGTATCGTTTGGCTTTCGATGGGCCGAAACGCCATTCCCACAGATCGGGCACGCGTTCGAGCTTGTAGCTGCGGGCCAGCAAGGCCGAGACCAGCGCGCCGACGAAGATGCCGATCACGAGCATGAACTGCCAGTCGATCTTGGTGTGCTTGGCCAGGTACGGCGTGGCCTTGACGTGTTCCGGTGCGATGAACGACTGAAGGGAGGCCACGACCGTCACAAAGGTGGTGCTCGTCCCCAGGGCCTTGCCCATTAGGCCGAACGTGATCCAACTCAGGGCCCCGATGCACGCACCCACCAGGAAAGGCGACCATCGCGGCCGGGTCAACAAGGTGCCCATCGTTACGCTCCTTTCTCAAGCATTGTGAGTTTGCAGTCGCACGTCCGTTCGCAGACGCATCGTCCTCATTCCTTTCGCACGGCGACGGCTTCGATTTCGACCCGTGCGTCTTTGGGCAGTGCCGCCACCTGGACGCAGCTTCTCGCGGGGAACGGCTCCTTGAAGAACTCGGCATAGACGCCGTTAAAGGCCTGGAAGTCCCGCATGTCCTTCAAAAATACCGTGGTTTTGACTACGGTGCTCATGTCGGCCCCTCCTGCAAGAAGCACGGCGCGCAGGTTCAATAGAACCTGTCGTGCCGCCGAAGCAATGTCGGTATTGCGGAGTTCGCCCGTGGTCGGGTCCATGGGAAGCTGTCCGGATGTGAAGATCAACTGTCCCTCCGCTATGGCCTGACTATAGGGGCCGATGGCCGCCGGGGCCTCGGCTGTTCGTATCTGCTTCATCGTTTCATCTCCTGATCTGTGAAAAGAACTCACAGCAGCCTGAGACTCCTCTCGGCGCTGCACCATGGTCTTTGATCTTATCGACGTGCTCTGACTGCGCCAACATCCGCTGCGAATCTGCTGGCTGCCACTGCCAGCCGGTCCAATCTGGCCGTATCCTTGCGCTATGCCTCAAACCGCCGATCGGCAGCCTGCCGGTGATTGCCTGCCTGTCGGAGCCAGCCTGT